>VXNK01000106.1:2251-36175 GCA_009840595.1 Rhodospirillaceae bacterium | reverse complement strand
CGGCGCGGTTCTTCCCCCCCCCCCCCGGGCGCCCCCCGCGGGGCCGGCCCGGCCCGCCCGCCGCGCGCCCCCCCGGGGCCGGCCGCCCGCCGGGCCGCGCCGAAAAAGGCCGGCCGGGCGCTGCCGGCATTCGCACCGCCCGGTTTCGGCTTCGGCGCGGGCTTGTCGACCGCAACGGTCGCGACCGCGCGCAGGGTGACGCTTTCCACGGCGACGGCATCGGCGCGGTGGCCGTAGGTCCGCTCGTGCTCGGCGCCGAAGGCGGCGGCCATCGCCGCGGTGTCGGGCAGTCCGTCCGGCCCCGCCGGCACCGGAACCGCCAGCTCGTGCGCCTGGCCCTCGTAGCGCAGTTCGGCGAGACGGCGCAGGGCATAGTCGCCGGCGGCATACCCTTCCGCCGCCATGTCCACCGTCAGCCCGGATTCGAGATCCCGGAACAGGGCGTCCAGCGCCGCCGGCCCGGTTTCGGAAAGCAGCGCGAGATGGCTGCGCGCCGCTTCCTGCTCGATGTCGGAGAGCAGCAGGCCGTAGGCGCTGAACACGCCGGGATTGGGCGGCACGACCACGGTCGTCATTTCGAGCAGGTCGGCGATCGCCGCCGCCACGACCGGGCCGTTGCCGCCGAAGGCAAACAGGGCGAAATCGCGCGGGTCGCGGCCGCGGTAGGTCGAGACCGCCTTGACCGCGCGCATCATGGTGCCGCAGGCGACCTCCAGGATGCCATGGGCGGCGTCCGGCACGTCCCGGCCGAGCACGGCGGCGATCCGCTCGGCGACCGCCTGCGCCGCAGCCCCGGCGTCGATGGCGAGGCCGCCGCCGACCAGATAGTCCGGGTTGAGCCAGCCGAGGGTCAGCACCGCGTCGCAGAAGGTCGGCTCCGTGCCGCCCTGCCCGTAGGCGACCGGACCGGGTACGGCGCCGGCGCTGTCCGGCCCGACCCGGACCAGCCCGCCGGCGTCGACCCGCACCAGGCTGCCGCCGCCGGCGCCGATTTCCGAAATGTCGATGACCGGCAGCTTGAGCGCGTGGCCGCCGCCCATGACCAGCTTGCTCGACAGGTTGATGCCGGCGCCGACCTCGTAGTCGCCGGTCCGGGCGACCTCGCCGGCCTCGACGATCGAGGCCTTGGCCGTGGTGCCGCCCATGTCGAGGGTGATGCAGTCGGCGATCCCGTCGCGCGCGCCGGCGTGGGCCGCGCCGATCACGCCGGCGGCCGGGCCGGACTCGACGATATAGGCCGGTTTCTCCGCCGCGGCCGCGGCGCTCATGATGCCGCCGTCGGATTTCATCACCAGGATCGGCGCAGTCACGCCGATGCCGTCCAGATGCTCCCGGAGCCGGCCGAGATAGCCGCGGATCACCGGGCCGAGATAGGCGTTGATGACCGTCGTGCTGGTCCGCTCGTATTCCCGGATGACCGGCAGGAGATCGCTGGAGCAGGTGAGGAACACCTCCTCCCCGAGCCGGCCGCGCAGGATGGCCGCGACACGGCGCTCGTGGTCCGGGTTGGCGTAGGCGTGGAGCAGGCAGACCGCGACCGCCTCGACCCCGGCCGCCGCCCGCCGCCCGGCCGCGGCTTCCACGCTCGCCGCGTCGAGCGGCCGCCAGACCTGGCCTTCCGGCCCCATCCGTTCGTCCGCCTCCAGACGCAGCCGGCGCGGGACGAGCGGCTCCGACCGGCGATAGTTCAGCGTGTACATCTCCGGGATGCGCAGGCGGCGCATCTCCAGCACGTCGCGGAAGCCGCGCGTGGTGACGAGCCCGGTCAGCGCACCCTTGCCTTCCAGTACGGCGTTGGTCGCGACGGTCGTGCCGTGGACGACCCGGCCGACGGCGGCCGGTTCGAGCCCCCGCCGGTCGAGCAGCGCCGCAACGCCGTCGCGGATGCCCCTGCCGTAGTCGTCGGGCGTGGAGAGCAGCTTGTGGGTGTGCAGGGCGCCGTCGGGCGCGGCGAGCACGAGATCGGTAAAGGTGCCGCCGATATCGACGCCGAGGCGCCATCCGGATTGCGGCGCCGGCACGATCAGCCCGGTGCTTTTGCCGCCGCCGAGGCCGCAGTCGGGGCCGGCGGCGCATCCGGCGCGTCCGGCGCGGTCGCCTGCATCGAGGGGCGCCGGCCGAACGCGGCGAACCAATCCGCCAGGGCGGGATGCGCCCCGCGCCAGTCCTCCGACGGGAAACGGAAGTCGAGATAGCCGAGCGCGCAGGCCGCCGCGAGGGCGTCGGTCGTCACCGGCGCATCGGCGGGCGCAACGCCGCCAGCGAGATGGCCCAGCACGCGTATCCGGCGGGCACGCAACCGTTCGATGAAACCGTCGGGCCGGTGGCCGTCGGGCTGCAGCGCCAGATGCCGTTCGGCGACCGCGGCGTCCATCAGGCCGGTTGCCGCCGCGGTCCGCGTGGCGATGCGCCACCTGTCCGCGCCCCGGCCGCCCAGCGGTTCGGCAAGGGCCCCTCCGTACCGGGCATCGAGCCAGGCGACGATCATGGCGGAATCGTAGATCGCGGCGCCGTCTTCGAGCACCAGGGTCGGGATTTGCGCCAGCGGATTTACCGGCGATACGACATCGACGATGTTGTCCACCGTCGCCTCGATCAGGCGGAACCGGCCGGCGACGCCCAACTCGTGGGCCGCCGCCATGACCAGACGGACGAAGGGCGAGGTCGGCGCCCAGTAGAGGGTGAGTGCGCCGGGCACGGGCCGCCCCGCTTGTGCCTCTACCCGCTCGGCACCCCTACCCGCTCGGCACTGTGGCCTGCATGGCCGGACGCCGGGCATAGGCCGCGTACCAGTCCGCCAGCGCGCCCCGTCCGCCGCGCCAGTCCCGGTCGGGGAAACGGAAATCGAGATAGCCGAGGGCGCAGCCGAAGCCGATCGCGCCCAGGCCCGTTTCCGCCGCCGCCGGGTCGCCGAGGTCCGGCACTTCCGCGTTCATCTGTTCCAACGCCCCGTCGATCTTGCCCATCTGGGCGTCGATCCAGCCGTCCCACTGTTTCTCTTCGGGCCGCACGAAGGTTTCGTAGCGGCACAGTACGGCGGCATCCAGCAGGCCGTCGGCCAGCGCCTCCTGCCGCTTCGCCGTCCAGCGCGCCGCGCCCGACTCCGGCACCAGCCGATGGCCGCTTTCGGCGTTCAGATAGTCGGTGATGACGCCGGAATCGTAGAGCACCGCCCCGTCGTCGGTCACCAGCGTCGGGATTTTCTTCACCGGGTTGGCGGCGGCCAGCGCTGCGTCCGGCTGGTGCGGAGCGGTCGCGAGGACCTGGAGGTCTATCCGGTCGGCGAGGCCGCATTCCATGGCGACGATGCGGACCTTGCGCACGAAGGGGGAGGCCAGGGCGGCGAACAGTTTCATGGATCGATCCTGTAGCGGCTGTGGGAGCCTGTCGGGGTTAGGGAAAGGGCCGGGTCAGCCCCGGAACACGTCCTTGCGCTGCCGGACTTCGGCGAAGACCTCGACCGGCGAGCCGCCGGCGAGGCCGACCGCGGCGGCGACGCCGGCGTCGTCGGCGCGCAGGAAGGGATTGGTGCGCTTCTCGACGCCGAGCCGGCCGGGCACGGTCGCGATGCCGGCGGCGCGCATCCGATCGATCTCGGCGGCCCGGGCGGTCAGGTCGGCGTTCTGCGGATCGACCGTCACGGCGAAGCGCGCGTTGGCCTGGGTGTATTCGTGGGCGCAATAGACGATGGCACTGTCCGGCAGGGCGCGCAGCTTGCCCAGGCTGTTCCACATCTGCGCCGGCGTGCCCTCGAACAGGCGTCCGCAGCCGAGCAGGAACAGGGTATCGCCGCAGAACAGGGCGTCGCTGCCGGCGAACCAATAGGCGATGTGGCCGCGGGTGTGGCCCGGCACGTCGAAGACCTCGGCGCGGGCGTTGCCGAAATCGTAGGTGTCGCCGTCGCCGACCTCGATATCGATGCCGGGAATCCGGTCGCGGTCGGCGCGCGGGCCGACGATGGTGCAGCCGGTCGCAGCCTTGATCTCGCGGTTGCCGCCGGTATGGTCGCCGTGATGGTGGGTATTGAGGAGGTGGGTGATCGCCCAGCCGCGCCGCGCGGCCTCGGCGAGCGGCGCGTCGGCGACCGCGGGGTCGACGACCGCCGTCAGATTTTGCTCCGGCTCGTGGGCCAGCCAGACATAGTTGTCGTTCAGCACGGGTATGCGGACGATTTCCAGCTTCGACATCGCGGCCTATCCGGTAGCGCAGGGGACGCCGCCGCTATCTAGCACCGCGCCGGGACGGGGCCAACCTTCGTGGGTCAACCTTCGCGGGCCGACCTTCGCGGGCCGACCTTCGTGGGCCAAACTTCTTCGGCAGGCGCCGGAAGCGGGCCGCGCGATCCGTTGACAGACGGGCATCGGCGCGGCAACCCTCGAACCGGTCCGTTTCCTTCAGAGAGTGTCGCACCCATGACCGACGACCGTCCCACCCAGGCCGAAAAGGCCGAGCGCTTCCATGCCCTGCACATGGGCGACGAACCTTTCATCCTCGCCAACGCGTTCGACGCCGGCTCGGCCCGCATCCTGGCCGGTCTGGGCTTCGAGGCGCTGGCGACCACGAGCGGCGGCTTTGCCGGCACCCTCGGCCGACGCGACGGCGACGTGACGCGCGACGAGGCCATGGACCACGCCCGCGCGGTCGCGGACGCGGTCGATCTCCCGGTGTCGGGCGATCTGGAGAACGGCTTCGGCCACGAGCCCGAAGACGCTGCGCGGACCGTCACGCGGGCGGCCGAGGCGGGCCTGGTCGGCTGTTCGATCGAGGATTTCACGGGCGACCCGGACAACCCGTTCTACGACCGCAGCCTGGCCGCCGAACGCATCGCCGCGGCGGCCGAAGCCGCCCGTTCCGTGGGCTTCCGCTTCACGCTCACCGGGCGGAGCGAATGTTTCATCCGCGGCCTTCCGGACCTCGACGAGGTCATCGCCCGGCTGCAGGCCTACGAACGCGCCGGGGCCGACGTCCTGATGGCGCCGGCGCTGCCGGACCTCGCCGCGGTCCGCGCCGTGTGCCAGGCCGTGTCGAAACCGGTCAATTTCATGGTCGGCGTCGGCGGCAGGTCGTTTCCCGCGGCCGACGTCGCGGCGGCCGGCGCGAAGCGCATCAGCCTGGCGACCTCGCTCTATCGCGCGGCGATGACCGGCATGGCGGCGGCAGCGACCGAGGCGTTGGAAAAGGGGAGTTTCTCCTACGTCGACACCTCGATGTCGACGCCGGACATCGCCGGATTCATGCGCGGGTAGCCACGGGAATCGGCCGGGCGAAATGAAATCGCCGATGCCAGAGCGGACCTTCCCGTCCGACCACTCCATGCTCGCGCGAGGGCGGGCAGGAGACTGAGATCGGGCGGAAAGGTCAAGGCATGTCCCTGTACCGCTCTACATGATCGAGCGTCAGGGGCGTGCTGTCGTTGGAGACCTCGAATACCGGGAATCCCTTTTGACGCCGCCGATCAGTCTCCGACCGATGCAGTCCGCGGCGGGCCAGTTCCGACAATACTGCGCCCACCGATAGATTTCGCTCTCCCGCAATCGACCTCGCCGCTTCGAGGACATCGTCATCGATATTCGGCGTCGTTCTCATGCCTGAAGACCTAACAAAAAGAGACAGCAATGTCCCGATGCTTTGTTGCATCAGATTGGAATCGCTCAGCCTGCTGATCGGGAAAGAACAGGACGGCCAGCGACCGGCGGGAATTCGGAACGCCGGATTGGAGTACTATGGAGGCCGGTTTAGCGGCTACTGCTTGACCGCGCTTTTAGTTCAGACCAGTTTAAGACTGGTTTAGTTTCAATCCGCATTGTCGAAGGAGCACCCCTGTGTCCGAAATCGGCGCATTCGAAGCGAAAACCCATCTTCCGCGGCTGCTCCAGCGCGTCGAGGCCGGGGAGCGGTTCGTCATCACCAGGCACAACCGGCCGGTGGCCGAACTGATCCCCTTCCGGCCGCGCGACAGCGAGAGAGTGCAGTCGGCAATTGCCGGCCTGAAGGCATTTCAAAAAAGCCACAGTCTCGGGGGGCTATCAGTCCGCCGGATAATCGAAGACGCGCGCAGGTTTTGATGGCGTTCGTTCTCGATTGCTCGGTCGCAATGGCATGGGTTTTTCCCGACGAAGCCACCGAGGCAACCGCCCGGTTGCGGGATTCTCTCGTCGATAATCGCGCGTATGTCCCGTCTCTCTGGCCCGTCGAAGTCGGCAGTGTCTTGCTCGCCGCGACCCGGAGGGGGCGGATCGGCGTCGCGGAATGGCCGCTGATTTGCGCGAACCTGGAAGCGCTTCCCATCGAAATCGACCCGGTCTCCCCGTCCCGCACCTGGGGCACTGCTCTCGAGCTAGCCGTCACGCACGACTTGTCCGCATACGATGCGATGTATCTCGAACTCGCGGTACGATTGCAGATACCGCTTGCCACGCTGGACCGGAAGCTACGCGCCGCCGGACAGGCGGCGGGCATCGACGCGCCGGCGATAGCGCACAACGAAGGACGATAGAGGCTCGCGGAGGTTTTGCCGCCCGGCCCCGCATTGGACCGCCCATGTGGACCGACGTTGCCGACCTGCATGCATTTTACGCCTCGCCGACCGGCCTGATGGCGCGGCGGCTGATCCGGCGCAAGCTGCGCCTGATGTGGCCCAATGTCGGCGGCGCGACGGTGCTCGGCTTCGGCTATGCGACGCCCTATCTGCGCACCTTCCACCGCGAGGCGGTGCGGGTCTGCGCCCTGATGCCGCCGCAGCAGGGCATCCTGCAATGGACCCTGGGCGGCAAGGTCGCCGCGGGCCTCGCCGACGAAACGATGTTCCCCCTGCCCGACCGCTGCATCGACCGGCTGCTGCTGATCCATGCCGTCGAGGCGAGCGAGGCCCTGCGCCCGATGCTGGCCGAATGCTGGCGCGTCATGTCCGACGGCGGCCGGATGATCGTCGTGGCGCCGAACCGGCGCGGCATCTGGGCCCGGCTGGAGCGCACGCCCTTCGGCCAGGGCCGGCCGTTCTCGGAAGGCCAGATCCGCCGGCTGCTGCGCGAGACCCAGTTCACCCCCGTGCGCAGCGAGGCCGCCCTGTTCGCCCCGCCGATCCGCCGGCGCGCCATCCTGTCGACCGCGCGGGCCTGGGAGCGGGCCGGCGAGCGCTGGCTCGGGCTGATCGCCGGCGCGATCCTCACCGAGGCGACCAAGCAGGTCTATTCCGCCGTCGCGTTGCCGGCGCGCTCGCCCTTCCGCATCCTGCCCGCGCCGGTCCGGCCGGCCGCCGCGCGGGAGGCGCCGTCGGAGCGGGGCGCATCGCGGACACTTCCTTCCCTTTCCGGCTAGGCGCGCCCGCGCCGTATCGAAACGCGCCGGCCGCGCCTCAGGCCCGGCCGATCCAGCCGCCGCCGAGCATCCGGGTGCCGTCGTACAGCACGGCCGCCTGCCCGGCCGCGACGCCGTATTGCGGTTCGTCGAAGGTCAGCGTCGCCCCGCCGTCCGCGCCGGCCTCGACCCGGCAGGGCATGGCGGCGCCGGTATTGCGGATGCGGGCCTCGGCGCGGATCGCCCCCTCCTCGGGCGCCCCGTCCTCCGGCGCCCTGTCTTCAAGCGCACCGTCGCCCAGCCAATTCAGGCTGCGGATGGCGATGCGGCGGCGCGCCAGCGCCTCGCGGGGCCCGACGACGACCTCCCGGTTTTCCGCGTCGATCTTCACGACGTAGAGCGGCGCCGCCGCACCGCCCACGCCGAGGCCGCGGCGCTGGCCGACGGTGAAGCGCACGATGCCGTCGTGCCGCCCCAGCGTCCTGCCGTCGAGATCGACGATGCGGCCGGGCTCGCAGGCGCCGGGACGCAGCTTTTCCACCACCTGCGCATAATCGCCGTCCGGTACGAAGCAGATGTCCTGGCTGTCGGGCTTGTCGGCCACCGGCACGCCGAGTTCGCCGGCGACGCGGCGGGTTTCCTCCTTCAGCCGGCCGCCCAGCGGAAAGCGCAGGTAATCGAGTTGCTCGCGCGTGGTGGCGAACAGGAAATAGCTCTGGTCCTTGGCCGGGTCGGCGGCCTTGTGCAGCTCCGGGCCGTTCTCCGCCTCGATCCGGCGGACATAGTGGCCGGTCGCCAGGCAGTCGGCGTCGAGGTCGCGGGCCATCTGCAAGAGATCGGTGAACTTGACCGTCTGGTTGCAGCGCACGCAGGGCAGCGGGGTCTCGCCGCGCAGGTAGCTGTCGGCGAAATCGTCGATCACGCTCTCCCGGAAGCGCGATTCGTAGTCAAGGACATAGTGCGGGAAACCGGCCTCTTCGGCGACCCGGCGGGCGTCGCGGATGTCCTGCCCGGCGCAGCAGGCGCCCGGCCGGTTTACGGCCGCGCCGTGGTCGTAGAGCTGAAGGGTGACGCCGATCACGTCATAGCCTTCGGCGTGCAGAAGCGCCGCGGTGACGGAACTGTCGACACCGCCGGACATCGCCACCGCAACCCGCGTCTGCGCGGGCGCTTTGGCAAAGCCGAGACTGTTGGTTTGCGCAGCCATGGGGCCGGATATAGGCGGGGTCGCAGGGAACGCAACGCAGTTTGCGCCGACCGTCTGTGTACTATATCTTACATTTCAATGGACATCAGGCAGACCCGCGCCTTTTCCGACTGGCTGGAAAAACTTCGCGATTTACAGGCGGTTGCGCGGATTGACCTGCGAATCCGCCGAATGTCGCTGGGCAATCCCGGCGACGTGCGTCCGGTCGGCGGCGGCGTGAGCGAATTGCGTGTCGACGTCGGTCCCGGTTACCGGGTCTATTTTACGCGGCGTCCGGACGGGACCGTCATTCTCCTGTGCGGCGGCGACAAGAGGCGGCAGCGCGCCGACATTGCGCGGGCGCGGCAAATGGCGAAGGAAGTTGACGATGGCGCTTGAAACCGAACCCTGGGATCTGGCCGACCGGCTATCCGCTCCGGAAGCCCAGGCGGCCTATCTCGAAGCGGCCTTTGAGGACGGCGACCCCGATCTTATCGTCGCAGCGATCGGCGATGTCGCACGGGCGCGCGGAATGTCGTCGGTCGCCGGTTCCGCGTCCGTCAGCCGCGAAGCGCTATACAAGGCGTTCCGGCCGGGCGGCAATCCGACGCTTGCTACCCTTGCCAGCGTAATGAAGGCGCTCGGTTACAGGCTCTCCGTTGCGCCGGCGGCCGGCGGCGATTCCCGGCCCTCGGCCGGATAGCCCGGTCACCGGCCACCGCCTGCTGGCGCAGACCCGCTTCTTGACAGCCGATTCTTGACAGGCGGACGGCCATGCGGAAAGCATCCGGCCGCTCCGAAAAACCGGATGGCCCGCCATGCGCCTCGCCAGTATCCATTGGGACGGACAGGACCGGATCGCCGCGGCGGCCGGCGAGGACGCGCTTGTCGATCTCAACCTGGCGCTCGAAGCGACCGGCGGCCCGGCGTTCGGTTCGATGCTGGACCTCGTCCGCGGCGGGCCCGGAGCCCTGAACCGGGCGCGCCGCGCCCTGGACTGGGCGCGGGACAATCCGGACGGCCTTGCCCCGATTCCGGCCTATGCGGTGACCTGGCATCCGCCGGTGCGCCGGCCGGGCAAGATTATCGGCGTCGCGCTCAACAATTCGGCGGCCGACGACCGCAAGATCAGCGCGCCGGACCATCCGACGATCTTCATGAAGCCGGCGACCTGCCTGGTCGGCCACGGCGAGCCGATCCCGGTCCGCCCCCACTACGGCCGCCTGCATCCGGAGCCCGAACTGGCGGTCGTCGTCGGCCGGGACGGCAAGGACATCGACCCCGCCCGGGCCATGGACCACGTCTTCGGCTACACCATCTTCAACGACATGACCGGCAACGACATGCGCGGCGAAGACCGGGTCCACTACTGGGCGCTCTATCCCGATCCGGACGACCCGGACAAGGTGCAGAAGGTCGAGCAGCACCTCTCCTACACCGCGCGCTACAAGGGCGCCGACGGCTTCGGCCCGGCCGGGCCGTGGCTGGCGACGGCGGACGAGGTGCCCGACCCGCACGATCTGGACATATCGTGCAGCCTGGCCGGCGAGGTTTTCACCGACGACAATACCCGCCACTACACCTACCGGGTCGAGGAGGTGCTCGCCTTCGTCTCCCGCTTCATGACCCTGGAGGCCGGCGACATGATCTCCATGGGCACCGCCTTCCGCGCGGCAAAGACCGGCGGCCGGCCGCTGCACGCCGCCGATCTCAGCCGGTTCGACGGCCCGGTCGAGGTTGCGATTTCCGGGCTGGGACGGCTGTCGAACCCGGTGCGGCGCCTGCCGGCGCCGGCGACCGACTGGCGCCTGCCGCGATGACCGACCCCCTGCTTCGCCTGGAAATCGAGGCCCTGATCGCGGAGTTCGCCTGGCGGATCGACCGCGGCGATCCGGCGGCCGTGGCCGACCTGTTCACGCCGGATGGCTGGTACGGCCGCAGCGCCGGCGAACGCAGCGTCGGGCGCGACGCCATCCGGGCCGCCTATGCCGCGCGGGCCGAACGCCAGGCCGAAGCGGGCGTCCGCACCGCCCGCCACCTGTTCACCAACCTGCGCCTCGAACGGCTCGACGCGGACAGCGCCGCCGGCAGCTGCATCCTGCTGCTGTTCGCCGCCGACGGCCCGCCGCCCCATCCGGCGGTGCCGCTGCTGGTGCAGGACTACGACGACACCTACCGGCGGACCGGCGGCCGCTGGCTGTTCGCCAGCCGGTCGGTCGCCAAGGTCTTCGTCGGGGAGAACTTCGCGCCGGTCCTGCCGCTGGGGGCGACCGCATGAGCAGCTATCTTCTCTGCCTGCCCCATTCGCCGATCCTGATGTGCTACGCCAAGGAGCCGCCGGAGCATGCGGCGATCCAGGCCGTCTACGCCGAGCAGGCCGCGGCTGTCCGGGCGTTCGATCCCGAGCTCGTCATCCTGTTCGGCACCGACCACTACAGCGGATTCCATCTCGACCGGATGCCGGCGACCTGCATCGGCCTGAGCTGCCGGGCGGTGAACGACATCGGCGGCTTCCCCGGACAGTTCGACGTGCCGCATACGGAAGCCCTGGCCCTGATCGACCATCTGCGCGCGGCCGGGTTCGATCCCGGCGTCTCCCACACCATGACCGTCGATCACGGCTTTTCCCAGCCGGCGCACCGCATCCTGGGCGCGCTCGACGCCTTTCCGGTCATCCCGGTCTTCATCAACGTCATGGCGCCGCCCCTGCAGCGCTTCTCCCGGTCGCGCCGGTTCGGCCAGGCCATCGGCGCCGCGCCGGCGCTCGAGGGCAAACGCGTGCTGCTGATGGGCTCGGGCGGCATGTCCCACCATCCGACGCGCTATTTTCCCATGATCGGCGAGGGCTCCGACGAGGTGACGCGCTGGCAGCTCGCCGGCGAGCGCGGCGGGACGTTCACCGAGGCGGAATGGCTGGAGCGCCTGCGGGTCATGCATCTCGAAGGCGCGCAGATGCTGATCGACGGCAGCCGGACGCGCGAGGACATTTGCCTCAATCCCGAATTCGACCGGTTCTTTCTCGACGTCCTGACGAACGGCAACCTGGAATCCTTCGACAGCTGGAAACCGGAAGACGTGATGGCCGAAGCGGGCGTCGGCAGCCTCGAACTCCACACCTGGATCGCCGCCGCCGCAGCCCACGCCGAAGCGCGCGGCGGCCGGCCGCAAACCGCAGTCTATGCCGATACGCTGGAATACGGCATCGGTTTCGGCATGGTCTGCGGCGCGCCGGCCTAACCGGGGCCGAGGCGTGCGACAGCGCTCTTAATTTCCGCCCGGCCCCGGATCGCCTAGCCTTCGGCCCTAATCCGGCCACGAAAGCGGACATCCGCCATGACCGCCTCTTTCCCGACAACCCGCCTGCGCCGCAACCGGCGGCACGACTGGTCGCGCCGCCTGGTCCGCGAAAACACGCTGACGCCGGACGACCTGATTTGGCCGCTGTTCGTCTGCGCGGGCCGGGACAGGGCGGAACCGATCGACTCGATGCCCGGCGTCTACCGGCTGTCGGCCGACCGGGTCGCCCGGGCCGCCGGCGAGGCGAAATCCCTGGGCATTCCGGCGATCGCCCTGTTTCCGCAGACCCCGCGGGACAGGAAGGACGAAGACGGCACCGAGGCGACCAATCCGGACAATCTGGTGTGCCGCGCGATCCGGGCGGCGAAGGAGGCGCATCCCGATATCGGCGTGATCTGCGACGCCGCGCTCGACCCGTTCACCAGCCACGGCCATGACGGCGTGATCCGCGACGGCTATGTCGCCAACGACGAGAGCGTGGCGGTGCTGTGCCGCCAGTCGGTCGTGCAGGCGGCGGCCGGCTGCGACGTGATCGCGCCGTCGGACATGATGGACGGCCGGGTCGGCGCGATCCGCGCCGCGCTCGACGCCGAGGGCTTCGAGCGGGTCCAGATCATGTCCTATGCCGCGAAATACGCCTCCGGCTTCTACGGGCCGTTCCGCGACGCGGTCGGCTCGTCGACCGCCCTGAAAGGCGACAAGAAAACCTACCAGATGGACCCGGCGAACGGCGACGAGGCGCTGCGCGAGGTCGCGCTCGATATCGCCGAAGGCGCGGACATGGTGATGGTCAAGCCCGGCCTGCCCTATCTGGATATCGTGCGCCGGGTGAAGGACCGGTTCGGCGTGCCGACCTACGCCTACCAGGTAAGCGGCGAATATTCGATGCTGCGTGGCGCGGTCGACCGCGGCTGGCTCGACGGCGACCGGGTGGTCCTCGAAGCCCTGATGTCCTTCAAGCGCGCCGGCGCCGACGGGGTGCTGAGCTATTTCGCCCTTGACGCCGCGCGCCGGCTGAACGAATAGCGCGGCCCCGCGGCCGGTCTCGCGACCGCCGCCCGTTCCGCGCACGGCATTCGGGAACGACCGGGGGAATGAGACACATTCTCGATCTGGACCGGTTTCCGCTCGACAGGCCCGACAGCCCGCCCGGGCGGAACCTGCTGTACCGGTGCCGCCGGGATCTGGACGAAACCGGCATGTTCAGCCTTCCCGGGCTGATACGGCCCGAGGCGCTGGCGCGCTGCGTCGCCGATCTCGAACCGCTGTTCGAAACGGCCGCCTTCACCCACAGCCGGCAGCACAACATCTATTTCGACGACGCGATCCGGGGCGTCGCGCCGGACCACCCCGCCCTGCGCCGCTTCGACACGATCAACCATACGGTTTGCGCCGACCAGATCCCGCACAGCCCGATCGCGCAGGTTTACGGGTGGCAGCCGCTGATCGATTTTCTTGCAGCGACGCTGGAAAAAGCCCGCCTTTACGAGATGGCCGACCCGCTGGCGCGGATCAACGTCATGGCCTACGGCGCGGGCGAACAACTCAACTGGCATTTCGACCGGGCCGAGTTCACCACGACCTGCCTGCTCCAGGCGCCGCTCGCCGGCGGCGTGTTCCAGTATCGCAGCGGTCTGCGGAGCGACACGGACCCGAACTACGAGGGCGTCGGCCGCTTGCTCGCCGGCGAGGACGGTTTCGTCCGGTCCCTGCCGCTGACGCCCGGCACCCTCAACGTCTTCAAGGGAAAGAACACGGCCCACCGGGTCACGCCGGTCGAAGGAGACCGGGCGCGCATCGTCGCCGTCTTCTCCTATTTCGAGGAACCGGACGTTGCGTTCAGCAAACAGGAGAGGCTGGACTTCTACGGCCGTGCCGGGCCGTAGCCGCCGCACAGCCGGCGGGGAACCGATCCGTGTAAAAAACGACCCGGACCGGGCCTTGACCGGGCGTGCTGCGAACCCCAAGAACGGGATATTCCGAAACTGTCGCCGGAGCCGGCTCGCATGTCCCGGACAATCGATATCGCAGATGCAAAGGCGCAGTTCTCCGACCTTGTCACCCAGGCGGAGATCGGCGCGGATATTGTCATCGTGCGGAATGGCGTGCCGATTGCCCGGATCGCGCCGTTGAACCGCCCGGTCGCAGAAACGATCGCGCTGCTGCGCAAGGAACGGACCCGGCGACCCCGAGTTTCGGCTGTGGAAATCCGTGCGGCCAGGGATCGGGGCCGCGCCTGAGCGCGATCCCTTTCGGCGTGTAGCCCGACCGCCGATCCCGACGATCAGTGCACCGCCCGCTCGCCGATGCGGTGGCCGTCCTGGGCCATCAGGCCGAGCAGGATGCCCTCGCGCAGGCCGCGGTCGGCGATGCGCATGCGCCCGACCGGCCATGTCCGGACGATCGCCTCGAGGATCGCCACGCCGCCGACCACGAGATCGGCCCGTTCGGCGCCGATGCAGGCGATGGCCGCGCGCTCGTCCCGGCTCATCCCGGCCAGCATCCCGCCGATGCGGAGCAGATCGTCGAACCGCATGGTGGCGCCGTCGACCCGGGAGCGGGCATATCTGCGCAGGCCGAGATGCACGCTTGTCAGGGTCGTCACCGTGCCGGACGACCCGACCATCTGCATCCGGCCGGCGGAAACGCTGGGCAGAAACCGCTCGTCCCGCTCGAAGCCGGCGAGCAGGCCGCTCGCTTCCCCGACCATGCGCTCGTAGTCGGCCGGGGCGATCCGGTCGACGCCGTAGCGTTCGGACAGGTTGACCACCCCCAACGGCAGCGACAGGACGCGGATCGGCGCGTCCCGGTCGGGCCGGCAGACGATCTCGGTGCTGCCGCCCCCGATATCGAAAACCATGGACCCGGGAATCCGCGGATCGAACAGCGGCGAACAGCTGCGCAACGCCAGGCGCGCCTCCTCGGTCGGGCTGATGACCTCGAAATCGAGGCCGGTTTCGCTCAGCGCCCGCGCCACGAAGTCGTCGCAGTTCGCCGCCTGCCGGCACGCCTCCGTCGCGACGCTGCGGACGCGGATCACATCGGCCCGGCGCATCTTGGCGGTGCAGATGCGCAGCGCCTCGATCGTCCGGTCGATCGCTTCCGTGGACAGGCGGCCGGTCGTCGCCACGCCCTCGCCCAGGCGCACGATGCGCGAAAAGGAATCGATCACCCGGAAGCCCCTGGCGGAAGGCTCCGCCACCAGCAGACGGCAATTGTTGGTGCCCAGATCGATGGCCGCGTAGGCCGGCCGGTTGGTCCGTCGCGTGCGGGGCGCCTGGTTCCTTTTCCCGTTGAACTGCCGCGCACGCGGGCTTGTCATTGTTGTTCTCCGACCCGGCCTGTTGCCGAAAATCTAAAGGCTTATGGCCGGGTTTTCAAAGGCCGTATGACGAACCTGTGACAGGCAGGGCGCGGCTGGGGCGGCCCCGGGGGCGGCCCAGGCGCCGCCGGTACCGTGCGGCTGCAAGGGGCTTGAGATTCGGGATTGCCGGCGCTATCTGGCACCGGTCCGAGCGGCCGGGCAAACCGTGCGGCGGTGCGCCCGGGACCGAATGCCTGACGGACGCCTGGGGAATAGTTTAACGGTAGAACAGCGGACTCTGACTCCGTCGGTCCTGGTTCGAATCCAGGTTCCCCAGCCAGCCCCGGCGCTTCGCAAAACCCGGATCCGGGACAGCCGCGGCCCTCGTTTCTCCGATGGCGCCGCCATGCTTCATTTGACGCAGCTGCGGCACTCCTTGTAAGCTGGCGGCCGGCTGCGCGGAGGCCGCTCTGCCTCCGGGCCGATAAATCGATACTTTGATCGGGCGTTGCAGCGGCAGTCGCGCCGCGGCCCGACGGAAAGGGAGGAGCATCGTGAAACGCCAAATCATGTTAGTTGCCGCCGGCGCGCTTGCGTTCACCGGAACGCAGAGCGCCGCCGTGTCGGCCGATCGCGAAGTCCATGTCGCCGGTTTCGGCGCCAAGTCCGGCGTCGTCCGCTCGTTCGGCGTCAACACCGAAGCGGTGATGCGCGCCGCGGCCGAGAAGATCAACAAGGAAGGCGGAATCAAGCTCGGCGACGGCACGAAGGGCAAGGTGGTCGTGACCTTCTACGACGACCGCTGCAAGGCCGAGGAAGGCATCTCCGTCGTCCGCCGCATCGCGTCGGGCAAGGCCGTCGTGGCGATCGGCCCGACCTGCTCGAACGTCGCCGAGCCGCTGTTCGGCGTCCTGCAGAAGAAGGCCGGCGACGCTTCGGATACGGGCCTCCAGTTCCCGATCTTCACCGACACGGCCATCAAGGGCGGCCTGGCGAAGATTTCGGAATGGGCGTTCCGCAACGTGCCGAACGAAAGCCAGATGTACCAGAGCCTGTTCAAATGGGTGAAGAAGACAAACCCGGGCTTCAAGTCCGTCTTCGGCGGCGTGGAGGAGGATTTCGCCCACTCGCGCTTCACCTGGTATCAGGTCATGGAAAAGCGCGCCGCGGAAGCCGGCTTCGAGGTTAAGGGCCGGGTCAAGTGGCTGCTCAACGACACCAACTTCACCACCCAGGTGCGGCAGATGAAGAAGGCGAAAGCCGACGTCATCTCCATTTCCTCGCACCCGTTCACCCTGTGCGGCGTGCTCAAGGAGATGAAGCGCCAGCGCGTGAAGTATAAGATGCTGATCGGCCTTACCAGCTCGTCGAGCATGGAGACCCTCAGGGGCTGCTCGCGCCAGGCTGCCGGAATCATCATCCCGACCAGCTACGCGCCGGTAACCCCGGCGGCCAAGGAAGCGGCAGCCGGAGCAGCCAAGTATAACGGCAGCGCCGACCTGCACAGCGCCGCGGCCTGGGAGAACATGTTCATCCTGAAGAGCGTCATCGAGAAAACCGGCGTCATGGCCAAGGCCGACACGGTGCAGGCCGACCGCCGCAAGATCCGCGACGGACTGGCCGCGTTGAAGTCGACCGGCGGCCTGATCGGCGGCATCCAGCGCACGAAAGAAGGCGAAGCCGTCAAGCCGTATGTCTATGTCCATGCGCAAGGGAAAGAGTGGAAGATTCTCCACGACCCGCGCAAATAGGCTGAGAGACTGAAATCCGCCGGCGCCCCACACAAGGCGCCGGCGGATTCCTTTCGCATTTAATCTCCACTCCATCCGCTCCCGTTCGGGAAGAAGGGCGGCCCCGTGGAATTTGTCGATTATCTCCAGGCGGTCACCGACGGCGTGATGCAGGGCGCGTATTACGCGCTGATCGGGATCGGCTTCACGCTGATCTTCGGCGTGATGAACAAGATCAACCTGGCCTACGCTGCGGCCGCGTTCGGCGGCGCCTACGCCAGCCTCGGCGTCGCGGCGTTGATCGGCACCGGCGACGATTTCGGCCTGCCGCCGTTGCTTATGTTCCTGGTTTCGGCGGTCGCCGCGGGCCTGTTCGCCTGGGTCGTCTATACGATCTGCTTCCGATTCACGCCGGACCATTACGAACTCGCCACGCTGATGGCGACGGTCGGCGCATTCTTCCTGATTGAAGAGATCGCCGTCCACGCCACCGACGGGGAACCGATGGATTTCCCGGAGGTGCTGCAGGGCATCATCGACGATCCGATGATCGAATTCAGCGACGCCTTCGCGGTCCGCGGCGACCTGCTGACGATCTTCCTGCTCGCCCTGATCGCGATGGGGCTGCTGCTCACGCTGCTGTACCGGACCAGGCTCGGCCTGGCGACCCGGGCGGTCGCGCAGCAGAGGACCGCGGCGCAGCTTTGCGGCATCAGCGTCGACCGGACCAACGCGACGACCTTCATCATCGCCGGCGTCCTGGGCGGCCTGGCCGGCGCCATGATCGGCGCGGCTGTCGGCGTCCTGTCGCCGCTGCTCTTCGTTCCGCTAACCGTCAAGGGCCTGATCGTCACCGTGATGGGCGGCCTGGGCAGCATTCCGGGCGCGATCGTCGCCGGCCTCCTGGTCGGCGGGCTGGAAAACGTATTCCTTGCCCTGCGCGGCATCACCGAGCGCGACATGTATGTCATGCTCCTGCTGTTCCTGTTCCTTGCGTTCCGTCCGCAGGGGCTGTTCGGCAAGAAGGTGTTGAGGGACTGAGGCGATGGACGACTTTACCTGGGGCCTGGTCCAGATCGTCGGGGTCCACACCATCCTGGGCCTGTCGGCCTATGTGATCCTTCTGACCGGCCAGGTCTCGATGGCTCAGGCCGGCTTCGTGGCGATCGGCGCCTATGTCGCCGGCATGCTCACGGTGCTCGCCGAATGGCACATCATTCCGTCCATGATCACCGGCGGGCTCGCTGCGGCCGTGCTGGCCTGCATCGTCGGCTTCCCCGCGCTGCGGGTCCGCGGGCTCATGCTGGTCGTCGCGACCATCGCGTTCGGCGAATTCGTGCGCCTGTTCTGGTTCAACTTCGACTACCGGATCGCCAAGGGCGATATCATCGTCGGCCCGGAAGGCGGTGAGGGCTTCAAGCAGATTCGCTTCTTCCCGGAAAACGGCTGGACGACCCAGGACGTTGCAGCCTTCATATGGATTGTCGCCGCGATCATCCTGGCCACCCTTTGGTGGATGGACCGTTCGCGCGCCGGCAAGGTGCTGCGCGCGGTCGGCGAAGACGAGATGGCGGCCCAGAGCGTGGGCATCAACCTGACCGTGGTGAAGGTGTCCGCCTTTACCGCCGGCGGTTTCATCGCCGGGATCGCGGGCGCCCTGTATGCCCACTACACGACCCACATCGAGCATCTGAACTTCGACATCCTCATGGCGACCTTCGCGATCGCCTATCCGATCCTCGGCGGCCTCGCGAATGTCTGGGGTACGCTGTTCGCCGCGATCTTCATCCAGGTGATCGTGATCGAAGTCCTTCGCGATCTCGGCGACGTGCGCAACCTGATGTTCGGCGCGCTGATCATCCTGGTCATGAACTTCCTGCCCCGGGGCCTGTTCAGCGCCCAGGTGGTGCGCAAGCTGAGGGAATGGACCGGCCTCGGAAAGACGTCCGATGCTTGAGGTCACCAGCCTGTCCAAACATTTCGGCGGCGTGCGCGCCGTCGACGAACTGGACTTCACGGTCGAGGCCGGGGAAATCTTCGGCCTGATCGGCCCCAACGGTTCGGGCAAGAGCACGACCGTCAATATGATCGCCGGTATCTTCGCGCCGACCGACGGCAAGATCTTCTTCGACGGCGAGGACATCACGGAAGCGCCACCGCACGTCACGCTGCACGCCGGCATCGCGCGGACCTTCCAGAATATCCGCCTGTTCAACAACATGACGGTCTGGGAAAATCTCTGGGTCGCCCAGAACTCGGCCGAGCAGAAGCGGACCGGCAATCCGCTCGCGCGCTGGATGGGCGGGTCGCGACGCGCCGCCGCTGCGGTCGAGGAGTATCTCGACTTTTCCAACCTCGCCCACAAGCGCGACGAACTGGCCGGCAACCTGGCTTTCGGCGAGCAGCGCCGGCTCGAGGTCGCCCGGGCGCTCGCGGCGCAGCCGAAGTTCCTGCTGCTGGACGAGCCGGCGGCCGGCATGAACCTGGAGGAGGTCAAGGAACTGGACGAGCGCCTGCGCGTGCTTCGGGACCGCGGCGTCACGATCCTTCTGGTCGAGCATGTCATGGAGCTGGTGATGGAGGTCACGGACCGGATTGCCGTGCTCAATTTCGGCCGCAAGATCGCCGAGGGCACTCCAGCGGAGGTGCAGCAGAACCAGGCCGTGATGGACGCCTATCTCGGCGCCGGCGAAGGCGGGTCCGATGCTTGAGATCACGGATATCGTCACCTCCTACGGCAAGATCGAGGCGCTGAAAGGGGTCTCGCTGTCCGTCGCGCAAGGCGAGATCACCTGCCTGCTCGGCCCGAACGGCGCCGGCAAGACGACGACGATGATGACGGTCGCCGGCTTGCTCAAGCCGCGCCGCGGGAACGTCACGTTCGAAGAGCGGAACATCACCGGGCGCGATCCCGGCCATATCGTGCAGAGCGGTATCGCGCTGGTCCCGGAAAACCGGCTGGTCTTTCCGGACATGACCGTTCACGACAATCTGCGCACCGGCGCCTACAGCCGTTCGGACAACGAGATCGAAGACGATATCGAGCACATGTTCGAACGGTTCCCGCGCTTGCACGAGCGCCAGTTGCAGCATGCCGGGACGCTCTCGGGCGGCTAACAGCAGATGCTGGCGGTCGCCCGCGCCCTGATGGCCCGGCCCAAGCTGCTGCTGATGGACGAGCCGTCGCTCGGCCTCGCGCCGCTGATCGTCGAGGAGATTTTCCGGATCATCCGCGATCTCAACGCCGAGGGCGTGTCGATCTTCCTCGTCGAGCAGAATGTCCACCAGGCGCTCAAGGTGGCCCACCATTTCTACCTGCTGGAACAGGGCCGCGTGACCTTCGGCGGATCGCCCGGCGACCTCGAGGAAGACGAGGTGATCCAGCGGGCCTATCTGGGGTCGGCCGAACAGACATAGCGCGGGCGCAGCCCCGGGGGATGGGGAGTAGCCGGCGGGGAGAAGCCGGGCGGGGAGAAACCGGATTCTCGATTTCATCCAGAACACCCTCGACGGCATCACCGTGGGTTCGGGCTACGCCCTGCTGGCGATCGGCTTCACGCTGATTTTCGGCGTCCTGCGCCGCCTCAACCTGTCCTACGGCCCGTCGATCATGGTCGGCGTGTTCTTCGGGACCTTCCTGTTCCTCCAGTTCCAGGCCGGTTGGTACGCCGTATTGGTGGCGACCGTCCTGGGCGCGGTGATCGCCGGCGCCTATGTCGAGCGGCTGTGCTTCTGGGCGATCAAGAAGGGCGCGGCGGTGGCCTCCATGGTCTCGAGCTTCGCCGTCTGGATGCAACTCGAAGAGGCCGTCACCATCGCCTTTCCCGACCGGACCTACGAGTTCCCCGCGCTGGGCGATTTCGAACTCATCGAACTGGGCGAGCTTTCGGTCCGCCAGGAGCACCTGATCATGCTGGGCATCGCGGCGCTCCTCGTCTTCGCGCTGCATCAGCTGCTCTTCCGCACGCGCTTCGGCCTGGCGGTGCGGGCGGTCTCCGAGGATCCCGATGCCGCGCTCTTCATGGGCGTCAACACCGGGCGGGTGATCTTTCTCGCCTTCATCCTGGCGTCGGCCATCGGCGGCGTCGCCGGCTATTTCATCATGGCGACCGAAGAGGTCATCACGCCGAAATTCGGCCTGCAGGCGACCTTCAAGGGGCTGATCGCCATGATGCTGGGCGGCATGGGATCGGTTCCCGGCGCAATCGCCGGCGGGCTGCTGCTCGGCGTGGTCGAGAAACAGGCGGAGTGGTATGCCGGCGCGGTCTGGCGCGACATCGCCGCCTTCCTGCTGCTGTTCGTGTTCCTGATCTTCCGACCGGGCGGCCTGCTCGCGCAAGGGGCGGCGGCTCGCGACCTGGCTGCGCTCAGGCGGGTTTAGGAGCGGCGGGCGCGGAGCCGGATCATGGACGACCATGTCATCACGGTGCTGAACAATATCGGCGGTTTTTCGTTCATCGCGCTGTCCGCCTATCTGCTTCTGCTCAGTGGCGAGATTTCCTTCGGCCAGCAGGCCTTTTACGGCATCGGCGCCTATGCCTCCGGGATCATGACGGCCATGTTCGGCATGAGCTTCTGGCTCGCCCTGCCGCTCGCCATGCTCGTCTCGGGGCTGGCGGCGGCCCTCGTCGGCGGCCTGACGCTGCGCCTGCGCGGCCTCTATTTCGCCATCGCAACCCTTGCGTTTGCGGAAACGATCCGCCTGATCCTGGTCGCGACCACCTGGCAGGTCGAGGTCGACGGCGAACCGGTCGGCCCGAACGGCTCGGAAGGGCTCGGCAACATCCGCTGGGGCTTCGACAACGAATACGAGCCGGTCGACTTCCTGTGGATGATCTACGGCACGCTGGGCATCGTGCTGCTTCTCTTCTTCCTGATGGAGCGCAGCCGCCTCGGCTCGATCGTCCGGACCATCGGCGCAGACAGGCTGCTGGCCGAAACCCAGGGCATCAACGTGACCCGGTACAAGATCCTGGTGGCGGGGCTTGCCGGCGCCATTGCAGCGATCGGCGGCGCCTTTTACGCCCATATCCAGACGACCGTTTATCCCGAGAATTTCGATGTCATGCTCGGCGTTCACAGCCTCGCCTACGGGCTGATCGGCGGCCTCGGCACGGCGGTCGGACCGATCCTCGGCGTGCTGCTCGACGTCGGGTTTCTCGAAGCCGTCGAATGGGTCCAGGGCTACCGGATGATCGTGTTCGGCGGGCTCGTGGCCGTCCTTCTGATCTTCATGCCGCGCGGCATCCTCGACGAGCGCCGCGTGCACCGGCTGCGGACGATGCTGCGCGGATGGCGGACCGAAACCCATGGCGCTGCTGGAAATTAGCGGGATCGGCCGGCGGTTCGGTGCGGTCGAGGCGCTCGACGCGATCGACCTCAGTGTCGAGGAAGGCGAAGTCTTCGGCCTGATCGGGCCGAACGGCTCCGGCAAGACCACCCTGTTCAACGTGCTGACCGGAGTCTATCCGCCGAGTGCGGGGGAAATCCGCCTGGACGGCGCGCCGATCGGCGGTGTCCGGCCCGAGCGCATCGCGGGAATGGGCCTCGCCCGCACCTTTCAGAATTTGCGCCTGGTCCCGCATATGAGCGCCTTCGACAATGTCTGGCTGGCCCAGCACCGGCGCCCCGGCATGGGGATGCGCGATATCCTGGCCGTCGGCGGACGCAGGGAGCGCGCGCGCTGCGAAGAGGTCGAGGCGCTGTTGGAACAGACCGGCCTGGCCGCCCGGCGCGACACCTTTGCCGGCGACCTGCCCCTGCCCGACCAGCGCCGGCTGGAAATCGCCCGGGCCCTGGTCCGGCAGCCGCGGCTGCTCCTGCTCGACGAGCCCGCCGGCGGCATGACGCCGCTGGAAACCCGCGAGATGGCCGACCTGATCCGCACGGTGGCGGCGCCGGGCCGGACGCTGATCGTGATCGAGCACAAGATGGACCTGATTGCCGACATCTGCGACCGGCTGTGCGTGCTCGATTTCGGCCGCAAGATCGCCGAGGGCCCGCCCGGCCGCGTGCTCGGCGACCCGAAAGTCCTCGACGTCTATCTCGGCCGCGAGGACGGCGATGATTGAGGTCCGCAGCCTCGCCGTCAGCTACGGCAATATCAGGGCGGTGCAGGGCATCGACCTCGATGTCGCCGCCGGCGAGATCGTCGCCCTGATCGGCGCCAACGGCGCGGGCAAGAGTTCGACCCTGCGGGCGATCTCGGGCATCGAGAAGCCGGCCGGGGGCACGATCCGTTTCGAGGGCCGGGACATCGCCGGCCGGCCGCCGCACGAGATCATCGAAGCCGGGATCACCCAGGTGCCGGAAGGCCGTCATATCTTCGG
This sequence comes from Rhodospirillaceae bacterium, assembly GCA_009840595.1. Lineage (GTDB taxonomy): Bacteria > Pseudomonadota > Alphaproteobacteria > Bin65 > Bin65 > Bin65. Next base: position 13,033 of record VXNK01000106.1, on the reverse strand, counting down.
CCGGCTGAGCGTGCGCGAAAATCTCCGCCTCGGCGCCTATCTGCGTTCGGCCGGCGAGATCGACGCCGCCATTGCCGACGTTGCCGCCCTTTTCCCGATCCTGCAGGACCGGCTGGAGGCGCCGGGCTCGGAACTGTCCGGGGGCCAGGCGCAAATGCTGGCGCTGGCCCGCGGCGTGATCGCCCGGCCGCGCCTCCTGATGCTGGACGAGCCGACGCTCGGGCTGGCGCCCAAGACGGCGGGCGAAATCTTCGCTATCATCCGCCGGCTGCGCGCCGGCGGCCTGACGATCATGCTGGTCGAACAGAATCTGCGCCAGGCCCTTAAAATCGCGGATCGGGCCTATGTGATCGAGAGCGGCCGCATCGTTCTGGAAGGCACGGTGGCGGAACTGGCCGCGGACCGCCATCTGCACGACGCCTATCTCGGCGTCAGCAGGGAGGAAACGCCCAGGGAGGAAACGCCATGAGAATCGTTTTTGCGGGTTTGGCCGCCATCGCCCTTTCGGCCGGGCCGGCGCTCGCCAAGGACCGGGCCGCGGTGAAGATCGAGTGCAAGGAGACCGCGACGAACCTGGTCTACGATTGCATGCTGCACCTGAGCGGCAGGAAGAGCGAGAAGCCTATCGAAGGCGCCAGGGTGGCCGTGAAACCCGACATGCCGACCATGCCCGGCGCCCACAATATCCGCGCGTCGACCGCAACCCCGGCCGGCACGCCCGGCGCCTACGGCTTCCGGATGAAGCTCGACATGTACGGCATCTGGGCCCTGAAGGTGACCGTCACCGGCCCGCTGCGCGACATCGTCGTGCAGAAGATCGAGTTCCGGAAGTAGCCGCGGGCCGGGCGCTGCCGCGCCTCAACCGGAATAGAATTTGCGCTGTAATTCTGTGCTATCGATGAACCGGGAAGCCTGCCGGTAGATCGCCCGGACCGTGCCGACCGACAATTCCGAATGGATCGGAACCGTCAGGACCTGTCGCGTGCCTGCCGCCGTTACGCGCACCAGCTTGGCATGGCTGCCTCGGATCGAAACGGTCTCGAAGCCGAAACCCCGGAGGATGCGCAGCACCTCCCGCGAGGTCAGCCGCTTCGGGCGCGCCATTCGGGGGCGACGGCGGAGGTTTCGTAACTGACCGCGAGACGCGGCGCCGGGGAGAGGCCGGTCCGCGAAAGTTCTTCGTCGTCGAGATGCAGCGCCAGCGCGCTCCGCAGGTTCGCCAGCGTCTCATCCAGCGTCCGGCCCTGCGTTACGACCGCCACTTCCAGGCATTCGGCGACGAACCATCCCTCGCTCTCTGCGACGACGGCATGGATGGCGGACCTTCCCTCGCTTTGCGCCGAATCGCGGGCTGCGAGCGGATAGCCGGTTGGGTCGTCGGTTACGGACCGGTCGTAGGTTACCGTGCCGCCGGGCCGGCTTCCGCGATACGCCGGCAGGATCTCGTAAACGCCCCTGCCCACCCGGCGGAAATACGGCCAGCGATGGGCATGATTTTCCGGCGCGTTCTCGCAACACCGGCTGGCGACATGGGTGCGGACCGAGCGTTCGTTCAGATGGGAAAGAGCGCGAACGACATCCACAAGCCTGAATGTCCAATCCGCCGTCCCGCACAAGAGCTGCGCCGCGGCGAGCACCTCGGCATGGATCGGCGGGTTCCGGGTTTCGGGTCCGATGCGATCGGCCATAACGCCTCCGGTCGAAGAGCAGTTTTGAACCTGCATTATTTACAAGGTGTAAAATTAATTTTCAAGGTAGCAGCACCCGATATTTCTCAGACGGTGAAAACTGCAAGCGTCGCCAGTTCGTCGATGCCCAGGAATCCAGTTTTGCCGCCCCGGACTTGATCCGGGGCCCAGGGCCGATCCGAAAGACTTCAGCCTGTGGCCCCTGGGCCCCGGATCGTCGCTCCGCTCCGTCCGGGGTGACAATAAGAGGGATGCCGGGCTGCGGCGTATCGCACGATTCCAAACCGACTGACTGCCGGGCCGCGAATTTTCTCCCCTCCGTGGCGCCCGCAGGCTCGATCCCTCTCGTTTGCCGGGCCGGCCGGGGGCCGGCGCCATACGCGCCCTTGCCCTTCCCTGCCGAAGGTGCGATTGCCGGCCCTGCCCCGTTTCCCGACAACCGACCCGAAAGCCGCCCATGAGCCGAAAACGCAACGTCCTGTGGATCATGGCGGACCAGCTGCGCTTCGATTATCTGTCCTGCGCCGGGCACCCGACGCTGGACACGCCGCATCTGGATGCGCTCGCCGCGCGCGGCGTCCGCTTCGACCGCGCCTACGTCCAGTCGCCCTTCTGCGGCCCGTCGCGCGCCAGCTACTATACCGGGCGCTACTGCCGGTCCCACGGCGCGACCTGGAATGCGTTCCCGGTGCGCGTCGGCGAACTCTCGCTCGGCGACCATCTGCGCGACCTGGACGTGCGCTGCGCCCTGGTCGGCAAGACCCACATGGTGCCGGACCGGGAGGGCATGGCGCGCTTCGGCATCGATCCGGACTCGCCGATCGGGCGCAGCATCGCCGAATGCGGCTTCGAGCCGTTCGAGCGGGACGACGGGCTGCACCCCTTCGCCTCGGTCGACAAGGCGCCGGATTACAACGAATACCTGCGCCGGCTCGGCTTCGAGGCCGACAATCCGTGGGAGGAATGGGCCAATTCCGGCGAAGGGCCGGACGGCGAGATCCTCTCCGGCTGGCTGCTGAAAAACTCGGGCCTGCCGGCGCGCATCCCGGCCGAGCATTCCGAAACCGCCTACATGACGAACCGCGCCATGGAGTTCATGGCCGGGGCGGAAGCAAGGGAGCCGGACCGGAGCTGGCTGCTCCATCTCAGCTTCATCAAGCCGCACTGGCCCTATATCGCGCCGGCGCCCTACCACGCCATGTACAACACCGACGATATCCTGCCGGCGGTGCGCTCCAACGCCGAGCGGCAGACGGACCATCCGCTCTACCGGGCCTATCAGGATTCGCGCATCTGCCAGACGATGGCGCGCGACGATGTCCGGCGCGCGGTCATCCCGGCCTATATGGGCCTGGTCAAACAGATCGACGACGAATTGGGCCGGCTGTTCGCCTGGATGGAAGAAAGGGGCCTGACGGAGAACACGATGATCGTGTTCTGCTCCGATCACGGCGACTATCTGGGCGACCACTGGATGGGCGAGAAAGACCTGTTCCACGAGCCGTCGATCCGCACGCCGCTCATTCTCTACGATCCCCGCCCGGAGGCGGACGCGACCCGGGGCAGCGCCAGCAGCGCCCTGGTCGAAGGAATCGACCTGGTGCCGACCTTCCTGGAGTATTTCGGCGGCCCGGACCTGCCGCATATCCTCGAAGGCCGTTCGCTGTCGCCGCTGCTGTTCGGCGCGGATTCCGGCTGGCGGCAATACGCCTTCGCCGAATACGACTATGCCACCCGCCCGGCCCGGGTTGCGCTCGGCGAACATGCGAACGACTCCCGGCTCGTCATGGTGTGCGACACGCGCTGGAAGTTCGTCTGGTGCAAGGAACACCGGCCGATCCTGTTCGATCTGGAGAACGATCCGAAGGAACTCGTCGATCTTGGCGACGACCCGGACCATGCCGACATCCGCGCCCGCATGACCGACGCGATCCTGGAATGGGCGACCCGCTTCCACGCGCGCACCACGAAGACCCACGCCGAACTCGACCGGATCGCCGGCGGCGAACCGCGCAACATCCTGATCGGCATCTGGGACGAAGCCGACTACGAAGCCGCGTTCGGCCACCCGTTCGACGAGCGCCCGGGCTTCCGGAAGGCGCCGGCGGCAAAGCCGTAGTCACAATTTCGTCGGACCGCCGGGCACGCCCCAAACTGCCCTAGACAGTGCCGGTGGCCTCGGCTTAAGTGCGCGCGCTGCACCGGCGGGGTCGACAACGCTGCGGCAGCCGTAACGGGAGGCGCTCGTTGGAACTGATCCAGGTTCTGGTCGCCGGGATTGCGCAAGGCTGTGTCTACGGCCTGATCGCGCTCGGCTTCGTGCTGATCTACAAGGCGACCGAGCAGGTGAATTTCGCCCAGGGCGACATCATGATGCTCGGCATGTTCGCGGCCTTCACGCTGATCGCGATCGCCGGCTTTCCCTGGTGGCTCGGCGCGCTCATCGGCATCGCGATAACGGGTCTGTTCGGTTTCTGCCTCGACGCCGCCGTGCTGCGCCGGATCATCGGCCAGCCGCAGTTTGCCGTCATCATCCTGACGATCGCCGTGGGGTTCATCTTCCGGTCGGTCGCCGGCGGCGTGTGGGGCGCCGATCCGGTCTCCTTCGACACGCCCTACGGCGGCATGGTCATCACGATCGACGAGAACGAGACCGGCCGGACGGTCCTCGACGTGGCCGAACTGGCGATCATCCTCGGCACCGTCGTGCTGGTCGGCGCGCTCTATGCCTTTTTCCGCTTCACCCGGATCGGCGTGGCGATGCAGGCGTCGTCGCAGAACCAGCTTGCGGCCTACTATATGGGCATCCCGGTCAAGTATGTGATCTCGCTGATCTGGGGCATCAGCGCCGCGGTTTCGTGCATCGCCGGCATCCTGCTGGCGCCCAAGATCGCCACCTTCGATCCCGACGTCGGCTTTCTGGCGATCACGGCCTTTGCGGCGGCGGTGATCGGCGGCTTCGGCAGCCTGCCCGGCGCCGTGCTGGGCGGACTCATCATCGGCATTACCGAGCAACTGGCCCAGGCCTATCTGCCCGGCGAGTATGCCCGCAGCATCGCGCCGGTATCCGGCTTCATCATCATGCTGGTCGTGCTGCTGATCCGGCCCGACGGCCTGTTCGCGCAGATCCAGCGCAAGAAGGTGTAGCCGGGCCATGCGCTTCGTCTTCAAGACCGGCTACGACCAGGACGTCCGCTTTTTCAAGCATGCGGGATACTGGCAATCCTACGGTTTCCTGTTCATCGCCGCGGTCACCGCGCCGCTCTATCTCGGCAATTTCGAAATCTCCGAGCTGACCCAGGCGATCAGCTTCGCCATCGCCGGGCTGGGCCTGATGCTGCTGGTCGGCTTCACCGGCCAGGTCAGCCTCGGCCACGCCGCCTTTTTCGGCATCGGCGCCTACGCCCAGGCCTGGCTGCTCGCCACGTTCGACATCGCCTTCCTCGTCGCCATGCCGATCGCCGCCGTCTTCACCGGCCTCATCGGCCTCCTGCTGGCGATCCCGCTCCTGCGCATGACGGGCATCTATCTCGCCATCGGAACGCTGGCGCTGTCCATCGTGCTCGAGCAGATCCTGAAATCGTGGAAATCGGTCACCGGCGGGTTCGACGGCAAGGCGGTCGAGCCGGCGTCCCTGCTCGGCTACCAGTTCAACCCGGACAGCTGGGACTTCTACTATGTCGCCCTGGCGATCCTGATCCTCGTGCTGGCGCTGTGCGCCAACCTGCTGCGCAGCCCGACCGGCCGGGCGATGGTCGCCGTGCGCGATTCGGAGGTCTCGGCGCGCAGCATGGGCGTCAACATCGCCCGGACCAAGATCACCGCCTTCGGCATCAGCACGGCGATCACCGGCCTGGGCGGCGCCCTGTTCGCCCACAAATTGCAATATCTGGCGCCCGACGGTTTCAACCTGATCATCTCGATCACCTTCCTGCTGATGATCGTCGTCGGCGGGCTCGGCTCCCTGCAGGGGGCGATCCTCGGCGCGCTGGTCGTGATCCTGCTGCCCCAGGCGATCACGATCATGAAGGATTACCTGCCGCCGTCGATCGGCCACCAGCCCGGCCTGGAGCCCGGCATCTTCGGCCTGATCCTGGTCGCCTTCATCCTGTTCGAGCCGATGGGCATCTACGGCCGCTGGCGCAAGATCAAGCTGTTCTTCGATATCTTCCCGGTCTACCGCAAGGCGACGTTCCGGCGGCAGAAGGCCTATCTGAAGACGGAGCGGATGCGGTGAGTGCGGTTCTGTCAGCCGACGATCTTACGATCCGCTTCGGCGGGCTGACCGCGGTCGACAGCGTGTCGTTCGAGGTGCGCGAACGCGAGGTCTACACCATCGTCGGCCCGAACGGCGCGGGCAAGACGACGATCTTCAACCTGATCAGCCGGATCTACGACCCGACCGAAGGCCGGATCCGCTTCGGCGGCGAGGACATCACCGAAACGCCGGCGCACCGGATCGCCGGCCTCGGCATCGCCCGGACCTTCCAGAATATCGAGCTGTTCGAGCACGCCACCGTGCTGCACAACCTTCTGGTCGGGCGGCATTGCAAGAGCCGGACCAACGTGTTCGAGGAGCTGGCTTTCCTGCCGAAGGTGCGCCGGGCCGAATACGAGCACCGCGAGAAGGTCGAGGAGGTGATCGACTTTCTCGATCTCCAGCCCTACCGCGAGCAGTATATCGCCAACCTGCCCTACGGCGTGCGCAAGGTCGTCGAGTTGGCGCGCGCCCTGTGCACCGAACCGAAGCTGCTGCTGCTCGACGAGCCGGCCTCGGGCCTCAGCGTCGAGGAAACGGAAAACGTCGCCTTCTGGATCGACGACATCAAGAACGACCTGGGGATCGCGATCCTCATGGTCGAACACGACATGTCGCTGGTGACGGAGGTTTCCGACCGGGTGATGGCGATGAACGACGGCCGGACCATCGCCGAAGGCACGTCGGACGAGGTCCAGAACCATCCCGACGTGCTGCGCGCCTATCTGGGAGCGTGAGGCGATGGCCGAAACCCTGCCCGATTCCCTGCCCGATCCCCTGTTGAGCGTGCGCAACATCGAGACCTACTACGGCCCGATCATGGCGATCCGCGGCGTCAGCCTGGACGTGCCCAAAGGCCGGATCGTGACCGTCCTGGGCGCCAACGGCGCCGGCAAGACGACGATCCTGAAGACGATCAGCGGCGTCATGGACCCGCAAAAGGGCAGCGTGACCTTCGAAGGCGCCGAAATCCAGGGCCGCGATCCGGACTGGGTGGCGCGCCGCGGCATCGCCCATGTCCCCGAGGGCCGGGAGGTGTTTCCCTTCCTCACGGTGCGCGAGAACCTGCTGATGGGCGCCTTCGCCCGCAGCGACCGGGCCGCCGTCGCGGAAGATCTGGACATGGTCTATGGCTACTTCCCGATCCTGAAGGAGCGGGCGGAACAGCAGGCCGGCTATCTTTCCGGCGGCCAGCAGCAGATGCTCGTCATCGCCCGCGCCCTGATGGCGCGGCCCCGGCTCATGCTGCTCGACGAGCCGTCGCTCGGCCTGTCGCCTCTCCTGGTCAAGGAAATCTTCGGCATCGTGCGGCGCCTGAACGAGGAACAGGGCGTCACCATGCTGCTGGTCGAGCAGAACGCCAACATGGCCCTGCAAACCGCCAACTACGGCTATGTCCTGGAGCTCGGGCGCATCGTGATGGATGACGAATGCGGCCGCCTGCTCGAGAGCGACGACATCAAGGAGTTCTATCTCGGCGTCAAGAAGGACGCGGTGCGCGGCAAGAAACGCTGGCGCCGCAAGAAGACCTGGCGCTGAGCCGGCCCGGCAGACGAGGACGGGAGACGAAGACGGCATGGACGGCCCAACCGGTACGACGACACCAGAGAGCATCCTCTTCGACGGCTGCGATACGCTGCCCAGACTGTTCCGCAAGCGCTACACGGAAGAGGCCGGCAAGGTCGCGATGCGCGAGAAGGACCTCGGCATCTGGCGCTCGATCTCCTGGGCGGATTACGGCGAGGCGGCCCGCAACGCCGGCCAGGGCCTGATGGCGCTGGGGCTGGCGCGCGGCGAGGTCGTCTCGATCCTGTCCGAGACCAACAAGGAATGGATGTTCGCCGACCTGGGCGCGATCTGCGCCGGCGCGTCGAGCAGCGGCGTCTACACGACGGATTCGGCCAAACAGCTCGAATATATCGTCAACGATTCAAGCTCGGCCTTCCTGTTCGTGGAGAACGAGGAGCAGCTCGACAAGTATCTCCAGGTCCGGGACCGGGTGCCGACGCTGCGGAAAGTCATCATCATGGATCTCGAAGGCCTGCGGGACTTCGACGATCCGATGACCATGAGCTGGGACGACCTGCTCGAACTCGGCCGGCAGTACGGACGCGACAACCCGGCCGCCTGGGACGAGCGGATCGACGGCTCCGCGCCGGACGATACGCCCATCCTGGTCTACACCTCCGGGACCACCGGCCCGCCGAAAGGCGCCATGATCTCCAACCGGAACGTCATCTTCCAGGTCAGCAACGCGAGCGCGATGCTGCACTTCCGGGAGGGCGACAACCAGCTCGCCTTCCTGCCCCTGTGCCATATCGCCGAGCGCGGGTTTTCCATGTTCCTGTCGATCGCCTACAAGACGGTCGTCAACTTCGCCGAAAGCCCCGAAACCGTGGCGGAAAACGTCCGCGAAGTGGCGCCGCACTACCTGTTCGCCGTACCCCGCGTCTGGGAAAAATTCTATTCCACCTTCACGATCCGGATGCAGGACGCGACCTGGATCGGCAAGCGCCTCTACGACTGGGCGATCGGCGTCGGCACGCGCCTGGCCGAGCACCGCATCGAAGGCAGCGCGCCGGGTATCCGGGACCGCCTGCTTTACGCAATCGCCGGATTTCTGGTGCTGAACAACGTCAAGACCATGATCGGCCTGCGCCGCACGCGCTGGACCGCCACCGGCGCGGCGCCGATCTCGCCGGACCTGATCCGCTGGTATCTCGCGCTCGGCATCAACATGGTCGAACTGTACGGCCAGACCGAGAATACCGGAGTCGCCACGAGCAACCGGCCCGACGAATTCAAGGTCGGCACCGTCGGCCTGGCCCTGCCGAACACCGAAGTGAAAATCTCCGAACGGGGCGAGATCCTGATCAAGGGCCCCCACGTCTTCAAGGGCTACCTGAACAACCCGGAAAAGACGGCGGAAACCGTGGTCGACGGCTGGCTGCACACCGGCGACGTCGGCTCGGTCGACAACCAGGGCTATTTCCGCATCACCGACCGCATCAAGGACATCATCATCACGGCCGGCGGCAAGAATGTGACGCCGTCGGAAATCGAGAACCAGTTGAAATTCTCGCCCTACATCGCCGATGCGGTCATAGTCGGCGACCAGCGCAAATTCCTGTCCTGCCTCGTGATGATCGACGAAGACACGGTGATGAAATTCGCGCAGGACAACAACGTGCCCTTCTCGAATTACGCCAGCCTGTGCCGCGCCGACGCGGTGCAGCGGTTGATCCAGGCCGAGATCGACACGGTGAACCGGGATTTCGCCCGGGTCGAGCAGATCAAGGCCTTCCGGCTGATCGAACAGGTGCTGATGCCGGAAGACGACGAGCTGACGCCGACCATGAAGCTCAAGCGCAGTTTCGTGAGCGCCAAATACAAGGATTTGATCGACTCGATGTATGAGGCGGCGTAACCTGCGATCCACATACCGTGCGGCGAAATCCGGCCCGACGAGCCGCGGCGCCGCCCGCTCCTGAACAAGCCTGTCAAAGGGAGGAACCCCATGAAACTAAAGATGAAAGCGCTGTTGGCCGGCGTCTCGGGCGCCGCGCTGATCGCATCGGGCGCCGCCTCCGCCCAGACCCGCGGCGTGACCGACAAGGAAGTCGTCGTCGGCAGCCATACGGCGCTCACCGGCCCGGTCGCACCCTGGGGCGTCGGCGCCACCACCGGCACGCGGATGGCGTTCGACGAAGCGAACGCAAAGGGCGGCGTCCACGGCCGCAAGATCAGGTTTATCGTCGAGGACCACGGCTACCAGGTGCCGAAGGCCGTCCAGGCGGCGAACAAGCTGCTCAACCGCGACAATATCTTCGCGATGGTCGGCGCGCTCGGCACGCCGATGAACAACGCCGTCCTGCCGCGCCAGATCAAGGCGAACGTGCCGAATTTCGTGCCGTTCACGGCGTCCCGGCAGATGATCGAGCCCTTTCACAAGATGAAGTTCCTGGCCTTCGCCAGCTACTACGACCAGATGCGCGCCGCGACGAACTATTTCGTCAAGGAAAAGGGCTTCAACAAAGTCTGCGCCATGTATCAGGACACGGACTACGGGCGCGAAATCTCCCAGGCGGTGAACGATGAGCTGAAGGCGCTGAACCTGAAGCTCGCCGGCGAGTCCGCGCACAACCCGCGCGAAAAATCCTTCGTCGGCGCGATCACCAAGCTGCGCAAGGCGGGCTGCCAGGTCACCATGATGGGAACGATCATCACCGACACCATCGGCCCGTTCCTGACCGCGAAGAAACTGGGCTGGAAGACGACCTTCGTCGGCAACATTGCGACCTACGACCTGATCGTCTCGGGCTTCAAGAAGGGCCTGATGAACGGCTATTACGCCATGACGTCGTTCGAGATGATCTATCCGGATACCACCAACCCGGAGCACAAGGCCTGGGCCGACGCCTACCAGAAATACGCCGGCAAGCCGCACAACGGCGCGGCCCAGCTCGGCTACGGCAGCGGCATTCTGTTCCTGGAGGCCCTGAAACGCGCCGGCAGGAACCTGACGACCGACGGCTTCATCAAGGCGATGGAGAGCATCAAGAGCTTCGAGATGACGCTCGGCGGCCCGCCGCTCACCTTCGGTCCGAACGATCACCAGGGTTCGACCGACGCCTACCTGGCCGTCGTGGAGAACGCGCGCTGGAAGACGCTGACCAGGCCGCTCTCCTACTGACGCCTGCCCTGCGCCCCGCGCATGCGGCTTGAGGCGCGGGGGGCGCCCGCGCGGGGTGGCCGGGCGCGCCGGGCCCCCACACCCCCCCCCCAGCAACCGCAACCCGACGCACAGGAAGGAGCGGGAGTGAAAAAAAATACTGA
>VXNK01000106.1:0-2241 GCA_009840595.1 Rhodospirillaceae bacterium | reverse complement strand
GTCGGTGATAACGGGCGCTGCAACCCGCTCACCAGGCCCCTCACCTCGTCCCGCCGGCCCTGCGCCCCGCGCATGCGGCTTGCGCTGCCCCCGCCGTCCGGTTGATCCGGCCGGCGGCGGGCCCTACTCTCCGCCGCGCTTCCACTACGCAGCGGAGGAATCATGGCCGATCCGCAGGCCGGCGGCCCCCAAGCCGTCCAATCCGGCGTCGCCCTGATCGTCGGCGCCGGCGCGGCGACCGGCAGCGCCGTCGCCCGGCGCTTCGCCCGCGAGGGCTTCACCATCTGCGCGACCCGGCGCGACCGCGCCGACGGGCTGAAAGACCTCGCGGCCGACATCGAGAGCCTCGGCGGCAAGATCCATACCTTCGCCTCCGACGCCCGCAAGGAAGAGGCGGTCGCCGAGCTTGTCGAGACGATCGAGGGCACCGTCGGCCCGATCGAGGTTTGCGTCCACAATATCGGCGCCAATGTGCGCTTCGACATCGGCGAGACGACCTCCCGGGTCTATTACAAGGTCTGGGAAATGGCGGCATTCAGCGCCTTTCTGGTCGGGCGCGAGGTCTCGCAACGGATGATACCCCGCGGCCGGGGCACCATCGTCTTCACCGGCGCGACGGCGAGCGTCCGCGGCGCCGCCGGCTTCGCCGCCTTTTCCGGCGCCATGCAGGCCAAGCGGGCGCTGGCCCAGGCGATGGCGCGCGAACTGGGGCCGAAGGGCATCCATGTCGCCCACACCGTGATCGACGGCCCGATCGACACGCCCTGGACCCGCGAGCTGATGCCGAACCTGATCGCCGAGCGGGACTGGGACGACAACCTGTTGCAGCCGGACCATATCGCGGAGATGTACTGGCAGATCCATTGCCAGAAGCGGACGGCCTGGACGTTCGAGATGGACATGCGGCCCTGGGCCGAACCCTGGTAACGCCTCCGCAGGAGATCGTCCGCCCATGAGCAAGACCGTCGAATTCTGGTACGACGTGCAGAGCCCGACGGCCTATCTGGCCTACTGGGAGTTGAAGAAGATCGCCGCCCGCACCGGCGCGACGATCGACTATCGCCCGATGCTGCTGGGCGGCGTGTTCAAAGCGACCGGCAACCGGACCCCGGTCGAGATCGAGCCCAAGGGCAAGTGGATGTTCTTCGACATGTCGAACTATGCCCGGAAATACGGCGTGCCCCTGCGGCCGAACCCGTATTTCATTTTCAGCTCGCTGCCCCTGATGCGCGGCGCGGTCCTGGCCCGTCAGCGCGGCGAGCTGGACCTCTACAACGACGCGATCTTCTACGGCATCTGGCGCGACGCGAAGAATCTCGGCGACCCCGCGGTCATCGTCGAGACGCTCGAGGAGGCCGGCCTGGACGCCGGCGCCTATGTCGAGGGCATCCAGCGGCAGGACGTGAAGGACGCGCTGATCGCCAACACGAACGAAGCCGTGGAGAAAGGCGTGTTCGGCGCGCCGACCTTCTTCGTCGGCGACAGGATGTGGTGGGGCCAAGACCGGCTGGACTGGGTCGAAGAGGAACTGGCGGCGTGAGCGCCGAACTGACGAAGCTGTTCACCGAGCATACCGTCCCCATGGCGCGGACCCTCGGGATCGAACTGGTCGATGTCGATCCCGACAGGGTCGTCGCGACGGTCGAGGCGCGCGCGGCGCTGAGCACCTCGGCGGACGCCATGCACGGCGGGGCGATCATGGCGGTGGCGGATACGCTGGGCGCCATCGGCACGGTCGCCAACATGCCGCGCGGCGCGCGCACGACCACCATCGAGAGCAAGACCAACTTTTTCCGCGCTATCCCGGTCGGCTCGACCCTCACCGCCGAATCGACGCCGCTGCACAAGGGCCGCACGACCCAGGTCTGGCAGACAAGGCTGACCGGCGAGAACGGCAAGCTGGCGGCGCTGGTGACCCAGACCCAGATGGTGCTGTACCCGGAAGGGAAATAGTGCGCTGAAGCGCAATCTAGTATTTTCACCTATTATTTTAATTTTTTCCTTGACGTCCTGATTTCTGTCGCCTATATCGGCCTCTGCCAACGCCCGAACTGCGCCCGGAGCGCCTCCGGGAGCGCCCCGCGGGCGTCCTTCCCGTCTGATCCCGACCGGCAAAGCAATGCATCCCCCCTCCCCTTGGGGGAGGGGGTCAGGGGGAGGGGTACGCCGACAATGTCGCGGTGCCCGGACTGGCTCGTATAGAAAACACGCAGCCCACGCTACAACGAGCCCAAAAGCGTG
>VXNK01000165.1:45010-155320 GCA_009840595.1 Rhodospirillaceae bacterium | reverse complement strand
CGCCTGCCGCCGTACCGTCGTCCGAACCCGGTACGGCGGCGCAAGCCGCATACCCCTCCCCCTGACCCCCTCCCCCAAGGGAAGGGGGGGCGCTTCTTGGCTTCGGATTTCCGATCCGACTCACGGCTTTTCGCAGCGCGATCCTGTGGGATTGCGCGGCCCGGATTGAACGATTTGGGTATGGACGGTGCAGGGAAACTGCTCGGCCTCGGGGTCGGGCCCGGCGATCCGGAATTGCTGACGATCAAGGCGGCGCGCCTGCTGCGCGGCGCGCCGGTCGTCGCATGGTTCGCCCGGTCGGGCCGGACCGGCCACGCCCGGCGCATCGCCGATGACTATCTTGCGCCGGATATCGAGGAGTTGCGCTTCACCTATCCCTTCACGACCGAGATTCCGAAGCGCTCGGCGGCCTACAGGGAGGCGATGAAGGCGTTTTACGACGAAGCGGCGGCGCGGCTCTCGGCAACGCTCGACGACGGCCGCGATGTTGCGCTGCTGTGCGAGGGCGATCCGCTGTTCTACGGTTCCTTCATGTATATGCACGACCGGCTGGCGGCGCGGTACGAGACCGAGATCGTGCCCGGCGTGACGGCAATGGCGGCCTGCTGGAGCCGGGCCGGCGCGCCGATGACGCGCGGCGACGATTGCCTTTCGGTGCTCGCCGGCACCCTGGACGAGGATACGCTTGCCGCGCGCCTGAAGGCGGCGGACGCAGCGGTCGTCATGAAGGTCGGCCGGCATCTCGGGAAGGTCCGGCGGGCGCTGGACCGGGCCGGGCTGAGCGAGCGCGCGATCTATGTCGAAAACGGGTCGACGCCCGACGAACGCATCGTCCGGCTCTCCGACATGCCGACCGACGACGCGCCCTATTTCTCGCTGGTGCTGGTGCCGAGCGGGCGGGCGACCTCGTGAGCGGGCATATCTATGTCGTCGGGCTGGGGCCGGGCGACGCCTGCCATCGCACGCCGGCTGCGGGCGACGCGCTTGAGCATGCGCGCCACCTGGTCGGCTACGGGCCTTATCTGGCGCGCATCCCGGTGCGCGACGGCCAGATCGTCCACGCCTCGGACAACCGCGAAGAACTGGACCGCGCCCGCACGGCGCTCCGGCTCGCGGCGGAGGGGGAGACGGTCGCCATCGTGTCGTCGGGAGACGCCGGCGTCTTCGCCATGGCGGCGACCCTGTTCGAGGCGGTCGAGGCCGAAGGCGGCCCGGATTGCGGGATTTCGGTCGTGCCCGGCGTGACGGCGATGACCGCGGCGGCGGCCCGGGCCGGCGCGCCGCTCGGTCACGATTTCTGCGCCATTTCGCTGTCCGACAATCTGAAACCGTGGGAGACGATCCTGCACCGGATTCGCGCCGCGGCCGGGGCCGATTTCGTGATGGCCTTCTACAACCCGGTCTCGAAGGCGCGGCCCTGGCAGTTCGGCAAGGTGTTGGCCCTGCTGCGCGAGTTGCGCGCGCCCGAGACGCCGGTCGTTTTCGCCACGGCGGTCAGTCGGCCGGACGAGGAGATCGTCGTCACAACGCTCGCCGAGGCGGCGCCGGAGATGGCGGACATGCGCACCCTGGTGATCGTCGGATCGAGCGCGACGCGCAGCATTCCGCGGGCCGGGGAGGGCGCTTGGGTCTACACGCCGCGCCGGGCCGGGGCGGCTTCCCGATGACGCGCAACCAGCCACTGCCAGGCCTCCTCGACCGTCGGTACGGTCGGTCCGGCCACCGGCGGCCGTTCCACCATCACGACGGGCAGGCCGGCGCGCCGCGCTGCGGCCAGCTTGGCGGCGGTCGCCGTGCCGCCGGAATTCTTGGTGACGACGGTCTCGATCCGGTATTCGCGCAGCAGCCGTTCTTCGTCTTCCAGCGCAAAGGGGCCGCGCGCCGCGATGAAGATTGCGCCTTCGGGCAGCAGGTCCGGCGGCGGCGGATCGACGCTGCGGACGATGTAGCGATGTTGCGGCGCGGCGCGGAACGGCACCAGGTCCTTGCGGCCGATCGTCAGGAACACGGTGCGGGCCGCAATTCCCAGCGCGGCGGCAGCGGACGGCATGTCCGGCACGCGGATCCAGCGGTCGCCCGGCTGTTCCTGCCAGGCCGGCCGGAGCAGGGCGATGGCGGGCACGGACGCCGCTGCCGCCGCGGCCGCGGCGTTGGCGGACATGGCGGCGGCAAAGGGATGGGTGGCGTCGATCAGCGCGTCGATATCGTGCTGCCAGAGCCAGGCCGCGAGCCCGTCCGCGCCGCCGAAGCCGCCCGTTCGCATAGCCAGCGGCGATGCCCTGGGCGACCGGGTGACACCGGCAAGCGACAGGGTGCCTTCGAACCGCTCGTCCTCTGCGATCCGCTCCGCAAGGGCGCTCGCCTCGGCAGTACCGCCGAGCAGAAGGACTTTCAGCCGTGACACCCTTATCGTCTCCCGAACCGTCGAAAATCGCCCCTCCCGGGCGGCGATGGCTGTCGATTATTGGAGTCGGCGAGGACGGTGTCGAGGGCTTGTCTGCTGCCGCCCGGCACGCGGTTACGGAGGCTGCCGTCGTCTATGGCGGCCGGCGTCATCTTCGGCTGGTCGAAAGCCTGATCCACGGACGGGCGGTGCCGTGGCCGAGTCCGATCCGCGACGCCATCCCCGAGATCGAGGCGCTGCGCGGTAGCCCGGTCGTCGTGCTCGCGTCCGGCGATCCGTTCCACTACGGCATCGGCTCGGTGCTCGCCGAAAGCATTGCAGCAGCCGAGATGGCGGTCTTTCCTGGGCCGTCATCGCTTGCCCTGGCCGCCGGGCGGCTGGGCTGGGCAGTGCAGGATGCCGAAATCGTCTCGCTGTGTGGCCCACCGCCAGAAACGCTGCTGCCGCATCTGCAACCGAACCGGCGGGTCATCGTCCTTTCCGCTGACGGGAAGACGCCGGAAACCGTCGCGCGCCTCCTCGCCGAAAACGGTTTCGGCGCCAGCCGGATGATCGTGCTGGAAGCCCTGGGCGGAACGAACGAGCGGGTCCGCCAATGCCGCGCCGACGCTTTCGACCTGACCGACGTCGCGCGGCTCAACCTGATGGCGATTGCCGTCGAGGCGGCGCCGGACGCGCGGGTCGTCCCGGCCGGCGCGGGCCTCGCCGACTCCCTGTTCGAGACCGACGGCATGCTGACCAAGCGGGAAATCCGGGCGGTGACGCTTTCCAGCCTCGCGCCGCGGGCCGGCGAACTGCTCTGGGACGTCGGGACCGGCTCCGGCTCGGTCGCCATCGAATGGCTGCTCGCCCATCGGGCCAACCGCGCCGTCGGCATCGAGCGGCGCGCGGACCGGGCGGCGCTCGCCCGGAAAAACGCCGCCGCGTTCGGCGTGCCGCGGCTCGAAGTTATCGTCGGCGAGGCGCCGGGCGCGCTGAGCGGCCTGCCGACGCCGGATGCGGTCTTCGTCGGCGGCGGCATCTCCGACGCGAGCGTACTGGAGGCGGCCTGGCACGCGCTGCCGCCCGGCGGCCGGCTGGTGGCGAACAGCGTTACGCTGGACAGCGACCGGGTCCTCAGCGCCTTCGTAAAGGAGAATGACGCTACGCTCGCCCGGCTGTCGGTCGAGCGGCTCGACCGGATCGGCGGCCTGCAGGGCTTTCGTCCGGCGATGACCGTCACCCAGTTGCAGGCGGTAA
Organism: Rhodospirillaceae bacterium; assembly: GCA_009840595.1. Classification (GTDB taxonomy): domain Bacteria; phylum Pseudomonadota; class Alphaproteobacteria; order Bin65; family Bin65; genus Bin65. The sequence continues at coordinate 151,677 of VXNK01000165.1, read as the reverse complement.
AGCCGTGATCGCCGTCGGGATCGGATGCCGGCGCGACAGTCCGGCATCCCGGATCTGCGCCGCGGTCGGCGCGGCGCTGGCGCAAGCCGGACTCGCGCCCGGGCAGATCGACGCGCTGGCCGTTCCGGCGTTCAAGTCGGGCGAGCCCGGCATCGCCCGGGCAGCCGAAGAGCTGGGCCTGCCTGTAAAGCTCGTATGCCGTTCGGCGCTCGACGCCGTCCAGCCGCTGTGCGCCACGCCTTCGGCGGCAGCGCGGGAAGCGACCGGGCTGGCAGCGGTTTCCGAAGCGGCGGCGCTGGCCGCGGCCGGGCGCAATGCGCGCCTGCTGCTCCCGCGGATTGCGCATAGCGGTGTGACCTGCGCGGTGGCGCGCGGAGAGGGATCGTGACCGTTCATTTCATCGGCGCCGGGCCGGGTGCGCCGGACCTGATTACGGTGCGGGGCCGCGAATTGCTGGGCCGCTGTCCGGTGTGCCTGTACGCCGGCTCTCTGGTCCACCGCGATATTCTTTCGCATTGCCCGCCGGATGGGAAAATCGTCGATACCGCGCCGATGAGCCTGGATGAAATCATCGCCGAAATCAGCGCTGCGGACGCGGCCGGCCTGGATGTGGCCCGGCTGCATTCCGGCGATCTTTCGGTCTGGAGCGCGACCGGCGAACAGATGCGCCGGCTCGACCGGCTTGGCATTCCCTATACGATGACGCCGGGCGTTCCGGCCTTCGCGGCCTCTGCGGCTGCGCTCCGGCGCGAGCTGACCCTGCCCGGCGTCGCCCAGTCGCTCGTCCTGACCCGAACCTCGGGCCGGGCCTCGAAAGTGCCGGAGGGCGAATCGCTCGAAGCCTTCGCGGCAACGGGCGCGACCCTGGCAATCCATCTCTCGGTCCATGTGCTCGACCGGGTCGTTGCGGCGCTGCTGCCGCACTACGGGGCGGACTGTCCGGCGGCCATCGTCTGCCGGGCGAGTTGGCCGGAAGAGCGGATCGTCCGGGGCACGCTGGGCACCATCGAGGCGCTGGCCAAAGACGCGCCGATGGAGCGGACGGCGACAATTCTGGTCGGGCCGGTCCTGACGTCGGACGACTTTCAGGACAGCGCGCTCTACGATCCGGAGTACCGCCGCCGCTACCGGGGAGGTCCGCCGGAATGCGCCTGATTAGGAGATTTTCCGACGAGACTGCCGTCGCGATCGAAGATCAGCACGTCGATCGCGATGTCCGCCCCGGCGACGACGGCCTCCGCCTCCCGGCGCGCCGCGGCGGCGATGGCGTCGCCCAGGGCCAGCCCTTCGGACCCGGCGATCCGGAAGGCGAGCGCCGTCGTGTTGGCTTCGCCGATGGCGGCAACGGCGGCCTCGCTCGCGCCGACGCCTTCGGCGACGCGGGCAAGGGCGGCCCGGTCGACTGTGCCCTTGCCGGAATGCAGGTCGAGCATTCCCTGGGCCAGCTTGGTTATCTTTGCGACGCCGCCTGCGATGGTGACCCGCGGCACGGGATGTTTGCGCAGGTGTTTCAGCATGCCGCCGACGAAATCGCCCATGTCGATGAGCGCGCTTTCGGGCAAACCGTAATGGCGCTGGACGGCGGCTTCGGAGGTCGAGCCGGTGGCGCCGGCAACATGGGTCAGCCCGGTCGCCCGCGCGACGTCGATACCGCTGTAGATCGAGTGGATCCACGCGGCGCAGGAATAGGGCACGACGATCCCGGTCGTGCCGAGGATCGACAGGCCGCCGACGATGCCGAGCCGGCCGTTCATCGTCTTTTCGGCGAGGCGCTCGCCGCCGGGTATCGAAATCTCGACCTCGACGTCGCCGGCCGCGGCGTGGACCTTCGCGACCTCGGCGATGGCTGCCGAGATCATCTGCCTCGGCACAGGATTGATCGCCGGTTCGCCCGGCGCGACCGGCAGGCCCGGTTTGGTTACCGTGCCGACGCCCGGCCCGGCCCGGAAGCGGAGGCCGCCGTCCGACCTGCGGATCGTGGCTTCGATCAGCGCGCCATGGGTCACGTCGGGGTCGTCCCCGGCATCCTTGACGATAGCCGCCATTGCCGACCCCGGGGCCAGCTCCTGGCGCGCCAGGGCGAAGGCGACCCGCTCGCCGCGCGGCAGAGAAATCGTCGCGGGATCTTCGAAAGCGCCCGTGATCAGCGCGGTATAGGCCGATTTGGCGGCGGCGGCGGCGCAGGCGCCGGTGGTCCAGCCGCGCTTGAGCGGTCGGTCGGGTTTCATGGCGAGAGAAATAGGCGCCGGCTGCACTGCTGTCATCCGGGGGAGGGCGGCCGATGATCGGCGCCCGGTTGGAAGGCATGCTGGACGGCGGCCCGGTCTTCGAGCCCGGTTCCGTGTGGCTGGTCGGCGCCGGGCCGGGCGATCCGGGATACCTTACCGTCAACGCGATCCGCGCCTTGCACCAGGCCGATACGATCCTGCACGACGCGCTGATCGACGACCGGATTCTCGATCTCGCGCGGCCCGAGGCGCACCGGATCTTTTCCGGCAAGCGGGCCGGGGTCCATTCCATCGATCAGGCCGCCCTGTGCGCCCGGATGATCGGCCTCGCCCGGTCCGGCCAGCGCGTGCTGCGCCTCAAGGGGGGCGATCCGATGGTCTTCGGCCGGGGCGGCGAGGAAATGCTCCGGCTCGCCGAGGCCGAAATTCCCTTTCGGATCATCCCCGGCGTCACGGCCGGCCTGGCGGCGATGGCGGTGGCGTCGATCCCCGCCACCCTGCGCGACGTCAACCGCGCCGTGGTGTTCGCCACAGGCCACGAGGCGGCGGATACCGGGGAGACCGACTGGGCGGCGCTCGCCGCGCTGGGCCAGCCGCTGGTCCTCTACATGGCGCTGCGCCGGCTGAACGGCATCGCCCACCGGCTGATCGCCGGCGGCATGCCGCCGGAGACGCCGCTCGCGGTCATTTCCTCGGCGACCCGGTCGGACGAGGAAATTCTGATATCGACCCTGGGCGCGGTCGCCGAAGACCGTCGCCGCCGCGCCATCGAGCCGCCGGCCATTGTCGTGATCGGCGAGATCGTGAAAACCCGCGAAAGGCTGCTGCATGTTGCGCCGGCCCTTGCCGGAGCCCTTGTTTGACCGCCAGGGCGATTATGGTCGGCGCGCCGCGGTCGGGAGCGGGAAAGACGACGCTCACCGTCGGGCTGATTGCGGCGCTCACCGCGCAGGGCCGGCGGGTGCGCGCGCTGAAATGCGGGCCGGACTATATCGACGCCGCGTTTCACAGCGCCGCCAGCGGCGCCGAGTGCGCCAATATCGACAGTTGGGCCATGTCGCCCGGCCATATGGCGGAAATCTTCAGTTCCGCGGGCGAACCGGACGGCCTGATAATCCTCGAATCCGCCATGGGTCTGTTCGACGGCGTTGCCGGGCAAACGGGACGATCCGGCGCCGCGGCCGATATCGCGGTCCGTTTCGGGATCCCGGTCGTGCTGGCGGTCGACGTCGCCGGACAGGCCCAGTCGGCCGGCGCCGTCGCCAAGGGCTTCGCCGAATACAATCCGGCTCTCGAGATCGGCGGTGCGATCCTGAACGGGATTGTCGGCGAACGCCATCTGCGGACCGCTACAGAGGGCCTGGCCGCCGCCGGCATTGCGCGGCTCGGCTGGCTGCCGCGCCGCGATAAATTCGCCTTCCACGACCGGCATCTCGGCCTTGTGCAGGCGCGCGAACGGCCCGATCTGAATGAGGAGATCGCCGCCCTTGCCGCCCAGGTCGCGACGTCCGTCGATCTCGACAGAATCGAAGCCCTGGCCAGACCGCCGCGCGGGACCGGTCCCGTTGCGGGGCAGCGCGCGACCGGCGCGCCCGAGCCGCCCGGCCGGCGGATTGCGCTCGCCGACGACGACGCATTCTCCTTCATCTATCCGCACATGACGGCGGCCTGGCGCCGGCAGGGTGCAGAAATCGTGCGCTTCTCGCCGCTTGCCGACGAAGCGCCGCCGGACGAATGCGATTCCTGCTGGCTGCCCGGCGGCTATCCGGAACTCCATGCCGGGCGGATCGCGGCGGCCGGCCGGTTTCTCGGCGGACTGCGGGCGTTTGCCGAATCGCGTCCGGTCCATGGCGAGTGCGGCGGCTACATGGTCCTCGGGCAGACTCTGGAAGATTCGGAGGGCGCGGTCCACGCCATGGCCGGCCTGCTCGGTCACCGCACGAGTTTCCGGGAACGCAAGCTGCATCTCGGCTACCGGCGGGCGATGGTGACGCGGGACTGCGCCCTGGGCAGGCCCGGCACGGCGGTGCGCGGCCACGAATTCCACTATGCGACGATTCGGGACGAAGGCGTAGACGACGCCTTCCTGACGGTCTTCGACGGGGAGGAACGGCCGCTCGGCGCCGGCGGCGGGCGGCGCGGCCATGTCACCGGCACCTTTTTCCACGTCATCGCCCGGGAAATTTGAAGCCGAAGCCCGGAAATGACGGCCCGCTGCGCGTCGCGGGCATCGCGGCTCCGGCTTCCGCTCAGTAGTCCCCGCTCGATATCGCGCCGTAGGTTTCGGGCCGGCGGTCGCGGAAGAACTGCCAGAGGTTGCGCACCTCGCGCACCTTTTCCATGTCCATGTCGGCCCAGACCAGCTCGTTCCTGTCCTCGCTGGCCTCGCACAGGAATTCGCCGCGCGGATCGACGATGTAGGACGAGCCGTAGAAGCGCCCGATATTCCAAGGGCCTTCGGTGCCGACCCGGTTGCAGGCGCCGATATAGACCCCGTTGGCGACGGCGGAGGCCGGCTGTTCGAGCCTCCAGAGATACTGGCTGAGCCCGGCGACGGTGGCCGACGGGTTGACGATATATTCCGCGCCGTTGAGCGCGAGCGCGCGCCAGCCTTCCGGGAAATGCCGGTCGTAGCAGATATAGACGCCGAGCTTGCAATAGGCGGTCTCGAAAACCGGCCAGCCGGACGTGCCGGGCTTGAAGAAGAACTTCTCGTAGAAGCCGGCGACCTGGGGGATGTGCGTCTTGCGGTACTTGCCGAGATAGCTGCCGTCGGCGTCGATGACCGCTGCGGTGTTGTAATAGACGCCGGTCTGCTCTTCCTCGTAGATCGGCACCACGATGACCATGGAATGCTTTTTCGCATAGTCCTGCATCAGCCGGGTCGTCGGCCCGTCGGGGATCTTCTCGACCGCGGCGTACCACTTCACGTCCTGGCTCGGGCAGAAATAGGGCTGGTTGAACACCTCCTGCAGGCACAGGACCTGGACCCCGTTTTCGCCCGCCTCGTCGATCAGCGGCAGATGCGCCTCGATCATGTTGGCCTTGATCGTCTCGGGGCTTTCGTCGGTGCTGGTGTTGAGCGCGAACTGGATCAGACCGGCCCTGACTGTGGTCATGTCCTGCCTCCTTCGGGATGCTGCGGCCTTCGCCGGTTCCGGGCGAAGCGCGCAAAGGTCGAATTTAGCCCAACAGGCCGTCTTTCCGCCAGAAAACGATCGCCAACCGTCCCGTCCGACCGGTAATCGCCGAACGGCAAGGGCGGGTCCGGCCGGCACACATTGCCCTGGGAGATCACCATTCGGAGTCAGCGAGCACCCGTCTGCCGGCGGCGGCGAGGAAGGCGTCATCGTTTCCTCCGACCTCGCCGCATGCCCGGTTCATTGCGTCGGTAACCTCGTCCTGCGCATGGCGCGCGAGATATTCGTCGAGCGCGGCGGCGTACACTTCGCTTCGGGACCGCCGTCCTTGCGACGCCAGCCGTTCGGCGCGTTCGAAAATGTCGTCGGGGATCGATACGGCTGTTTTCATACCGACAGTATAACTTCTTCCCGGAACCGGCGGTCATAGGATTTCCGGATGGGGATTTCCGGATGAGGTTCGCCGCGGCGCCAATGTTCCGGGCGGGGCCGGCGCGGGACCCGGGCGCGCTGCGAGAACGTCGTCCTCATCATCGATACCCTTTGACCGAACGCCGTCTCGCGATGGCTCGAAATCGTGCCATCGAGCCGCGACGCGGCGCGCCCGGACTGGCGCTGACGCGCGATTTGTCGTAGAATCCGGGCTTGGTTCCAGTCGCCGGCGCCGCTTCCGGCTGCGCCGGCGGTATCGTTGGGAGACACCGAGATGGCCACTCTGATCCGGGGCGGAACCGTCGTGAACGCCGACCGCAGCTTCCGCGCCGACGTGCTTCTGGACGGCGACAGGATCGCCGCCGTCGGCGAGAACCTGGAAGCGCCGGGCGGCGCCGAGACCGTCGACGCCGGCGGCTGCTACGTCATGCCGGGCGGCATCGACCCGCACACCCACATGCAGCTCCCCTTCATGGGCACCGTGGCGTCCGAGGACTTCGAGACCGGGACGACCGCGGGCTGCGTCGGCGGCACCACGACGATCATCGATTTCGTGATCCCCGAGCCGCAGCAGAACATCTTGGACGCCTACCGCCAGTGGCGCGAATGGGCGGAAAAGTCGGTCAGCGACTACACCTTTCACGTCGCCATCACCTGGTGGGACGAGACGGTCCGCGCCGACATGGGCACGCTGGTGCGCGATCACGGCGTCAACTCGTTCAAGCATTTCATGGCCTACAAGAACGCGATCATGGCCGAGGACGAGACGCTGGTGAACAGCTTCTGCCGGGCCCGCGAACTGGGCGCGATCTGCACCGTCCACGCCGAGAACGGCGAACTGGTCTACCATCTCCAGCAGGAGCTGTACGACCAGGGCGTGACCGGGCCGGAGGGCCATCCGCTGTCGCGCCCGCCGGAGGTCGAGGGCGAGGCGGCCAACCGGGCGATCCGCATCGCCGAGGTGCTCGACGTGCCGCTCTACGTCGTCCACACCTCCTGCATCGACGCGCTGGAGGCGATCGTGCGGGCGCGCAACGAGGGCCAGCGCGTGTTCGGCGAGGTCCTGGCCGGGCATCTGCTGATCGACGACAGCGTTTACCGCCATCCCGATTTTGCGACCGCGGCGGCCTACGTCATGAGCCCGCCCTTCCGCTCGCCGGAGCATCAGGCGGCGCTGTGGCGGGGGTTGCAGGCCGGGAACCTGCAGACTACGGCGACCGACCATTGCTGCTTCTGCGCGCCGCAGAAGGCCGCCGGCCGCCACGATTTCCGGCTGATCCCGAACGGCACCGGCGGCATCGAGGACCGGATGCATGTGCTCTGGGAGCACGGCGTCAACACCGGCCGGCTGACCATGAACGAGTTCGTCGCCGTGACCTCGACCAACGCGGCCAAGATTTTCAACATCTATCCGCGCAAGGGCGTGGTCGCCGCGGGGGCGGACGCCGACCTGGCGATCTGGGATCCGACGCGCAGCCGGTCTATCTCGGTCGAGACCCACCATCAGCGGGTCGACTACAACATCTTCGAGGGCATGGAAGTCACCGGCATCAACGTCAAGACCTTCAGCCAGGGCCGGCTGGTCTGGGACGACGGCGACGTGCGCGCGGTCCGCGGCGCCGGCCGCTACATCGACCGCCCGCCCTTCGCGCCCTATTACGAGGCGCTCAAGATCAAGCACGAACGCGCCCGGCCGGTCGCCATCATCCGCGAAGCGGCGGAGTAGGGCGAAGCGCTCCGGCCGCCGGGCGGGCCAGACTGCCGGCCGGGCCGGATCTGCCACCGTCGCCGCAACCTTCGTCCGGCACGCTGCGCCGGGTAGCGATTCCGTTTGAAATTATCCGTCGCGCCGCAACGCCCGGCATCCCTTTCTTGTCACCCCGGACGGAGCGGAGCGACGATCCGGGGTCCAGAGCCACGGGCTGAAGCCTGTCGGGTCGGCCCTTCGGCAGGCTCAGAGCCTGCCCTGAGCTTGCCGAAGGGGCAGGCTCTGGTCCCCGGCTCTCCCTTCGGTCCCCGGATCGGGTCCGGGGCAGGCGGCCGGGGTGACACATCGGGGTGACACATCGGGGTGACGGACAGGACTTCGGGTTCCGCCCGGACCTGAAATTCAAACCGACTCACTACCCTGCGCCCAATGGTGTTGACATCGGCTTTTGGAACATTATATGAACATAACGCAGGCGCGGCGGAGGCAGGCGGAAGCAAGCCCAGCGGAAAGGCCGGATGCAAAAAAACACTATAGATAGACCGGTCTGTCTAAATTTCGATTGGCTGGAAAACGGTGCAATTCCAAGGAGTTAGACAGAAAGGGAAAGTTGAGCGATCAAATAAAAATGTGGGAATTTTGACCTAAATACCGCTGCGGAACCCTTTGGCGGCGACAAGTCTATTCGGCCGCCTGGGCCCGATTGGCCGGGTTCCGCGGGTCGTCGGCCCAGACGACGTAGGGCTTGCCGTTGTCGACCGGCTCCATGGTGATGCAGCCGTCGACCGGGCAGACATACATGCACAGGTTGCAGCCGACGCATTCCTCGTCGATCACCTCGTAGCGCCGTTCGCCGTCGACCCTGAGCGCCGCGATCGACTGGTGGGAGGTGTCCTCGCAGGTGACGTGGCACAGGCCGCACTTGATGCACAGGTCCTGGTCGATGCGGGCGACGATCTCGTAGTTCATGTCGAGCTCGCCCCATTCGACATAGTTGCGCACCGCCGCGCCCTGGAAATCCGACAGGGCGCGGTAGCCCTTTTCGTCCATCCAGTTCGACAGGCCGTCGATCATGTCCTCGACGATCTTGAAGCCGCGATGCATGGCTGCCGTGCAGACCTGGACGTTGTCGGCGCCGATGGAGAGGTATTCCGCCGCGTCGCGCCAGGTCGAGATGCCGCCGATCCCCGAGATCCCCATGCCGCGGCATTCGGGGTCGCGCGCCAGATCGCCGACCATGCGCAACGCGACCGGCTTGACCGCCGGGCCGCAATAGCCGCCGTGCGTCCCCTTGCCGTTGACCAGCGGCAGCGGCGCCATCGTGTCGAGGTCGACGCCGATCACGGAGGCCAACGTGTTGATCAGCGACACGGCATCGGCGTTGCCCTTGCGCGCGGCGCGGGCCGGGTAGCGGATGTCGGTGATATTGGGCGTGAGCTTGACGATGACCGGCATCCTGGTGTGCTTCTTGCACCAGGCCGTGACCATCTCGACATAGTCCGGCACCTGGCCGACCGCCGAGCCCATGCCGCGCTCGGACATGCCGTGGGGGCAGCCGAAATTGAGCTCGATCCCGTCGGCTCCGGTGTCTTCGACGTCGGCGAGGATGGTCTTCCAGCTTTCCTCGTCGCACGGCACCATCAGGGAGACGACCAGCGCCCGGTCCGGCCATTCGCGCTTGATCTGCTTGACCTCGCGCAGGTTGACGTCGATCGGCCGGTCGGAGATCAGCTCGATGTTGGTGAAGCCGGCCATGCGGGAGCCGTTGTGCTCCACGGCACCGTAGCGCGACGTGACGTTGACGATCGGCTCGCCGACGGTCTTCCAGACCACGCCGCCCCAGCCGGCCCTGAAGGCGCGCTCGACATTGTAGTACTTGTCCGTCGGCGGGGCGGAGGCCAGCCAGAACGGGTTGGGCGATTTGATTCCGACGAAATCGGTTCTCAGGTCGGCCATGGTCTTTGCCTCCCGCTCATCGGGTCAGGTAGCGGTGGATCGACCGCGCGGCGATCTTGCCGTCTTCCACCGCCTGCACGGTCAGGTCGAGTCCCGCGATACAGTCGCCGCCGGCAAACACGCCGGGCAGCGACGTCTGGAGTTCCTCGTTCACGACGATCCGGCCGCCTTGGATGTCGAGCGGCTCGCCGGCGCCGTCCGCCACCGGATCGGCGATCAGGATCTGGCCGATCGCGGTGAACACGCTGTCCGCCGGCAGGGTTGTCGTATCGCCGGTGCCGGCCAGCCGGCCGTCGTCGCCGAGCTTCGTGTATTCCAGTTCGATGCTGCCGACATGGCCGTTCGCGCCGTGCAGCCGCACCGGGCGGACCCAGTGCTTGATCCTGACGCCGCTGGTCTGGGCGACCTCCTGTTCGTGCCAGGTCGCGCCCATCTCCTCCGGGCCGCGGCGGTAGCAGATGGTCACGTCCTCGGCGCCCAGCCGTTTCGTCTGGACGGCGATATCGATGGCCGTGTTGCCGCCGCCGATCACGACGACCCTGCGCCCGACGGGCAGTGCCGCCAGGTCGCCGGCCTGGCGCAGTTCGGCAATATAGTCGATCGCCGGCCGGACGCCCTCGAGCGCCTGTCCCTCGACCTCCAGCGCCTTCACGCCGGCCTGGCCGGTCGCCAGGAACACCGCGTCGTAGTCCCGCCGCAACCCGGCGAGGGAGATGTCCGCGCCGAGCGCCTTGTTGAACTCCAGCGTGATGCCGCCGACGGAAAGGATGAAATCCAGCTCGCGCTGGGCGAAATCGTCGATCACCTTGTAGGCGGCGATGCCGTATTCGTTGAGCCCGCCGGCCTTGGCGCGCGCTTCGTAGACCGTCACCTCGTGGCCGAGACGGGCGAGGCCGTGGGCGCAGCTCATGCCCGCCGGCCCGCCGCCGGCCACGGCGATCCGTTTGCCGGTCGGCGCGGCGCGCTCGAAGGGCTGCTCGCCGCGCTTGAAGAACCGGTCGGTGGCGTAGCGCTGGAGCAGGCCGATATTCACCGGCTTGCCTTCCTGCGCCGTGCGCACGCAGGCTTCCTCGCACAGTTCCTCGACCGGGCAGACCCGGGCGCAGGCGCCGCCGAAAATGTTGGCCTGCAGGATGTCCATCGCGGCGCCCCGGACATTGTCGGTGGCGATCTTGCGGATGAAGCTCGGAATATCGATGCCGGTCGGGCAGGCCTCGATGCAGGGCGCGTCGTAGCAGAAATAGCAGCGGCTGGCGTCGATCGGCGCCTGCTGCGGGGTCAGCGGCCGCTTGATGTCGTCGAAGTTACGCGCGTATTCCGCCTGCGAAAGCCGGCCCGCTGCGATGTCAGGCTGCGCAGACAATGCGCTTTCTCCGATCATGCTGCCACGCTCCCTTCAGGCATCGGCAAGGCGTGTATTCTTCCGGATGCCGGGTTCCCCCTTCCTGCACCCGGAATCGGCCACCGCGAAAAAACGCAAACCGTAGTAAGGCCTGTGGAAGGCGTCAAGAATTGTTATCGGGTTCGCTCGCCATGCCGCCCGAAGCGTTCGGCGGCTTCGCTGCGTCCCTGGTCGGTGGAACGCGCTTCGTCCTCCGGCGCGGGATATGGTAGGCTGGGTTCATGTCGAAAGGCGGCATAACCCGGAGATCGGTCGCGGCGGGCCTGGCGGTCGGCGTTGCCGGAACGGCGGCGACGCTGTTCCTGGCCGGCGCCCGCTCGACGCCCCTGGGATACGACTTCCGCGGTCCGGCGGCAGACCGGGGCCTCGGCCTTGCTCCGCCGTCGAACTGCACGCCCGGCACGATCGGGCAGACCGAAGGGCCGTATTACACGCCGTCGACGCCGCGCCGCGCCGACCTGCGCGAGCCGGGCAGCGGCGGCGAACCACTGGTGCTCCAGGGGCTGGTCCTGACGCCCGACTGCCGCCCCGTGCCGGGCGCGGTTGTCGACTTGTGGCATTGCGACGAACGGGGGCGCTACGACAACAGCGGCTTCCGCTATCGCGGCCACCAGTTTGCCGACAGCGCCGGCGCCTTCCGGTTCGAGACGATCCGGCCCGGCCACTACACCGGGCGGACGCCGCACTTTCACGTCAAGGTTCAGGGTGCGCGCACCCGCCTGCTGACCACCCAGCTGTATTTTCCGGACCTGGACGAGGCCAACCGCCGGGATTTCATCTACCGCCAAGGCCTGGCGATGCGGCTCGGCCGGGCCGGCGGGGCCTGGCGGGCGCGGTTCGATTTCGTCCTGGCCCCGGCCTGATACGGCGAGAGCGGAGGCGGCAAAATTGGCCGAAGCCACGACGCTGCGAAACGCCGAACCGAACTGCCTGATCGTTTCCTGCCATCCGCTGAAAGACAGCCTGTGCCACCATCTTGTCGGCCGGGTCGCAGCCGGCCTCGAGGCCAACGGCGTCGCCTACGAGCATCTGGACCTTTATGATCGCGGCTTCGAGGCGGCCCTCACCGCGGCGGAGCGCGCGAGCTATTTCGGCGCCTTCGACGGCGCCGCAACCCGCGCGGAGACGGCGCAGCTGAAGCGGGCGGAGACGCTGATCCTCGTCTTTCCGACCTGGTGGTTCGGGTTGCCCGCACTGCTCAAGGGCTGGTTCGACCGGGTGTGGGCGCCGGGCGTCGCCTTCGACAACGCGCCCGAAACCGGCGCGATCACACCGGCGCTTTCCGGGCTCAGATACTGCCTTGCGATTACGACGCTGACCTCGCCGTGGAAGATCGACCGCCTGATCCTGCGGCAGCCGGTCAAGCGGGTGCTGAAGGGCGCCATCCTCGGAAGCTGCGCGCCCCAGGCAGATTTCGAAATGCTGAGCCTTTACGGCGTGGCGGCGCTCGACAGGACGCGCCTCGAAGCGTTCGGCCGGAAAATCGACCGGAAAATCGAGGGGGCGGCCGCCCGGCTTCGCTGAGTGCGCGAGGCGCCCGGCCGGCGTTTCAGCCCGTTGTCCGGCCGCGGCCCTCGATTTCAGCGTGCATTGCCTTGACCGTATCGCTCGCCGTGGTCTCGAACAACGCCGGGACGAGGGCGTGGATGCAGGCCGCTACGCCGGCGCAGAGCAACCGGGCGCCGAAGCGCAGCGCGAACCCCATATGCTCGGGATAGGTTTCGCCGACGCTGGCCGGATGATCGCGGAAGGCGCTCAGGAATGTCCCTGCCGGGATGCTCGCTTGCCGCTGGTTCATGGTTCGCGCTCCGCCGCTCGCCGATTCGCCTGCCGCTCACGATACCCGAACGGCCCGGAACAAGTGTCCCAATTTTTCTACAAATTTTCGATATTTTCGGATATCGTCCCAAAATGAGCCTGGTTCTTGACGAAACCGACCTCAGAATCCTGCGCTGCCTGCAACAGGACGCGTCGGTCAGCATGGACGAACTGGCCACCCGGACGAACCTGTCGCGCAACGCCTGCTGGCGCCGCGTCAAGCTGCTGGAGGAGCGGCAGGTCATTCACGGGCGGGTCGCCCTGATCGATCCGGATGCGGTCGGTCTCGGCCTCTCGGTCTTCGTCATCATCCGCACCAGCGCGCACGAGAAAGACTGGCTCGCCAAGTTCGAAGAGGCCGTCCGGACGCTGCCGGAGATCCAGGGCGCTCACCGGATGACCGGCGACATCGACTATGTGCTCCGGCTGCGGGTTCCGGACGTCAAGGGCTACGACCGGTTCTACAAGCGCCTGATCGCCAAGGTCCCGATCTCGGACATTTCGGCCAGTTTCGTGATGGAAGACATCAAGGAGACGACCGCCCTGCCGATTTAGCCGGCAGTATTCACCGGACGATCGAGAGGACGGCCGGCACCCTCCAGGACAAAACCCGAAGCGACTGTTTCATGCACCCTAATCCCGTATTCCGGCAGGTTTCCCGCGAAGCGAGCCTGGCACTCGCAACAGAGCGGTCGTTCGGCGTGCTGGCAGTGGACGCAGGCGACGCGGCCGGGCCCTTGCTCAGCCACATTCCCTTCCTGCTGGCCGGGGACGGCCGGGTCGTCCATGCCCATATCGTGCGGTCGAACCCGATCGCACGCTGCCTGGCGAAAGGAGAGAGGCCGGCGGTCCTGGCGGTCAGCGGGCCCGACGGTTACGTTTCGCCCGACTGGTACGAAGCGGGCGCCGACCTGGTCCCGACGTGGAACTATGTGGCCGTTCACCTGAGGGGCCGGCTGCGGCTTCGTCCGGAGGAGACCCTGCGCCCCCATCTGGATGCGCTCGCGGCGCAATTCGAGCATCGGCTCCTGCCCAAGCCGCCATGGCGGACGTCGAAGGTGCCCGACCGGCATTTGCAGGCGATGATGCGCGCGATCCTGCCGGTCGAACTGGACGTGGAATCGGTGGACGGAACCTGGAAGCTGAACCAGAACCGGACCGACGAGGCCCGGCTGAACGCGGCGCGCCATCTTGAAAAAGACGGCGACGGAATGGAAACCGGCCGGCTCGCCGGGCTGATGCGCAGTCCGCCGCAGAGCGGCTGACACCTCCTGCGGTTCAAGGCATCGGCGCCGCTACAGCCGGTGGACAAAAGAACGGGCGCTTACGTCCGGTAGTCGGGGCACTCGCGCTCGAGCTTGCGCAGCAGCGCCGCCCATTCGGTGCTGCCGTCGTAATGGTAATGGGCCGACTCGAGCATCTGGTCTTCGATCATGGCGACGCGCTGCGGATCGATCTCGCGCATTCCTTCGCCCATGCCGGCCGCGGTCGCCGCCGCCTTGACCTGCACCGCACAGGCCTGGCGCAGATAGAAGGCGCGGAAGAAGGCCTCCGCCGCCGAGCGGCCGAGTGCGTAGTAGCCGTGATTGTGCGAAATCAGGATATCGCGGTCTGCGATCGCCTTGAGGAATCCGGCTGCATACTCGTCGTCCTCGGCGAAGTCGTAATCGAGATAGGCGATGTGGGCGCGCAGATAGATGAAGGCCTGGCTGACCGGCCGCAGGCCGCCCTCGGTCGCCGATACCGCCATCACATCCTCGCAGTGCGCGTGGATGAAGAAATTGCAGTCCGGGCGCGCGCCGAAAATCCACCGGCCGAGATTGACGCCGCCGTCGCTGACCCAGCGCTCGCCGCTGCGCTCGGCGAAATTCTCCTGCCCGCTGCCGTTCCAGATGCCGCGCCCGTCGGCGACCGCGCCGTCCAGGCCCACCTTGACGAAGTCCGAGGCGCGGACCTCCTCGAAAAGCAGCCCGTAGGGATGAATGAGGAAGCGGTCGGGCTCGCCGCGGACCCGGGCGCCGATCTCCTGGTTGGCGATATCGGTCATGCCGTAGCGGTCGGCGACCCGGTAGAGGGCGGCCAGTTCGACGCGCGTCGCCCACTCATTCTCGCTGTGGCGGAAGGTGCTGTCGGCGATCGACGGGTTGGACATGATGCGCGCGCTCCGGAACCGGAAATTCGGGCGCAGGGTATAGCCGCATTTGCGCCGGCGGGCCGTCAAAAAGTCGTGACGGCCCGGCTCAGGCCGGCTCAGGCCGGCTCAGGCCGGCGCGGGTTCGGCGTCTTCCGCCGCTGCGTCTTCGGCTGCCAGCACCTCCTCGAAGGCTTTCAGGAACACCGCAGGTTCCTGGGCGCCGGAGACGGCATATTGTCGGTTGACGATGAAACAGGGCACGCCCTGGATGCCCATTTGCCGGGCCATGTCGTCTTCCTGCCGGATGCGTTCGGCATCCTCGTCGCTGTCGAGGTAGGCCCGGGTTTCGGCGGCGTCCATGCCGGCATCGGCGGCGAGTTCGACCAGGGTTTCCCGGTCGCCGATGTCCCTGCCTTCCATGAAACAAGCCCGGAACAGCCGTTCCACGACCGCGTCCTGCAGGCCGGGCCGGCCTCCGGAGTCCTCTGCCGCCCGGCCGGCCCGGTCGATCAGCCGGTGCGAATCGAGGGTGTTGGGCTGGCGCGCCATGCGGGAGAAATCGAAGTCGAGGCCGGTCGACGCGCCGGCCTCGCGGATCGCGGAATAGATGTGTTCGGCCCGCTCGTCGCCGCCGAACTTGGCGGCGAGATAGGCCTTCCGGTCCATGCCTTCGGCCGGCATCTCGGGATTGAGCTGGAACGGCCGCCAGCCGACATAGATTTCGAGGTCCGGCGGCCTTCGGGCCAGCGCCTCCTCGAAGCGCCGCTTGCCGACATAACACCACGGACAGACCGTATCGGAGACGATATCGACGGTGATTTTCCGGGTCATGACCGATCCGTTCGCGCTGTTGGGGGCGTCAACCGGACAATAGGGCCGGCGGGGGCCAAGTCAAAAGGCGATGGCCGGAGTTACCCATCGTTCAGGCGGATGGTCTCGATGCCGCCGTTGCGCACCGCCAGGGCGAGCCGGCCGTGCTTGAGGGCGAGGGCGTCCTCGCCGAACAGGGTGCGGCGCCAGCCGGCAAGCGCCGGCACGTCGGCCTCGTCGTCCACGGCGATCCGCTCCAGGTCGGCGGCCGACGCGACGAGTTTCTGGGCGACGCGGCCCGTCTCGCACCGTTCCTTCAGCAGCACCTTGAGAAACTCGACCACCGGCGCGGCGCCGGCCGGCAGCTCTTCCCGGATCGCGCCGGGTTGCGGTTCGGGCGCCGGCTCGTTCAGACCGCGCTCGACCGCCTTGAGGATCGCCGCGCCGGCCGGGCCTTCCGCCAGCCCTTTCGAGACGCCGCGCGTGCGCATCAGCGCCGCCACGGTCCGCGGCGCATTGGCGGCGATGTCCACCAGGGCCTCGTCGCGGAACACCCGGTTCCGCGGAATATTCTTCTGTTGCGCAAAGCTCTCGCGCCACGCCGCGACCTGTTTCAGGACGCCGAGATACCGGGGCTTGAGGGAGCGTGACTTGACCCGCTTCCAGGCATCTTCCGGCTCCGTAATGTAGGTGGCGGCGTCTTCGAGCGCCGCCATGTCCCCCGCGATCCAGTCTTCGCGCCCTGCCGAGCGGATGCGCTCCCGCAATTTCCGGTAGGCCGTACGCAGATGGGTTACGTCGGAGAGGGCGTAGGCGAGCTGCTTCCCGGTCAGCGGCCGGGCCGCCCAGTCGGCAAAGCGAGCGCCCTTGTCGATCTGCGCCTTCGCCAGCTTGCGCACCAGCTGCTCGTAGCCGACCTGGTCGCCGAAGCCGCACACCATCGCGGCAATCTGGGTATCGTAGACCGGCGTCGGCGTCCGGCCGGTCAGATGCACGAAAATCTCGATATCCTGCCGGGCGGCGTGGAAGACTTTCACGACATCGGGATTCTGCATCAGGTCCCAGACCGGCGTAAGGTCCATGCCCGGCGCCAGCGGATCGACGGCAGCCGCCTCGTCCTCGCCGGCGAGCTGAATCAGGCACAGCACGGGCCAGTAGGTTTTTTCGCGGATGAATTCGGTATCGACGGTGACGAAGTCTTCGGCCGCCAGACGGGCGCACAGGGCGGCGACCTGCGCCGGATCGGTAAGAAGGGTCATGGCCGGGATATACCGTAGGGTGGGCCGCCGCGGAACGGCGCGCTTTGGCCTGTTGTTCGGTTGCCTCGGTCTTGTCGTCCTGGCCGGAAAGGACGTAAAGGCGGGCGACTGGCCGCAACTCATCCGCCCGTGGCCCGGCGAAGCGGGCCTCGAAGGCTACGCCGGCCGGGACATCCGCTTCCCGACGACTAGCCCCTTCGCGCCGACCGACGCGGACGATGCCGAAGAAACGACGGGAATCGGCACGCTCTACCTTCCGCAACCCCTGCCCGCAGGCCGCCGGCCGGCGCGCAGCGTGCCGATCGTTATCCTGCTGCATGGCGCAAGCGGGGTCCGCTATGCCCGCGAGCATGTCTACGGCCGCCAATTCGCCGCTATGGGGCTGGCCGCCGTCGCAATTGACGTCTTTGCGGCGCGCAGCGGCGGCAGCGGCGGGTTCGTGCGCCGGCTGATCGACGTGACCGAAACCATGACGATCGCCGACGCCTTCGCGGCGCTGCGCTGGGTCGCCCGCAAGCATCCCGTCGTCGATCCGCGCCGCGCCTTCGTCATGGGCTTTTCCTACGGCGGCATGGCGGCGGCCTACATGCTGGACCGGCGGATTACCCGCAAGCTGGGCCGCGGTCTGCGTTTCGCCGGCCACATCGCCTTCTATGCGCCGTGCATCGCCCGCTTCGCGCAGCCGCGGACGACCGGCGCGCCGCTGCTGATGCTGTACGGCACCGCCGACGAGCTGATCGACCCGCTACGCTGCCGGGCCTATCTGGACGACATGCGGCGCGGCGGCAGCGCCGGCCGGCTGATCGCCATAAAGGACGCGCCGCACCAGTGGGACGGCGGCTGGTCCCGGTTCCGCATCGGCCGGCAGATGCACGGCTGCCGGATGCGCGTCGAGCCGGACGGCCGGATCCGCGACCTCAACACCGACCTCATCATGGTTTCGCCACTATTGCGCATGACCATCCTCGGCCTGTGCGTCGGCGGGCCGCCCTACCTGATCGGCCGCGACGACCGGGCCAGGCAAATTTCCAACCGCGAAGTCGGCCGCTTCCTGCGCGCGGTCCTGACGGGCAGGGCGCCGTTCGGCGGATAGGCGGTATTGTGCACTTGACCCGTCTATCGCCTGGCCTCGGGAACGTGCCGATGACACGCCTGCTTCTCGCCGCCGCCCTGATGGCGGCCTTCATTCTCCCCCCGGCGCCGACAGCCGCCGATACCCGTTTTGCCCGCCTTTCCGAGCCCGGCATCGTTGCCATCGTGCGCCACGCCTATGCGCCGGGATCGGGAGATCCGGCGGACTTCGCGCTCGACGACTGCACCACCCAGCGCAATCTCGACGCGCGGGGCAGGGATCAGGCGCGGGAGATCGGGGCGGCGATCCGCGCCGCCGGCGTGTCCGTCGACCGGGTCCTCACGAGTCAATGGTGCCGCTGCCGGGACACGGCCCGGCTCCTCAGCCTGGGCCCGGTCGAGGACCTGCCCGCGCTCAACTCCTTCTTCCGCAATCGGGCCCGGGCCGGCCGGCAGACCGCCGCACTGCGGCGCTTCCTGTTCGGCCTGCCGCCGGGAGAAACCGTCGTTCTGGTCACCCATTATGTGAACATCGCGGCGCTCACGGGCCGGGCCGTCGCCTCGGGCGAGGTCTTGCTGCTCAGGGTCGGGCCCGGCGGCACAATCTCCGCGGTCGACGGGATTCTGATCGAACCCCAGCGCTGAGACCCGCCCCGGCCCGGTCGACGCGTCGGCAAATCCGCCGTCCGCCGACCTGTCGGGCGCCGCGGCCAGAGCCGGAGCAGGAATCGCGGAATGTCATGGTGTGTCAGGAAATGTCAGGTTCGGTCGGGTTGCATCGGGGAATGTCGTGCTCCGTCAGGATGTGTCGGGAAATGTCAGGTTCCGTCATGTCCGGCCGCTTCCGGATATCGGGTCGAGCCCGCCGCGGCAGAGGTGGCGGCCGGACTCTCCCGAGGCGTCAGGAAATGTCATGATTTGTCATGTTCCGGCTTTCGGTGTTCGCTCCAACCCCACCCGTCATTCCGACCGGAGCGGCCGCCAGTCCGCGAAGTAGCCTGCCCTGAGCGAAGTCGAAGGGGAGGAATCTCGTCGCCGGCTTCCGGGATTTGCATGTCCGCGATCGAGTCGAGATTCCTCCGCGCGCTTCGCTCGGTCGGAATGACGACGGGGGTTGCGACCGGTCGGGATGACAGAAGAGGGGATGGCCCGTGTCATGAAATGTCATGTTCCGATACGATCTGTCATGCTCCGGCGCATCCGCTGTCGCGGCGCGCCGCTCTCGGGTTTGTTCATTTAATGTTCTGGACACGAATATCAAGCCTCCGTCCGCGCTTCCGGCCGGGTCGGCGGTTCCGGTCGAAGCGGGCGCGTATCGCAGGTTCCGGGAATTATTCGCTCGACGCCCGACATATACGACCGAATCTGACGTAGCGTCCCGATAGTCTCTCTTCCTTCGGCTGAACAGGAGAGACCCATGCTGACCGACTACGAGCGGTATCTGCTCACAGACTATCTGGCGAACGCCGCCTCCCGCCTCAACTCGCGCGAAGGGTTGGCGCGGAATCTGGTCGAATGGATCGTCGATCCCGATAACCGCGACTCGTTTGCCCGCCGCAAAAGAAAGGACTGGGTCGACCTGAACCTTCCCGAGATCGACGTATCGCAGCCATCGGACGCGGCTCTGCGCTGCATCGTGCGAACTCTGCGGAACGATAATTCGGCGAAGGAGGCCGAACCTGACCGGACCGCGTTGCGGCTCCTGCGCTTCGGCGAAGCGATGCGACTCGACCCGACCGACGTCCGAATCCTGGAATTCGCATTGCGGTACAAGACGCATTCGGCATTCGAGTCGGTTATCGACGATATCTTCGACGATTACTCGAGGCACGGAGCGCCGCTCAACGTCAGGTGCCGGGCACTGCCTCTCCTTCTCGGGCTGTCTCCGAACAGAATCCAATCGCGTTTGCAGGATGATTGTCCGTTGGTCCGGTCGGGGGCGGTTTCCGTCGATTACGATGGCGAAATCCAGATAGCCGGGCGGCTGCTTCGCTTGGTCGCTGCGTCAGGCGACGAAAATGCCGATGTGACGAGCCTGCTGCTGGATGCCGCCTCACCGGGCGATCTCGAACGGCTGGATTTCGATCATGTCGCCGACGACCGCGATCATGTCGAGACTTTGGTGAAGGGCGCACTCGACAGCGACGCACCGGGCGTCAACATCCTGCTCTACGGGCCGCCGGGAACCGGCAAGACCGAATTCTGCAAGATGTTGGCCCAACGCCTCGGCGCAACGCTCTACAGCATCGGCGAGGCGGACGAGGACGGCGACGAACCTACCCGCACAGAGCGACTTCGGGAGCTCACGCTGGCCCAGCGTCTGTTGGCCGGAAACCGGCGGGCGCTGCTCCTGTTCGACGAAATGGACGACTTGCTCAGCGGCCCGGACAGCGGTTTCGGCATTTTCGGTCGGATGTTCTCGTCCGGAACCCGTGCGTCTTCCTCGAAGATATTCATGAACCGGCTATTGGAGAAGACGCCGGCGCCGACCCTGTGGACCATGAACGATGCACGGGATGTCAGCCCGGCGATTCTCCGGCGCATGATGTTCGCATTCGAATTGCGCCCGCCGACGATGAAGGTTAGAGCGCGGGTCTGGTCGCGCCAGCTCGACCGCCACGGTATCGAGGCGGCGCCGGAAGACGTGCAGGCGCTCGCCGCCGAGTTCGACGCCGCACCCGGCGTCGCGGCCGGGGCGACCGCCGCCGCCCATCTCGCGGGCGGCGACATCGCCGCAGTGCGCCGCGGCGTCGAGAGCCTGTCCCGCGTCCTCTCCTGCGGCAGGCCGCCCCAGGCGGCGCCGGCCGGCTTCGATCCCGGCCTGATCCGGGCCGACACCGATCCGGGTGTGCTGGCCGACCGCCTCGTATCCGCCGGCGCGGGGCGGTTCTCGCTCTGCCTCCAGGGGCCGCCGGGCACTGGCAAGAGCGCCTGCGTCCGCTATCTCGCCGAGCGCCTCGGCCTGGAGGTCGTGCAGAAGCGGGCCTCGGACCTCCTGTCCATGTGGGTCGGGCAGACCGAACGGCAAATCGCCCGCGCTTTCGCCGAAGCGCGCGATACCGGCGCCTTCCTGGTCTTCGACGAAGCCGATTCGCTGCTGGCCGACCGCCGCTTCGCCCAGCGCAGCTGGGAGGTCAGCCAGGTCAACGAGATGCTGACCTGGATGGAGGTCCACCCGCTGCCCTTCGCCTGCACGACCAATTTCGGCACGCATCTCGACCCGGCGACGTTGCGGCGCTTCGTATTCAAGATCGCGCTCGACTATCTCGGGCCGGAACAGGCTAATGCGGCGTTCCGCAAATTCTTCTCGCTGCCGCCGCCGGCATCCCTGGCGGCGCTGAGTGCGCTCACCCCCGGCGATTTCGCAGTCGTGCGCCGCAAGGCCGGATTGCTGGGCCGGTTGCAGGACGCGGGCGCCCTCGCCGAAATGCTGCGCGCCGAGTGCGACGCCAAGCCGGAGCGGCCCACGGCGATCGGATTCCGGCCGTAGCGGTTCCGGGCCCCGGCGCCGCGGGCTATGGTCGCCCGTTATCGTCGAGGGCGACGCCCTCGCCGGATGCGGGGAGGACGGCCGGATGCGATACGAACGCGTGAAGGACATCATCGACCTGGCAATCCGCCTTCAGGCCGCGCGCGGCGGCCTGACCCTGGACGATATAGAGCGAGAAATGTCCGTCAGCCGCCGGACGGCAGAGCGGATGCGGGATGCCGTCGATTGGGCGTTCGGGCCGCTGGATATTGTCCCGGCCGATGACAACAAGCGGCACTGGCGACTGCAATCCAATGCCCTGCGCAATCTTCTCGGGTTCGAGGCCGAAGAGTTGACGGCCTTGGCGACTGCCGCCGCGGCGCTCGAACGGACGGGCTTGCAGGAGCAGGCGGCGAAGCTCCGGGAGATTGGTAGCAAGCTGCGCGCGATGCAGCGCGGCGCGGCGCTGGAACGGCTCGACGCCGATCTTGAAACCCTGACGCGCGCCGAGGGCCTGGCGATGCGGCCCGGCCCGCGCCAGCCGGTCGATGCCGCCCTGCTTGCCCTGCTGCGCGAGGCGATCCTGACCCGCCGGGTCGTGACCTTCCGCTACCGTGCGCGCTCGACCGGACGGCAAAGCCGGCAGCGCGTCGAGCCCTACGGCCTGCTCTACGGCAACCGGGCCTTTCTGGTCGCGCGGGCGGCCGACGGCTGGAGCGGCGGGCCGCGGCTGTGGCGCCTCGCCAATGTCGGCGAGGCCCGGCTGTCCGGCGAGCGCTTCGAGCGCGACCCGGCGTTCGATCTCCAGCGCTACGCCCGGCGGTCCTTCGGCACGTTCCAGGAGACGCCCGTCCGCGTCGTCCTGCGCTTCGACGCGCGCGCGGCGGACGACGCAGCCGCCTTCCTCTTCCATCCGGACCAGACCGTCGAAGCCCACGATGACGGCACGCTCACGGTGCGCTTCACCGCCGGCGGCCTCGACGAAATGTGCTGGCACCTCGTCACCTGGGGCGACAGCGTAACGGTCGAAAAACCCGCTCGGCTGCGCCGGCGGTTAGCGGAGATGTGCGAGAGACTGGCGGGGCATCATGGATAAGGTTATATGGAACCACTATATATCGAAGGATGCAATCTCATGCCAATCAGCGAAAGACAGATAACAAATGCGATACATAGCGGGATATGCGCAGCGAACGAAAAGTACGAAAAATGGTCGAAGGGTTGCTGGGTAACCGATTCTGGCGTCGAGGGCCTGATGACTGCTGAAATTGCGGAAGCGATCAACAAAAAACAGAGCAAAGACGAAAGCTTAGAATTGGAAGTGGCCTTCAAGCACATAAGAACTTGTTCCACAGCCAACATCGCGAGAGGTCGCCGTCCGACCGCCCTAAATGAGAATAACCGCGCTGATATTGTATTGTTTAATTGCGATTATCAACCAACCTGTGTGATAGAAGTAAAGCGATCATGGGATTATAACAATTGTTGGCTCGACTTACAAAGAATTTGCGCTCTTGTTGATCGTTACTCTTCCAACAAACAAGGATACCTCGATAACGGGTTTCTTGCGATGTTGATTGCAAAAAGGGAGGGAAGGATTAATTCGCCAGAGGGAATATTCGAGAATTATTTGAAAAAGGTGAAGGAGTATGTCGAGTACGAATTCAATAATGCTTCAAGGAAAATTTCAATTCACCATAAATTAGCGCGGACTCTGCCAAATTACTATCAAAAAGAGTATGGGAATTGGCAAGCATGGAGCTTAATTATTCAAATTTCCAGAGCGGAATGATTATTACCAATCGAGAATATTGCAATCGTGGTGCTTCGGGCGCTCCGAGCCGATTGACGGTAAAGGCGAAACTTTCGGGCGCGGGGTTGTCGGGCGAACGATGATCACCCTCAGGCTGGCCGACTTGGCGGCCCGGATTGGAACAGTTCGCCTACCCACTACCATCGATATTCCCCTCCAGCGCCGCGAACAGCGCACTCGCCGGGTCGGCCCAGTCGGCCATGATCGAGAAATGGTCGGCGCCGGCGCATTCGAGCGCCGTTACGTCGGCCCCGGCCTGCCGGCAGGCGTCCGCATAGACTTCGGACTGGCCGCGGAACGCCGCCGGTTCCGCGCCGCCCCAGGCGACGACCACCGGCATGCCGGCGCGCGGCGGCCGGTGCACGGGGCTGTTGCGTTGCGCGCCCGCCGCGTCGAGCGCGAGCCAGTCGTTGGCGAAGGTGCGGCGCAGGGGCGCCAGGTCGAACAGGCCGCTCACCGGCGCGACCGAGGCGATAACGTCCGCCGGCAGGCCCAGGTCGGCCTGCCAGCCTTCGGCGGCCAGCATGGCGGTCAGATGCCCGCCGGCCGAATTGCCCGCGATATGGATCGCCGCCGGGTCGCAGCCGTATTCGGTCGCATGGGCGTGGAACCAGGCGACGGCGCGGCGGGCGTCGTCGACGATCCCGTCGACCGTCGCGGCCGGGGCCAGGCGGTATTCCACCGGCACCCAGGCGACGCCGCGTTCGTTCCAGGCCGGGCCGGGAAAGCGCCTTCCTTCCTTGTCGCCGCCTTTCCAGTAGCCGCCGTGGAAATACAGGATGGCGGCGCGCGCGCCCTCCGGCGGCGCCAGAATGTCCAGCCGGTGCCGCGGGTCCGGGCCGTAGGCGAGGTCGAGCGCGGCGCTGTCGAGGCCGGTCAGCGCCGCGCTTGCCGCGGCGTAGCGCGCCTGGATCGCCGGCAGGTCCGGCACCGAGGCTTCGATGTCGTAGGCGGCGTCGAGATCGGGGTCGGGATCGCGCATCTGCGCTCCGTTCGGAAAGACAACCGGGATGTCGCCCGGCAGTCTATCGAAGTCCTGGCGGTTTCGGCCGGACTATCCTGTCGCCTGCCGCCGGTGCGGGAGCCCGCCCGGCCGGCACCGCGGCCTACAACGTCGTATGCCGCGCCCTTGCGGCGCGTTCGATCGCGGCGGCGGCGAGGCGGTCCACGCCCAGGGCATGGCGCAGCATCTGGAGAATATAGGCTTCCTCCTCCTCCACCTTGCCGTCGGCGGCGGCGATGTCGCAGGCGACGGCGTAGACGGTCTCGCGCAGCTTCGCCGGCGTGCCCTCGGCGATCAGGCCCAGGGTCTTCTCCAGCCCGTCCTCGTCGGCCAGCAGCGCCGCGCAGTCCCGCGCCGCGGCCGGCAGATCGTCGACGGGAAAATCCCGGAATACCGGCAGGATCGTCACGAGCTGGCCCATGCGGCGCAGTTCGGCGTCGGTCATCTCCCGGTCCGCCGCCGAGACGATGACCATGGTGTAGATCAGGGCGTTGTGATGCTGGCTCATGCCGGTGGGCTCCGCCGTGACGTCGGCGCGGATCGCGCGGTGGACCGGCACTTAGGGGGCCGGCAGGGCGGAATCAACCGGCCAGAAACGCACGCGTTTCCCGCACGGCTTCGGCGAGGCCGGTGCGCCGCACGTCGACGCCGTCCGGGAACGCCGTCGTCAGCCGCGTCGGCAGGCGCGAATCGAGCAGGACGAACACGCCGCGGTCGTCCCTGCGCCGGATCAGCCGGCCGAAGGCCTGCTTCAGCCTGAGCCGGGTCTGCATGTCGTCCCACGCCGCGCCGCCGAAGCGTTCGCGCCGCGCCCGGTGCAGCCGGTCGGGCCGGGGCCAGGGCACCCGGTCGAAGACGATCAGGCGCAGCGCGTCGCCCGGCACGTCGATGCCGTCGCGCACCGCGTCGGTGCCGAGCAGGCAGGCGTTGCGCTCGGCGCGGAACAGGTCGACCAGGGTCGCGACGTCGAAGCCGTCGACATGCTGGGCGAGCAGCGGCAGGCCGGCGTCGTCGAGCGGTTCGGCGAGGCGTTCGTGGGCGGCGCGCAGGCGGGCGATGGCGGTGAACAGGCCGAGCGCGCCGCCGCCGGCCGCGACGAACAGTTCCCGGTAGGCCGCGGCGACCTGGTCGGCATTGCCGCCGTTCACGTCGCGCACGACGAAGATCCGGGTCTGGGCCGGATAGTCGAAGGGCGAGGCGACGGCGAAACGCGCGGTCGGCCCGTCCAGATGGCGCACGCCGAAGCGCAGGTCGGCGGACGCCCAGCCCTCGTCGCCTTCCCCCTTGTCGTCGGCGCGGGTCCGGTCCTTCATGGTCGCCGATGTCATGAGCAGGCCGTGGGCCTGGCGCGACAGCACGGCCGCCAGCGGTTCCATCGGATCGATCCAGCGCCGGTGCATCCCGATGTCGATGTCGCGTCCGGCCCGGCGGTCGACGGCGAACCAGTCGACGAACTCGTCTGGCGGATCGGACTTCAGCGTTTCCAGCATGGCGCGCCAGGCGGCGACCGGCATCAGGGCGCGGCGCAGGATGCTGCGCGCCGCACCGTCGAGCCGCTGCCGGGTCGCGGTATCGAGCGTCTCGGCCTCCGTATCGAGCATGTCTTCGAGAGCCAGCCGGAGGCGCTTCAGCGGTTCGGCCAGCCCGCGCAGGACCGCGTCCAGCTCGCCCGCGCTGTCGAGCAGCAACTCCGGAACCGGCCGGATATCGGCTTCGAGGCCATAGAGGCTGTCGCGCTCCGGGCTGCGGGCATAGACCTGCTCGCGGACGGCGGCGAGGAACCGTTCCGCCGCGCCCTGCGGGTTGCCCGCATCCAGCCGCTGCAGCCAGCCCTGCGCCGGCAGTTGTGCGGCGTGGCGCAGCACCCGGTCCAGCGCCTCCGCCGCCGCCTCGTCCTCGACGATCAGGTCGCCGATCCGGTTGTTCAGGCCGCGCACCCGCGACCGGCGGCCGGCCGCCGCTTCGGCGCCGCGGAGCCAGCGTCGCAGGTCGGCGGTCTCCTGCCCGCTCAGATGGGCCGCGAAGGCCGAATCGGCCGCGCCGAACAGGTGGTGGCCCTCGTCGAAGACCAGCCGGGCCGGGGCGTGCG
Organism: Rhodospirillaceae bacterium; assembly: GCA_009840595.1. GTDB lineage: Bacteria > Pseudomonadota > Alphaproteobacteria > Bin65 > Bin65 > Bin65. The sequence goes on along the minus strand of VXNK01000165.1, from coordinate 125,345 downwards.
GATCGCCCAAATTATCGCGGGGATGGATCGCCGCCATCGCCGTCTGCGCCATGACCAGGGCGTGGTTGGCGATGACGATGCGGGCACGCCGGGCGCGGCGCGCGCTGTGTTCGACGAAGCAGCGGCTGTAGTGGCGGCAGGCGGCGTAGACGCACTCGCCCCGGTGGTCGGTGAGCGCGTCGATCCGGGCGCGGCCGATCCGGTCGGCGAGCCAGCCCGGCAGGTCGCCGGCGACCAGCGCGCCGTCGCGCGTCGCCGTCAGCCAGCGCGCCACGAGGCCGAGAGCGACGGCGTCCTCGCGGCGCGTGCGGGCGACGGCGACCGCGTCGTCGAGGTTGAGCAGGCAGAGGTAGTTCTCGCGGCCCTTGCGCAGCACGGCCTTGCGCGCCTTCTCGGCCGGGTCCGGATAGAGCCGGTCGAGCTCACCGTCGATCTGGTTCTGCAGGTTGCGCGTGAAGGTCGAGAGCCAGACCGCGCCGCTGTTCTTCTCCGCCCACAGGCTGGCGGGCGCGACATAGCCGATGGTCTTGCCCACGCCGGTGCCCGCTTCGGCGAGCACGACATTCGGCTCGTCCTCGGCGAGGCGCGGCACGAAGGCGCCCGCCGCCGCCGCGGCGTAGTCCGCCTGTTCCGGGCGCTCTTCGGCCTCCTCCGGCACCAGGGCGGCCAGCCGGGCGCGCGCTTCCTCCGCCGACACGGGGCGGTCGCCCGGCGGCGGCTCCGGCGCCCGCTCGGCCCATTCCGGCAGGTCGCGCCACGCTTCCAGCCCGGCCATCGCGCCGGGGCGTCCGGCCTCGGCCGCAGGAATTTTCAGGGCGGCCAGCACCGGGCCGGCCCAGCTCCAGCCGCCGGCCGCCATGGCGCGGGCGATCGGGCGGGCGCCCGACAAGGCCTGCCCGGCCGGGTCGTCGGCGAGATCGGCGATCTCCTCCAGCAGCAATGCGGCTGCGGCGGTGAGCGTATCGGCTTCTTCGGCGGGCGTGTGCGGTTTGGCCAGGCTCAGCGCGGCCGCAATCCCGGCCGGCGTCGGCAGGCAGAAGACGCCGGGCCGGGCGAAGGCGAACAGGTCGAGGATATCCCGGCCCGGAAAGCGCCGGATGCCGAGCCGCCGCGCGATCCCGGCGCCGTAGCAATGCAGCGGCGGTGACCGCTCCGCTCCCACGATCGTCGGCGTCGCCAGCCGGTCGGCCAGCGCGGGCAACGACAGGTCCTCGTCCGCGCCCTCCGGCCGCCGCCACAGCGCCCGGCGCGACCCGACGACCAGAACGGCGCCGGCGGACAGGCCGTCCCGGCCCTTCGGCCCGGCCCCATCGGCCGCAAATTCTCCGATTTCGGTCATGCCGGATTGTGCCGCTTCCCCGTCGTCAATGGCCACAGCGTTTCCGCTTCATTTCGCCCTCCCGTGTCGCGGGACGCGCGTTGACGGGTTGTGCGGTGCGGCATAGGTAGCGCTCATGCAGATCGGGCCGGACATCGCCGAACATGCCAAGGCCTGGCCGTTCCAGGAAGCGCGGGCGCTCGCCAAGCGGCTGAACGGCCGGCTGCCGGACAAGGGCCATGTCCTGTTCGAGACCGGCTACGGCCCCTCCGGCCTGCCGCATATCGGCACTTTCGGCGAGGTCGTGCGGACCACCATGGTGCGCCGCGCCTTCGAGGCGCTGACCGGCATGCCGACCCGGCTGATCGCCTTCTCCGACGACATGGACGGGCTGCGCAAGGTGCCGGACAACGTGCCGAACCGGGACTGGCTGACGCCCTATGCCGAAGCGAAGGACGCCGAAGGGCGGGTCGTCCGCCACGGCTCGCCGCTGACCTCGACGCCGGACCCGTTCGGCGAGAGCGAGAGCTTCGCCGCGGCGAACAACGGGCGGCTGCGCCAGTTCCTCGACCGCTTCGGCTTCGACTACGAATTCCTGAGCGCGACGGACGCCTACGGTTCGGGCCGGTTCAACGAGACCATCCTGCGCGTGCTGGAGAAGTACGAGCCGGTGCGCAATATCGTCCTGCCCGAACTGGGCGCGGCGCGGCGCAAGAGCTATTCGCCCCTGTTCCCGGTCGTTACCGCCTGGGACGACGCCGTCGGTGCGGAGCGCCGCCAGGTGATCCACAACGCCGTCGTCGTCGAGGGCCGGCCGGCCGACGGGACGGCGGTCTTTCAGTGCGTCGACGATGCCGGCGCGCCGACGGGCGATCCGTTCGAGCACCCGGTTCTGGACGGCGGCTGCAAGATGCAATGGCGGGTCGATTGGGCATTGCGCTGGACGGCGCTCGACGTCGACTACGAAATGTCGGGTAAGGACCTGATCGATTCGGTGCGCCTCGGCGGGCGCATCTGCCGGACCATCGGCGGTACCCCGCCGGCGGGCTTCACCTACGAGCTGTTCCTCGACGACAAGGGCGAGAAAATCTCCAAGTCGAAGGGCAACGGCCTGGCGGTCGAGGAATGGCTGCGCTACGCGCCGCACGAGAGCCTGGCGCTGTTCATGTACCAGCAGCCGAAGCGCGCCAAGCGCCTGTTCTTCGATGCGATCCCGAAGGCAACCGACGAATATCTGACCTTCCTCGGCAAGGCCGGCGGACAAGAGCCGGCGGACCTGGCGGAAAACCCGGTCTGGCACATCCATGAAGGCCAACCGCCGGCCGGGGCGACGCCGCTCTCCTTCTCCCTGCTGCTCAACCTGGCGAGCGTGGTGAATGCCGAGGAAAAAGGCGTGCTGTGGGGCTTCGTCTCGCGCTACGCGCCCGAGGCGTCGCCGGCCACCCATCCCATGCTCGACCGGCTGGCCGACTATGCGGTCGCCTACTATCAGGACTTCGTCAAACCGGCGAAATCCTACCGGGCGCCGACGGAGGGAGAACGCGCGGCGCTCGAGGACCTGGCGGCGGTTCTGGCGGCGCTGCCGGCCGGCGCCTCGGGCGAGGACATCCAGACGCAGATTTACGAGGTCGGCAAGCGCCACAGCTTCGAGAACCTGCGCGACTGGTTCCGGGCGCTCTACGAAATCCTGCTCGGCCAGAGCCAGGGCCCGCGCATGGGCTCCTTCGTGGCGCTCTACGGCCTGCCGGACTTCGTTGCGCTGGTGCGCAAGGCGCTGGACGAAGGCGGCCTGCGCGCGGCCTGACCGGCCCGTTTCGATACAATCCGCTTCGGGCGGCCCGCCGGTCGGGCCCGCAATCTGTGGGTCCGGTCTGCGTTTGCCGCCGGCACTGTCCGGCTTTTCCGTTTTCCGGTAAAGACGTGGTAAGGAAAAATTGTTTTTTCTCAAAAGTTTAGATCTTCATATTCAGGAATTACTTATTTTTGTTTGACAACATTTTTATTTTCTGCATTAATTGACTTTCGAGACTGAGTGAACACTCATTCAGCCTCATTGGTTGGGTGATTTTGTCTTTGACAGATCGCCATTTGGAAACAATGCCCACAGGGCGTTTTTTCCGTCACTCCTCATCAGCGACTTCAGGGGCGGCCAGCGGCCGCCCTCTTTTTTGAACGGCTGCGGGGGAGGTCAGGCGCCGCTTCGGGATTCGGGCGGCTCCGGCGCGTTCAGTCTGAGCGCCAGCGCATGGACCGGCCCGTCCAGTTCCTCGGCGAGCGTATCGTAGACCCGCCGCTGGCGTTCGACCCGGCTCAGGCCCTCGAAGGCCGCGGCGGTCATCGACACGCGGAAATGGGTCTCGCCGCCCGGGCGGGCCCCGACATGGCCTTTGTGCATATGCGATTCGTCGACCACATCGAGCGCGGAGGGCGCAAAGGCTTCGTCCAGTTTGGCGCGGATCCTCTCGGCGACGCTCATCGGCGCTTCCTCCCCTTGAGACAAACAGGATATGGACGGCGGCACCGTCTCACCGGCACAAGTGGCGTCCGACCGGCCGTCCGGTCAAGACATCCCGTTCGCCCCGTCTGTTCGCCCCTCCGGGCACCCGCGCGCAGCCTTGCGCCGATTTTCCGATCCGCAGCATGACCGATTCCGCCGCCATCCCCCCGTCCGGGCCGCCGGCGCCGCACTCGGCGGCGGCCGCCTACGGCCTGCTGGCTGCCGTCGTGTGCATCTGGGGCGTCAACTGGCCGTTCATGAAAATGGGCCTCGAATGGCTGCCGCCCTTCTGGTTCAACTTTTTGCGTCTCGCGCTGGGCGCGCTGACGCTGTGCCTGATTCTGGGCGTCGCGGGGCGCCTCAGGCTGCCGCCGCGCCACGACTGGCCGATGATCGCGATCGTCGGCACGGTCCAGATCGGCCTCTACATGGGCCTGGTGCACTGGGGCCTGCAATACGTTCCGGCGGGCCGGGCTTCCATCCTCGCCTACACGACGCCGATCTGGGTGGTGCCCGGCGCGATGCTGTTCCTCGGAGAGCGGTTGACCGGCCTGCGCGCGCTGGGCCTGCTGGCCGGGCTGGCCGGCATCGCCGCCCTGTTCAACCCGCTGTCTTTCGACTGGTCGGACGGCCAGTTCGTCAAGGGCAACCTGATCCTGCTGGCCGGCGCCCTGTGCTGGGCGACGGGAATCGTCTTCGTCAAACGCCATGTCTGGCGCTGCACGCCGCTCGACGCCGTGCCGTGGCAGCTCACGATCGCCGCGGCAATCGCGTTCGTGCTGGCCATTGCCGTCGATTCCGGCCGGCCGGTCGTCTGGAACACGCCGTCGATCCTGATCCTGCTCTACAACGGCTCGCTGGCCACGGCGCTTGCAGTCTGGGCCGTCATCTCGATCAATCGCGCGCTCCCGGCCGTCACGACCTCGCTCGCCATGCTCGGCGTGCCGGCCGGCGGCCTGTTCCTCAGCGCCCTGATCCTGGGCGAAGCGCTCACCTTATCGCTGCTGCTGGGCCTGTTTCTCATCGTGGCGGGCATCGCCATCGTCGCTTTCGACGACCGGAAACGGATGCCGCCGACAGCAGCCTGACCGCGCCGCGTCCTTCCCTTCCTTGTGCTGTCCCGGCCTGCGCGCCATAGTGCAGCATGCGCAAAGTCCCGCTCGAAACCTTCGACGATCTCGGCGAATCGCTCGGCTTGCGAAAGCCGGCCGAGGGCAAGATCTGCGACCACCCGACCTGCGCCGAGGCCGCCGAACACCGGGCGCCGAAATCGCCGGCGGCGCTGAACGACTATTTCTGGTTCTGCTTCCACCACGCCGCCGAATACAACAAGGCATGGAACTATTACAAAGGCCTGAGCGAAGAGCAGATCGAGCGCGAAATCCAGCGTGATACCCTGGGCCGCCGGCCGACCTGGCCGCTCGGCATGCGCGTCGGCAGTATGGCGGGCCGGTTCGCCGGCGTCGACGACACCCTTGCCGAAGCGGCCGGCCGTTTCGGGCGCAACGGCCGCAACGGTGGGAACGCCGCCGGCATCCGGCACGGCGCCGGTACGGCAGAACAGCGCGCGCTGGAGACCTTGCAGTTGAACGGCGCTGCCGATATGACTGACGTGAAGGCGCGCTACAAGGCGCTCGCCAAGAAATACCATCCCGATGCGAACGATGGCGACGCGGCCGCGGAGAACCGGCTGAAAGCCATCAACGAGGCCTATACGGTTCTCAAGAACAGCCTGGGCGCGCCGCGCGGCCGATAGGAAACCGGCTGCGCCCCGATCGGCGCCGACGCCCCACCAACGAAAGGCGACACAGTGAGCAACGCCCCCGCCAGCACGGCAGACGCCGCGCCGATGAGCGAGATCGTCGTTTCCGACCCGGACATCAAGGTGGATGTCCGGCAGACATTCGGACTCGAAATCGATTGGGAGGTGCCGGCGTTCAGCCAGCAGGACTCCCACGTCCCGGACATCGATCCTGCCTACTATTTCGATTTCGAAACCACGCTGGCGATCCTCGCCGGCTTCGCCCACAACCGCCGGGTCATGATCCAGGGCTATCACGGCACCGGCAAGTCGACCCATATCGAGCAGGTCGCGGCGCGGCTGAACTGGCCGTGCATCCGGATCAACCTGGACAGCCACATCAGCCGGATCGACCTCGTCGGCAAGGACGCCATCGTGCTGCGCGACGGCAAGCAGATCACCGAGTTCCGCGAGGGCATCCTGCCCTGGGCGATCCAGCGGCCGACCGCCTTGGTGTTCGATGAATACGACGCCGGCCGGCCGGACGTCATGTTCGTGATCCAGCGGGTGCTGGAGGTCGAGGGCAAGCTGACCCTGCTCGACCAGAGCCGGGTGATCCGCCCGCACCGCTCGTTCCGCCTGTTCTCGACCGCCAATACGGTCGGCCTCGGCGACACGACCGGCCTGTATCACGGCACCCAGCAGATCAACCAGGGCCAGATGGACCGCTGGTCGATCGTCGGCACGCTCAACTATCTGGAGCACGAGGCGGAGGTGAAGATCGTCCTCGCCAAGGCGCCGGAATACGACACCAAGGAGGGCAGGGAGAAGATCGGCGCGATGGTGGCGGTCGCCGACCTCAGCCGCTCCGGCTTCATGGCCGGGGATATCTCCACCGTGATGTCGCCGCGGACGGTCATCATGTGGGCGCAGAACGCCACCATCTTCGGCGACCTGGGCTATGCCTTCCGGGTGACCTTCCTCAACAAGTGCGACGAGGTCGAGCGGCCGATCATCGCGGAATACTACCAGCGCTGTTTCGGTTCCGAACTGCCGGAAAGCGCCGTCAAGGCCGGGCTGGCCTAGACAGCCGGGACCAATCGATCGGGAAATGGGCCGGGCGCCGTGCAAGATCCGAACGAGCCGCTTGACGTTCTGCTCCAGGTCACCGGCGCGGCCATGCGCGCCATTTCCCGCGAGCCGGAACTGAACGTCACCTTCGCGCAGGACGGGCCGCAGGCATCGGGCCATCAGGTGCGCCTGGCGCCGCCGGGGCGCGACCTGAACTATCTCGACGTCTCGGAAATGCGCGGCCACAGCGACTCGATCGCCCTGCGCCTGCGCCATCACAACGAAGAAACCCATGTCCGCCGCATGCCGCGGACGGAGTTGGCCCGGCAGGTCTACGATTCGGTGGAACGCGCCCGTTGCGAGGCGATCGGCGCGCGCCGGATGATCGGCCTGCGGGAGAATCTGGCCGCGGCTCACCAGCAGCGCTGCCGGGAGGAAGGCTTCGACCGGGTCACCGAGCGCAGCGAAGAGGATCTGCCGGAAGTGCTCGGCTATCTCGCGCGCGAGGCCTTCACCGGCCAGCCGCCGCCGCCGGCCGCACGCACCATGGTCGATCTCGCGCGCGCCTCGCTGGAACGGCAGATCGGCCGGAACCTCGACCGCCTTTCCGATCTTGTCGAGGACCAGGAGGAATTTGCCAGGCTGGTTCGCAAGCTGATCAGCGACCTGCATCTGGAAGACGATGCGCAACCGGCGGACCGGGAGCAGGACAGCGACGAGGAGGACGAACAGGAACAGGGCGGCGGCGAGAGCGACAGCCAGGGCGCCGACGACGGCGACGATTCGGCCGACGCCAGCATCCCGACAGAGGCGATGGAGTCGGACGAGACCGACGACGCCGACGGCACGTCCGACGGCGCCGACGCCGAATACATGGCGGACGAGGGCGACGACGAGCCGGCGGGCCCGAGCCAGATTCCGCGCCACGACCACAATCTCAACCCGGACGACCGCAACGCCTACCGGGTGTGGTCGACGGCGCATGACGAGGTCATCGCCGCCGAGGAGCTGTGCGACCCGGAAGAGCTGGCCCGCCTGCGGCAGAATCTGGATCAGCAGCTCCAGCATCTCCAGACCGTCATCGCCAAGCTGGCCAACCGGCTGCAACGCAAGCTGCTCGCCAAGCAGAACCGGTCGTGGGAGTTCGACCTCGAGGAGGGAATCCTGGATACGGCGCGGCTCGACCGGGTTGTCATCAACCCGATGGATCCGCTGTCCTACAAGCAGGAGACCGATATCGAGTTCCGCGACACCATTGTCACCCTGCTGATCGACAATTCCGGCTCGATGCGCGGCCGGCCGATCTCCGTGGCGGCGGTCAGCGCCGACATTCTGGCACGCACCCTGGAGCGCTGCGCGGTCAAGGTGGAAATCCTCGGCTTCACGACCCGGGCGTGGAAGGGCGGCCAGGCGCGCGAGGCGTGGCTCGCCGCCGGCAAACCGGCCAATCCCGGGCGCCTGAACGATCTGCGCCACATCGTCTACAAGGCGGCCGACGCGCCGTGGCGGCGGGCGCGCAAGAATCTCGGCCTGATGCTGCGCGAGGGCATTCTCAAGGAGAATATCGACGGCGAGGCCCTGCTGTGGGCGCACAACCGGATGATCGGCCGGCCCGAGCGGCGCAAGATCCTGATGGTGATCTCGGACGGTGCGCCGGTCGACGATTCCACCCTGTCGGTCAATCCCGGCAACTATCTGGAGAAGCATCTGCGCGACACGATCCAGTGGATCGAGGCGATGTCGCCGGTGCAGCTGCTCGCCATCGGCATCGGCCACGACGTCACCCGTTACTACCGCAGGGCGGTGACGCTGGTGGACGCCGAACAGCTCGGCGGCACGATCATGGACGAGCTGACCGCCCTGTTCGAGGAGGATTCCGCCCCGCCGATGCGCCCACAGATCCACGGGCGGCGCCGGGCGGCGTGACATGCCGACCCTGCTGGCCCGCAACGCGCGTGTCCTGGCGGTCATGGACGACGCGGGAACGGAAATTCCGGACGGCGGCCTGTTCTGCCGCGACGGCGTCATAGAGCAGGTCGGGCCGAGCGCGGCGCTGCCGCGGAGCGCGGACGAAATCGTCGACCTGAGCGACCATGTCGTCATCCCCGGCCTGGTCAACACCCACCATCATCTGTGCCAGAATCTGACCCGGGCGGTGCCGGCCGCGCAGAACGCGCCGCTGTTCGGCTGGCTCCAGACCCTCTATCCGATCTGGCAGCGCATGGGGCCGGACCATATCCGGATCTCCGCCCTGGTCGGCCTGGCGGAGCTGGCGCTGTCCGGCTGCACGACCTCGTCGGACCATCTCTATCTCTTTCCCAACGGCGCGCGGCTGGACGACCAGATCGAAGCGGCCGTCGCGCTCGGCTTCCGCTTCCACGCCACCCGCGGCGCCATGAGCATCGGCGAGAGCGAGGGCGGCCTGCCGCCGGACAGCCTGACCGAAGACGAGGATTTCATCCTGGAGGACAGCATCCGGGTCATCGAGACTTTCCACGACCCGGACCCGATGGCGATGGTGCGCGTCGCCGTCGCGCCCTGCTCGCCCTTCACCGTCAGCCAGGACCTGATGCGCCAATCGGCCGTCCTCGCCCGGCAATACGGCGTCCGCCTGCACACCCATCTCGCGGAAAACGTCGAGGATATCGACTATTCCCTCGAACGCTTCGGCATGCGGCCGGGGGAGTATATCGAGGATGTCGGCTGGGCCGGCGAGGATGTCTGGCACGCCCATTGCGTCCGGCTCGACGAGAGCGAAACCGAACTGTTCGCCCGGACCGGCACCGGCATCGCCCATTGCCCCGGCTCCAACATGCGCTTGGCGAGCGGGATCGCGCCGCTGCGCGCCTGGCTCGACGCCGGGGTGAAGGTCGGCCTCGGCGTCGACGGCTCGGCCTCCAACGACGACGCCCATCTGCTCGGCGAGGCCCGGCAGGCCATGCTGCTGCAGCGGGTCAAGGGGAATGCTGCGGAACTCACCGCGCGCGAAGCCCTGCGCGTCGCGACAAGGGGCGGTGCCTCGGTGCTGGGCCGCGACGACATCGGCAGCCTGGAGCCGGGCCGGGCGGCGGATTTTGCGGCCTACGACCTGAACCAGCCGGCGCTGGCGGGCGCGGAGTGGGATCCGCTGGCCGCCCTGGTCTTCTGCCGCCCCCCGCGCGCCGCCTGGACCGTCATCGCCGGCAAGCCGGTGGTCCGCGAAGGCCGGATCGCCACGGTCGACATGGCCCGGGCGCTCGCCGAGCACCGCCGCCTGACGCGGGAGCTGATCGACGGGGGGTGAGGGGCCGGCTCGGCAGCCTTCGGCCGCTATGCGCAGAGCACGGCCGCCGCTTCGCTCGGAAATTGGCGTCAATTTGCGGCGGTTTCGATTCTCTGTTTCCAGATCTCGATTGCACGTTTGACGCGGTCGGAGGCGGGTTCGAGGTCTTCGAGATGCGCACTCAGGCGGTCGCACAGGGACTCGACGATATCGCGAACCGTCCCGGCATCGATGCCCATCGTCGCGCCCGCCCTGACAAAGTCGTTGGACGACAACCGGTTCCGCTTGCCCGCCAGCGAGAGCGCCAGACGATCGTTCTCAAGGCCTGGAAAGACCCGTGTCGTCACGGCGTCGTAGGCCGGCGCGAACCGGACGGACGTGAAGTTTTCCGCGCCGTCGGGCGCGACCTTCAGGACGGCCATATTCTTCAGGTGAAAATCGCCATCGGCCATGAGCCAGGCGAGCACGGCGCGGCCAAGCAGCGCCGCGACGTCCGCTTCGGCGTCGCTGGAAACAGCCCGCAGCGCCCGCGCGACCTGCTCGATGGAGCCTTCGTATTTTTCGGAAGGCGCGACGCCGCGGACGGACGCCATGTCTTCCATTGCAATCCTCCGACGGTCGTTGCGATCCCGCCGGATATCGAAGCGCTCGACCAGCAGCGCATCGGGCAGGTCGCCCGGCATCGAGACCGTCGCGTGAGCGGCCGTCTCGATCCCGCACGCCCGGGCGGCCGCCAGACATTCCGCTTCGACGAGGGGAAGGTCCTCGAAACCGGCCCCCGGCGACGGTTTGAGAATGTGCGTGAAGGCCAGCTCCCCGGCCGGCCGCAACATGCCGTCATGCGAAAGATTCATCGGCGCCTTGATCTGGACGCCCGACAGGCGCGGTGTCGCCGCCGACGCGAATAATGCGGCTATGCGGTCTTCCAGCGTCTCGTCGAATGACGGCGCGGGTCCGGCGTAGCCACCGGCGAAAGCGCCCTCTTTCGTGTACGCGTCGAGCCGTCCCTCCAGCACGTCCGCGGGAAGGGCCTGAAGATCGTCTGCGTCCCCGGAGACGACAATATTCGACATGTAGCGCTTTCCGGCGGATATCCGCTCCTGCTCCGACTTCGGCTTCAGCACGCGCTCAAGCCAGCCTTCCGGCAGCAGGCTTTCGATGAAGGACGGCAGGCGGCCCGGCGCCCCGGTCCGAACCGGCGTCGGGCCTTCGATACCGGCCGGCTCCCAGCGCCAGCCCGATCCGTCATGAGACAGAACGCCGATCTTCTCTCCGTGCCATCCGACATGAAGCGCCGTCCTAGGCGGCGGCGCCTCTCGCAGCGGCGTGGCGATAAACGCCTCCGCGCGCCCCGCCTCCGTTCGCCATCCGTTGGCCTCGGCCAATTGCCAGCACGCGACGATGGCCGCCTTCTCGCCGCCGGCGGCCTCGACGAGACGCGCGGCGATATCGGCTTGCATCCCGATCGGCATTGCCGCGCCGGCCTCGTTGCGCCGCCGGAACGATTCCAGATACCGGAAACGCAGCGTCGAGCGCCAGACCGTCAGGCCGCCCATCGGGTCGGCGGTTCGAGCGCTCTCCGTTTCGGGAGCGTCGGGCGCGCGCGTCTGGACGATTTCCAGATTGCGCAGCCATGTGCGCGCATTGCGTCTGCCGCTCAGGAAGAGACGCCCGTCCGGCGCAGGCGCGAGCCGCTGGGCGCTCGCCCCGCAGAGATAGGTGTTCGGGTAGAGATAGCCGGCAATCCGGAGCGCGTGATCGAACAGGACGGCGTCGGCATCGTCCTCTGCTGCGACATAGATGCCCCGCATGATCTGGACGAGCCTGCCGGTCTCGACGCCATATCGGGCGCGGTGCTTATCAATGGTCTCGCCGACGAGATGCAGCATTTCCGACTTTCTCGACTTTTAGGATCAAGAAAGTAGAGATATGTTGCGAATCGTCAAGAATTTACTACTTTAACGAACTTTTAATTCGCGATAGTTGGTCTCCCCGCGCAAGAATTCGGCCGTGAGGGGAGAGCAGGGCCATCCCGGGCGACTCCGGCCCCGAATTTTCCGCCGCGAAGGGCTTGAAACGGCAACGGCGATACCCATATATCCATTATCTTAGAATTATTCTAACTTTGGAGCATCCCCGCATGAAGATCGACATCGGCATCGACGACGAAGCGCGCAAGGAGATCGCCGGCGGCCTGTCCCGGCTGCTGGCCGACACCTACACGCTCTATCTGAAGACCCACAACTTCCACTGGAACGTGACGGGCCCGATGTTCAACACGCTGCACCTGATGTTCGAGCAGCAATACACCGAGCTCGCGACCGCGGTGGACGAGATCGCCGAACGCATCCGGGCGTTGGGCGAGCCGGCGCCGGGCAGCTATTCGCAATATGCCGCGCTGAGTTCGATCGGCGAGGAGACCGGCGTGCCGTCGGCGGAGGACATGATCCGGCAGCTCGTGGCGGACCAGGAGGCCGTCGTCCGCACCGCCCGCTCGGTCTTCCCGGCGGCCGAGGCGGCGAGCGACGAGCCGACCGCCGACCTGCTGACCCAGCGCATGCAGGTCCACGAGAAAACCGCCTGGATGCTGCGCAGCCTGGTGTCGTAGGGCGCCTACGCCGCTGCCTGGCGCGCCGGCGAGCCGGCGGCGCTGAGGGTGCGCCAGTCCTCCTCCTTCGGGTAGATGCCTTCGAGGGAGCTGATCGAGGCCTGGGGAATGCGCGGCTCGGCGGTCCCGATGGCCGGTTCGCCGCGGGCGACGGCGCGCGCCGCCTCGACCATCATCCTGCGGAACTCGACCACGGCGAGGTCGGACGCGCCGAGGAAGTCCTTCGTCCGGTCGACGATCGGGCCGGGCGAGACCCACATGGCGACGTCCTGGTTCGGGATGCCCTCGATGCCGGTGAAGCTGCCGGCCTTCATCGCCGCGCGGTCTTGCAGGAACCGGTTGTCCAGCGTGCCCCGCGGCGCCCAGTCGTCGGTCAGGTCGATGCCGCGCCGGGTGCGGTGGAACTCCCGCCATTCCTCCGTCGTCGGCACGTCCGGCCCGCCCCACGCGATGAAGTAGAAGACGCTGTTCACATCGTCGACCGGCACGATCACGCTGGCGACCCGGTGCCGGTCGTTCGGCGGGATCAGCGAGTAGTAGGGCGCGACATACTCGGTCACCCGCAGATAGTTGTGGGTCGCCGCGTTCTTCACCGGCCGCCGGATGGCGACATAGTGGAAGCCGTAGCGCGTGCGCTCGATCTGCATGCGCGGCGACTTGTCGGTCGACGGCCGGTACCAGGACTTGTCGTCGGCCGAGGCGCGCGTCACCCGGGCCGGCACCATGTCGGACGAATGCAGGCTGGAGGAATGGGCGCTGTCGATCTGGCCCTCGTGGATCTGCGCCCAGTTGCACGGCACGCGGATCTTCAGGATCGCGATGTCGATATCGTCGCGCGGCGCGAAGGCCGGCGGATCGAAGGGCGGCGCGTCGTCGCGTTCGCCGAGCCAGGCCCAGACGAAGCCGCCCCATTCGACGACCGGCCAGGCGCGGGCCCGAACCTTGTCCATCAGGGCGCCGCTCTCGGGCTCCGAGGCCATGGCAACGCACTTGCCGTCCACGGCGTATTTCCAGCCGTGATAGAGGCAGCGCAGGCCGCACTCCTCGTTGCGGCCGAGCAGCAGGGAGGCTCCGCGGTGCGGGCATCGCTCGTCGAGCAGGCCGAGCCGCCCGTCGCTGTCGCGGAAGGCGACCATCCGCTGGCCCAAGGCCTCGACAAGCACCGGCGTGCCGTCCGGCTCGGCGACCTCCTCGACCAGGCAGACCGGCGTCCAGTGCCGGCGCATCAGCCGGCCCATCGGCGCGTCGCCCTCGACGCGGGTCAGCAGGTCGTTTTCCTCCTTGGTCAGCATGGGACAGTCAGCATGGCTCCGTTTGGACAAGTGGATTGAAATTCCGGCGATATGCTAGGTCGGAGGGCAGTCGCCGTCCAGTTCGACGGCGCCGCCGAAGCTCACGCACGATCCGAGATGGCCGAACCGACCGCCCTGACCCGCCTGACCGTCGCCGGCAAGCGCAGGCTGACGCCGGATATCTGGGAATTCACCCTGGAGCCGGCGGACAGGGCGGCGCTGCAGCCCTTCGAACCGGGCGCGCATATCGGCATCGAGACGCCTTCGGGCGCCATGCGCCAGTATTCGCTGGTCAACGACGGCCGCGCGCCGGAGCGCTACGTCATCGCGTTGAAGCGCGAACCGGACTCGCGCGGCGGCTCGCGGTCGATGGTCGAAGATGCGGCGGTCGGTGGGACGCTCCGCGCCGACGCGCCGGCCAACAGCTTTGCGCTGGCCGAGGCGCCCGGCTACCTGCTGATCGCCGGCGGCATCGGCATCGCGCCGATTCTGGCCATGGCCAACCGGCTGGACGCAGAGCGCCGGCCCTTCCGCCTGATCTACTGCACCCGCAGCGCGGGCGAGAGCGCCTATCTCGACGAGATGCAGGACCGGTTCGGCAGCCGGCTGATCGTGCATCACGACGGCGGGGAGCCCGACGCCTTCTACGATTTCTGGGACGCGTTCGCCGAACCGGCGGACATCCGGGTTTACTGCTGCGGTCCGAAAGCCTTGATGGAGGAGGTCCGGGCGGTCTCCGGCCACTGGCCCGAAGGCCGGGTGCAGTTCGAGGATTTCAAGCCGGTCGAGGCCGTGCGGCCCGACGACCGCCCGTTCGAGGTCGTGCTGCGCCGCTCCGGCCGGACCGTCGCGGTGCCGGCCGATCTGCCGATCCTGGAGGCGTTGCGCGGGGCCGGGATTCGCGTGCCGAGCTCCTGCGAGAGCGGCGTCTGCGGCACCTGCAAGACGCGGCTGCTCGCCGGCGAGGCCGACCATCGCGACAAGGTGCTGATGCCGGAGGAGCGCGCCGATTTCATCATGCTGTGCGTCTCGCGCGCCCAAGGCGGAGTGCTGACCCTTGACCTCTGAGCCGGTGCGCCTCGGGATCGTCGGCCTCGGCCGGGCCTTTGCGCTCACCGCGCCGGCCCTGCGCGCCGACCGCCGGATCGCTCCCGTGGCCGCGTGCGCGCCGCGCGCGGAATCGCGCGCCGCCTTCGAAGCGGAATTCGGCGGCCGGGGCCATGCCGATCTGGGCGGGCTCCTGGCCCATCCCGGCCTGGAGGCTGTCTACATCGCCACGCCGCACGGACTGCACGCCGAACAGACCCTTGCGGCGGCGGCGGCCGGAAAGCATGTGCTGGTCGAAAAGCCGCTCGCCGTCTCGATTGCGGACGGCGAAGCGATGGTCGACGCGTGCGAGAAGGCCGGCGTCGCCCTGATTGTCGGGCCGTCCCACAGTTTCGACGCGCCGGTCGCGCAGGCGCGGCAGGCGATCGAAAGCGGCACGCTCGGTCGCGTGCGTATGATCCACGCCTTCAACTACACCGATTTCCTCTACCGCCCGCGCCGGCCGGAGGAACTGCGCACGGAGGAGGGCGGCGGCGTGCTGTTCAGCCAGGCGGTGCACCAGGTCGATGTCGTGCGCCTGCTCGCCGGCGGGCTGGCGACGCAAGTGAACGCCCAGACAGGCGCCTGGGACCCGGCGCGGCCGACCGAAGGCGCCTACAGCGCGCTGCTGGCGTTCGCGGGCGGGGCCTTCGCCAGCCTGACCTATTCCGGTTACGCGAGATTCGACAGCGACGAATGGATGGGCTGGGTCGGCGAACTGGGGCACGAGAAGGATCCGGACGACTATGGCCGGGCGCGCCGGGCGCTGGTCGCCGCACCGACTCCGGACGCGGAATCGGCCCTGAAACGCGCCCGCACCTTCGGATCGTCGGACGCCCCGCCGGCCGCCCCGCATCACGAGCATTTCGGCCCGGTGATCGTCTGCTGCGAGCGCGGCGACGTGCGGCTGACACCGGAGGGAATCTGGGTCTATGGCGACGAGCGGCGCTTCGAGCCGGCGTCCCGACTCGCCGATCCGCGCACGCCGGTGTTCGACGCATTGGTCAGGGCGATCCGGGATGGTATTGAGCCGGTCCAGACCGGCCGCTGGGGCCTGGCCAGCCTGGAGGTGTGCCACGCCATCCTGCAATCGGCCCGCAGCGGCGCGCCCGTAGAACTCACGCGGCAGGTGGCCGTACCAACCGGGGAGGCTTCACGGTGAGCGATCTGCGCCTGTCCATCGCCATGGGCGACTACGACCGCACCCGGCCGATCGCCGACGGCCGGGTGAAGATCGACGGCGTCGACCCGGCGGTCATGCTGCTGACGCCCGAGGAGATGTTCTTCCGCGCCATGCGCCACCGGGCCTTCGACATCTGCGAATTGTCGCTGTCCTCCTATGTCATCTCCGTGGCGCGCGGCGACCCGCACTACGTCGCCGTGCCGGTCTACCTGTCCCGCGCCTTCCGCCACACCTCGATCTACATCCGCACCGACAAGGGCATCGAGCAACCGGAGGACCTGCGCGGCCGGCGCATCGGCATCGCCGAATACCAGCTCACCGCCAACGTCTGGGCGCGCGGCATCCTGGAGCAGGACCACGGCGTCCGGCCCTCGGACATTATCTGGGTGCGCGGCGGCATGGACACGCCGGGCCGGCCGGAGAAGATCGCGCTCGACCTGCCGGCGGATGTGATCGTCGAGCCGGCGCCGGAAGGCGCGACGCTGAACGGCCTGCTGGCGGACGGCGAGATCGACGGCTTCATCGGCCCGCGCGCGATCCGCTGCTTCGACGAGGGCCACCCGAAGGTCGGCCGCCTGTTCGGCGATTCCTTCGGCGCCGCCGAGGCATACTACCGGCGCCATGGCGTGTTTCCGATCATGCATGTGCTGGCGTTGCGGCGGCCGCTCGCCGATGCCCATCCCTGGCTGCCCGGCGCGCTGCTCAAGGCGTTCGCCCGGGCGAAGGACATGGCGCAGGCGGCGCTCGGCGACACCTCGGCGGCCAAGGCGACCCTGCCGTTCCTGGAGGACAGCCTGGAGCGTGCCCGGACGCTGATGGGCGCGGACTTCTGGAGCTACGGCGTGGCCGGCAACGAGAAGACCCTCGACGCCTTCCTCGGCTACCACCACGCCCAGGGCCTGTCGCCGCGCCGGGTCGCGGTCGAGGAGTTGTTCCACCCGGCGACGCTGGAGGCGTTCAGCCTTTAGGGCCGGCCCGCCGCCCGCACCTGGGTCCGGGATTGCGTCTGTTTCCGGTACCGCCTCTACGCCGCCGCGGGCACGTCCGGGGAGAGCGTATGGACGCCGATCACCGGCAGGCCCCGCTGCGCAGTATCGGGCCGGTCCCAGCGCAGATCGTCGGCGAGGCAGGAAACGACGTTCGCCGAGACCCCGCCCAGGGTCGTTTCGAAGGCCCGGTGGACGTGGCCGCAGAAGATGCCGGCGACATGATCGTGGCGCTGCAATTCGGCGCTCAATGCGCCGGCATCCGTCCAGGGATCGAAATGGCGCGGATAGGGGCCGACGGCGACCTCGAAGGGCGGATGGTGGAGGAACAGGCAGGCCGGCCGCGACGGGTCTGCCGCCAGCATCCGCCGGATACCGTCCAGCCGTTCGGCGCACAGCCGGCCCTTGCTCATGCCGGCGTTGACCGAATCGACGACGATCAGCCGCGCCGGAAAATCCTCGACCGCATATTGCACGAAGGGCATGTCCGGCCGGATATGGCGCCCGTCGGCGAAAGCCCGGGCCAGATTGCGCCGGTCGTCCCGGTTGCCGGGCAGCACGAAATACGGCATCGACAGCCTGTCGAGCAGCGTTCGCGCCGTCCGGTATTCCTCCGCGCGCCCGTTGTGCGCGATGTCGCCGGTATGGACGACGGCGTCGGGGCGCAGCCGCTCGATATGGTCGACGCAGGCTTCGAGGGCGGCCGCCCGGTCCGGCCGGTCCGCGGCGAGGTGGGTGTCGGAAAGGTGGACGATCCGCATGGCCTGCGTCGGGTCGGCCCGTGTTGGTTCGTAAGCGGTGGCCGGCGCCAGGTCGGAGGGGTGGCCGGCGGCCGATGGGCTAGCAGTACCGGCGGCGGCGCGGCAGTGCGTCAGATCGCTGCGGCGCGAAGGGAGCGAGGGATCATGGCCGGCGAAACGCCAACGCTCGAAGAACTGACCCGGCGGCTCATCGCTTTCCGGGATGCGCGCAACTGGCGCCAGTTCCATTCGCTGAAGGACCTGATCGTCTCCCTCAACCTCGAAGCCGCCGAACTCCTCGAATTGACCCAGTGGAAATCCGCCGGGGACTTCGATCGGGAAGCCGAGGGCGCCGACATGCGCCGCCGGCTCGCCGAGGAATGCGCCGACGTTTTCATCTACCTGCTGCTGATCGCCGAGCGCACCGGCATCGACCTGCCCTCGGCCGCGGCCGACAAGATCGGGGCCAACGACGCCAAATACCCCGCCGACAGGGTCCGGGGCCGCGCCGCGAAATACACCGAGTTTTAACCCGGCAGGGCGGCCCGCGAATACCGTCCGCCGCCGCGTGTAGCGGCACTCCGCCCCGGCTCGCCATCCCGACGGAGCGAACCGCTCCGGTGGAATCGCCCGTCCTTGCTTCGAATAGGGCGAGCCTGTATCGCTTCGCCATGTCCCCGCCGTCTTCGAGCGAGTCCGCACGGACGCCGCCTCTGGTCGAGGCGCGGGGGGTATGCGTTCGCTTCGGCCGGCTGAACGTTCTCGACAATGTGGACATCGTCGTTCGCGCCGGAGAGATCATGACCCTCATCGGCCTCAACGGCGCCGGCAAATCGACGCTGATCCGCGTCATTCTGGGCATCGTCAAGCCGGATTCCGGCGAAGTCAGGCGCGCGCCCGGCCTGCGCATCGGCTATTCGCCCCAGCACCTGCACCGCGATCAGATCCTGCCCATGACGGTGCGGCGTTTCCTGACCCTCGGCGCGCCGGCGCCGCCGGCAAAACTCGCGACTGTGCTCGACGAGGTCGGCGCCGATTCGATCGTCGATTTCCCGCTGGCGGAAATTTCGGGGGGCGAACTGCAGCGCGTGCTGCTCGCACGGGCGCTGCTGCGCGAGCCCGGCCTGCTGGTGCTCGATGAACCGCTGGCGGGAGTCGACGTCACCAGCCAGGGCGACCTCTACAATCTGATTGCCTCGATCCGCGACCGCTACGGGTGCGCGGTGATCCTGGTCTCGCACGATCTGCACCTTGTCATGGCGGCGACGGACACCGTCGTGTGCCTTAACCGGCATGTCTGTTGCAGCGGCCGGCCGCAGTCCGTCGTCCGGCACCCGGAATTCATCTCGCTGTTCGGCCCGCAACTGTCCGACACGCTCGCCGTCTATCAGCATATGCACGATCACCGCCACGACGCGCTCGGCGAGCCGGTGCCTGCCGATTCCGGCGCAGCGCAGGACGTTCGTCGCGCCGGCCGGCACCCGTGATAGAGGATTTCTTCCTGCGCGCTCTCGCCGGCGGCATCGGCGCGGCATTCGCCGCCGGCCCGGTCGGCTGCTTCGTGGTGTGGCGGAACCTGGCCTATTTCGGCACCGCGCTCGCCCATGCCGTGCTGCTGGGAGTCGCGCTCGGTTTCCTGCTCGATATCGCACCGATCCTGGCGGTCTTCGCGATTTGCCTGCTGCTGGCGCTCTGCCTGGTTCTGCTCGAGCGCCAGCGCTACATTTCCGTCGATGCCCTGCTCGGCGTGCTGGCCCATGCCGTGTTTGCGGCGGGGCTCGTCGTCGTCGCCTTCATGGAACGGTTGCGGGTCGATCTGATCGGCTACCTGTTCGGCGACATTCTCGCCGTCGGCATCTTCGACCTGTGGCTGATCTTTGCAACGGCCGCGATCGTCATCGCCGCCCTGGCCTGGCAATGGCGCAACCTCCTTTCCATTACCGTGAACAGAGATCTCGCGGCCGTGGAAGGCGTGCCGGTGGAACGGGTGCGTCTCCTGCTGCTGTTCCTGCTCGCGGCGGTGATCGCCGTGGGCATGAAAATCGTCGGCATGCTGCTCGTGGTGGCGCTCGTGATCGTTCCGGCCGCCGCCGCGCGGCGCATGGCGACGACGCCCGAGCAGATGGCCGTGGCGTCCACGGCGATCGGAATTGCCTCCATTGTCGCCGGCCTGTTCGGATCGCTGGAATGGGATATTCCTGCCGGCCCGGCCATCGTGCTCGTCGCCAGCGCGATTTTCGCCCTGAGCCTGCTCATCCCCGTCCGAGGCCGCGCCGGCCGCGCCGATTGACCGGCAGACGGGCCAGCCGCCGGCCGGCCGTTCAGTCCCGCCCGCGATAGTGGTCGATCAGGATTTGCGCGACCTCCGGGCGGGAGAATTCCGGCGGCGGGGCGATGCCCTTGCCGAGCATCTCGCGCACCGCGGTGCCGGAGAGCAGGACGAAATCCTCCTTCGTGTGGCCCGGCGCCTCGCGCATCATCACCACCTTGTTCAGCTTCTTCGACCAGGCGGTGTGGTCGGCCTTGAACAACTCGATTCGCAGTGCATCGCCGGGGATTTCGTCAAAGATTTCCTGGGCCTCGAAGGGCTCGTAATAGTCGCCGACCCCGGCATGGTCGCGCCCGACGATGAAGTGCGACGCCCCCATGTTCTGGCGGAAGATGGCGTGCAGGACGGCTTCCCGCGGGCCGGCGTAGAGCATGTCGAAGCCGTAGCCGGTGATCATCGCCGAGTTCGGCGGGAAATAGAGTTCGACCATCTTGCGGATGGTGGCGTCGCGCACCGGCGCGGGAATGTCGCCGGGCTTGAGCTTGCCGAGCAGCATGTGGATGACGACGCCGTCCGCCTCCAGCCGCTCCATCGCCATGCGGCACAGCTCCTCGTGGGCGCGGTGCATCGGGTTGCGGGTCTGGAAGGCGACGACCCGGCGCCAGCCGCGCTCGGCGATCTCCTGCCGGATCGACACCGCGGTGCGGAAGGTCTCGGGGAAGTCCGTTTCGAAATAGCTGAAATTCAGCACCCGGACCGGCCCGGCCAGCGCGACCCGGCCCTGGGCCCGGAAATCGGCGACGCCGGGATGCGCCGGATCGGTCGTGCCGTAGACCTGCGCCGTCAGTCCGTCGAGCTCCGCCTCGGAAAAGGTCTCGACGCCCGTCACCTCCTGAATGGCGAGGACCGGCGCGCCATCGACGTTGGGATCCCTGAGCGCGATCCGCGCGCCCGCCTCCGCGGCGCCGGCGTCATGAACCAGGTTGAGCACCGGCGTCGGCCAGAACAGGCCGCCGGCGGTGTGCATCGACCGGCCGACCGAGAGCGCGTCGGCCTTGTCCATGAAGCCGTCGAGCGGCGTGAAATAGCCGCCGCCCAGCATGACGGCGTTGCTCGCTGCTGCCGATGCGACCGTAACGGCGGGCAGGGTTTCGGCCTCCCGCAACAGCGCCCGGCGCTCGTCCGCATCTTCCACGAAGAGCGGCTTCAATCGGGTTGCGCCATGCGGCGGAATCGGGTTCGACATGCGGTTGCCTCCGGAATTGCGGCCGGTGCGGATTGCCAGCGACGGTTCAGGGCCTTTCGGCGCGGCTTCATTTCGCGGAAAAAGGCATTGCCTTCAACCGATATGTGGCATACCGGAGCCCCGAAGGCGGTCGGCAATCCCAGCCGGACTTGTTAAATTCGAAAGTTTGAATATGATGCCGCGTCCTTGCCGGGAAAGATGCCGAATCGCGCCCGTCTCCAACCGGCAGGGCCGCGCAAGGGGGGCTTGATGGCCATCGAAAATTCATTCGCCATTCTCGGGGAAAGCGTGTCGCCGATCGTCATGCAGGTGTATGTGATCGTGATGGTCCTGTTCGTTGCCGGCGGCACGCTGTTCGACATCCTGCACAAGCAGAGCGCGCGCTATTTCTTCCGCGACTGGCGCAGCGCCCAGGAACGGGGGACGGGCACGGTCGGCGGCGGGACGGTGGTGTCGCTCGCCGCCCGGACCGCGGCATCGGAGGTGCTGACCTCGTCCGAGTTCTGCAACGCGCGGCGGCGCGCCGCCCACCTGCTCACCATGTACGGCTTCCTGCTTTACGTCGTCACGACGGTCGTCATGGTGTTCGGCTATCCGACGAAGGCGGCGGCGACGCCGGAATTCCTGCCGGTGCTGTGGGCGATCGGCGCGGCGATGGTCTGCGTCGGCGGCTACTGGTTCTGGTTCTTCATCCGGGCCGACGTTTCGGCGGAGGGCCATTCGCCGTTCCGGATCATCCGGGCCGACCTGTTCATCCTGTCCCTGCTCGCCAGTACGACCCTCGGCCTGGTCTGGTTCTTCGTGCAGCCGAGCGGCGGTTTCTGGGCCGACCTGTTCCTGGCGCTCTACCTGATCGCGACGACGGTGCTGTTCGGCTCGATCCCCTGGTCGAAATTCTCGCACATGTTCTTCAAGCCGGCCGCGGCGCTCCAGAAGCGCGTCAACGAAGCGAACGGAACCCGCCGCAACCTGCCGGCGCCGGCCGACCTGCCGGAAACGCTGGGCAGCGTCCCGCGTCAGTCCAACCACTATTGACGCCGTCCGTCAGCGCGCTGCACCCAAGGAGAAAGCGAAACCCATGCCGACTTTCGTCTACATGACAAGCTGCGACGGCTGCGGGCACTGCGTCGATATCTGCCCGTCCGACATCATGCACATCGATACGACCTACCGGCGGGCCTACAACATCGAGCCCAACATGTGCTGGGAATGCTATTCCTGCGTGAAGGCCTGCCCGCAGAATGCGATCGACTGCCGCGGCTATGCCGATTTCGCGCCGCTCGGCCACAGCGTCCGGGCGCTGCGCGAAGAAGCGAAGGGCACGATTTCCTGGAAGATCAAATTCCGCGACGGCAACGAGAAGGATTTCGTCTCGCCGATCCGGACGACCAAATGGGGCACGATCCAGGGTCCCGCCGACTATACCGCGCCTAGCGCCGACGAATACCGGAACCAGGAACTGGCGCACGAGCCGGATGCCCTGAACATCGAGGGAGGGCTGCCCGCGCTCGCGCCGGATCAGCTCAAGCAGGGAGTAGTCTAGTGGGCCTGTTCTCGCGCAGAAAAACCGTCTTCGTCGATTCCGACGTTCTCGTCATCGGCGGCGGCATGGCCGGCTGCGGGGCCGTCTACGAGTCCCGCTACTGGGGCCGCGACCTGAAGGTCGTGTGCGTCGAGAAGGCCAACATCGAGCGCAGCGGTGCGGTCGCCCAGGGTCTCTACGCCATCAACTGCTACATGGGCATGCAGTGGGACGAGAACCAGCCGGAGGACCATGTCCGCTACGCCCGCAACGACCTGATGGGCCTGGTGCGCGAGGATCTCGGCTACGACATTGCCCGCCATGTCGACGGCACGGTGCACAAGTTCGAGGAATGGGGCCTCCCGATCATGAAGGACCCGGAAACCGGGCGCTATCTGCGGGAGGGCAAGTGGCAGATCATGATCCACGGCGAGAGCTACAAGCCGATCGTCGCGGAGGCGGCCCGCAAGGCCGCGACCGAGGTCTACAACCGGATCATGGTCACCCACCTCCTGACGGACAAGACGAACCCCAACCGGGTCGCCGGCGCTGTCGGCTTCAACGTGCGCACCGGGGATTTCTACGTCTTCAAGGCCAAGGCGGTGATCGTGTCGGCGGGCGGCGCCTCGCACATCTTCAAGCCGCGCGCGGTCGGCGAAGGCATGGGGCGGACTTGGTACGCGCCGTGGAGCAGCGCCTCGGCCTACGCCCTGCCGATCCTGGTCGGCGCCAAGATGACCCAGATGGAGAACCGCATCGTCCTGACCCGCTTCAAGGACGGCTACGGCCCGGTCGGCGCCTATTTCCTGCACCTCAAGACCTACACCCAGAACGCCTACGGCGAGGAATACGAATCGACCTGGTACGAGCACACCAAGCAACTGGTCGGCGACTATGTCGACCGGCATCCCGTGCCGACCTGCCTGCGCAACCACGCCCTGCTCGAAGAGGTCAAGGCCGGCCGCGGCCCGATCCGGATGGTGACCAAGGAAGCCTTCCAGGACCCGCACAAGGAAACGGTCGGCTGGGAGAATTTCCTCGGCATGACGATCGGCCAGGCCGTCGTCTGGGCGTCGCAGAATATCGACCCCAAGCACATCAACCCGGAGTTGACGACCTCGGAACCCTACGTCATGGGCTCCCACGCGACCTGTTCCGGCGCCTGGGCGAGCGGGCCGGAAGACTATGCGCCCGACGAATACCAGTGGGGCTACAACCGGATGATGACGGTCGACGGCCTGTTCGGCGCCGGCGACACGATCGGCGGCACGGCGCACAAATTCTCCTCCGGCTCGTTCACCGAAGGGCGGATCGCCGGCAAGGCGGCGGTCAACTACATCAACGATCTGGGCACCGAGGGGCCGCAGGTCGACGAGAAGGAATACCGGGCGCTCGAAAAGACGGTGTTCCAGCCGATGGAGAATTATGCCGTCGGCCGGAACGAGATCGTCGCCGGCACGGTCTCGCCGAGCTACCTGCTGCCGATCCACGGGCTCCAGCGCCTCGAGAAGATCATGGACGAGTATGTCGGCGGCATCAGCGCCCACTACACGACCAACACGCCCTTGCTCGACCGCGGCATCGAACTGCTCGGCATGCTGAAGGAAGACATGAACCATATCGGCGCCGAAGACCTGCACCAGCTTCAGCGCGCCTGGGAACTGCACCACCGGGTGCTGGCCTCGGAGAGCGTGACCCAGCACACGCTGTTCCGCGAGGAAACCCGCTGGCCCGGCTACTACTACCGCGCCGACCATCCCAAGCTGGACGACGACAACTGGCACTGCTTCACGCTGTCCCGCTACGACCGCGAGAGCGACTCGTGGGAGATGGAAAAGGCGCCGGTCTACCACATCGTGGATTGACCGGCGCCGACCGCCCCGCGGCCGGTCTACCGAGCCGCAGCGTTCACACTTCGACGTCCAATTCCGCGACGAGGGGCGGGGCGTCCGGACGGGGCCACAGATTCGGGCTGCCATCCAACCATATTTTCCGGCAACGCCGAGCCAAGCTCTCGCTCGCAAGGATTAGGTGGAGCCGGCTGGCGCCTTTCGTTCCATCTCCCTCGCGGTATCCCCAAGTGCAACCTGGATTGCCGGTTACACAAGGATGCGCTTTGCGGTAGAGATCGCAAAACCCGAGGCCCTTCAACTCTTTCAGCGCACGCTTTAGCTTTCCGTTCGATTTGTCGTCGATTTTCGGCACGTTGAAGTCGCCGCACAGGAGACTGGCGCGCTTGGCATAGCCTTCTTTTTCGACATGGTCCCGCAGACAGTCCAGCCAATCGACCGTCGGCGCGATTGTAGGTTTGCAAACCGGGGCATAGATCGAAGAGATCAAGACGTTGCCGATGCGAACGGTGAGAAACCGCGCTTCATTTTGGGCGGCACCCGGCAACTTGCAGTGCAGTTCCTCCGGCGGCGGCAGGCCAGGACGGCTCAAGAAGTCGCGGTGAGCCAATACGGCGACACCGCGGTAATGTTTTTCGTGGTCGCGAAGCCAGCACTCGTAGCCGATGTCGCAGAAAGTTTCTTTCGGGAATCGCTTTTTCGAACCGATTTTCTGGAGCGTGACGATGTCCGGACGCCTGCGCCGGTCCCGACATCTATCCGACAGCCAACAGGAGAGCCTCGACCCATACTTATTCATGCCGTTCAGGGTTACATTTGCGATCTTCATATTTCGGTCCTGCCTCCGAACATAATCGGCCGATCATTCCCAACCTTGGCATCGACATGAGGTCACGCGATTCGCCGGCTCGCCCCTCACCCCGGCGCCCTGACCCGTACGGTCAGGATGTCGGTATCGTGATATTGCTGGTGATGGACCGACGACGCGACGTGGCGCAGGAGGCGTAGCGAGAACTCCTGTTCCGGCGGCGGCCCGGCAGCCTGCTCGCCGAGCAGCGCGATCCGGTCCTGCAGGTTTTCGTCGCCCGTCCCGGCGAGGAATTCGAGAACGGCCTCTCCTTCCTCCTTGTGGGCAACGAGGAACAGGCGCCGCGGCGTTTCATTTGCCCGTCCTTCCTCGCGTTCCAGCAGCGTGAGTACCGTTTCCTCCCCGGCCGTGTCGAGCCGGTCGACCATCCTGTCGTCCCAGCCGCTGCGCGCGGCGAAATCGGCGAGGAATTCGCGCAACTTGGGCAGGCCGG
This sequence comes from Rhodospirillaceae bacterium, assembly GCA_009840595.1. GTDB lineage: Bacteria > Pseudomonadota > Alphaproteobacteria > Bin65 > Bin65 > Bin65. The sequence continues at coordinate 99,373 of VXNK01000165.1, read as the reverse complement.
CTGCGGCGAACGGCAGTTCGATCCGCTTCGGCCGCGGCTTGGCGGCCTCCACGAACAGGGTGAGGAGAAGGGCGACCAGGCCGCCCGCCGTCATGCCGTTCTGCAGGATGCCGCCGGCGAACTCCGCGAAAATTTCCGGGAAGATCACGCCATTCTGGAAGCCGACGCCGGCCCAGAAGGACACCCCCGCGATCAGCCCCTTGCGGTAGTCGAGGCCGTCCTGGACGACGATCTTCATGCCCAGGACGAACAGCATGGCCAGAAGAACGGTGACATAGGCCGCGGCGACGGGGTTCGGGATCGCCAGGACGACGGCGAGCGCCTTGGGAGAGAAGGCGAGGACGATGAAGATCGCGCCAGCCGCCATGCCGACGGAACGGGCGCCGACCCCCGTCAGTTCGGTGACCGCAATGCTGGTCGAATAGGTCGTGTTGGGGACCGTGCCGGCCAGGCCGGACAGCAGGTTGCCGACGCCGTCGGCCGTCACCGCGCCCTGTACGGCACGGAAATCCGCCGCCCGGGGCTTGCGCCACGAGACATGCTGGATGCCGACGGAATCGCCGATCGTCTCGAGCGCGCCGACCAGGGTGACGAAGACGAAGGCCGGCAGCAGCGACCAGAAAACCGGGCCGAAACCGAGATCGAAGCCCGGCCAGGCGCCGGCGGGAAGCCCGATCCAGGCCGCGTCGGCGACCCGCGCCGTATCGTAGATGCCGAAAGTGCCGGCGACGCCGCAGGCGACCGCGATCCCGATCACCGGCGCCCACAGCCGCAGCGGGCCTCTCGCCTTCAGGGCGATCCCGACGATGACGGCGACGGCGGCGAGGGCGCACAACGGCGCGGCGGCGGCCGGCGCGCCCTCCGGCACGTCGCCCAGCATCTTGAAGATGATCGGCATGACCGTGACCGGAATCAGCATGATCACGGTTCCGGCGACGGTCGGCGTGAAGATGCGCCGGAACAGGGACAGGCGCGACGCGAGCGCGAACTGGAACAGGGACGAGATCACGACCAGGGTCGCGAGCATGGCGGGCCCGCCCTGGGCGATCGCGGTGATACAGACCGAAATGAAGGCGCCCGAGGTCCCCATCAGCAGGACATAGCCGGCGCCGATGCGGCCCAGCCGCACCGCCTGCAATACGGTCGTCACGCCGCTGACGATGACGGCGGCGAAGACGGCCCAGGACAGGAATTCCGCCGCGCCGCCGGCCGCCCGGATCACGATCACCGGCGTCAACACGACGCCGGCAAGGGTGAGCATGGCGAGTTGGGCGCCGAGGCCGAGCGACAGCGAAACCGGCGGGGTTTCATCGGGTTCGTAGCGGACGCGCGCGTTCCCTCCCGTCGCATCTTCGGCCATGGCATTGTTCCCCCGTTCCGCGCGGCGCCGGCGCCCGGCCGCGCGCGGCGGGGGCGCAGCCGGCCGGCGCCGTCGTTTCAGCTAATCTCCGCCCGGGCTTTCCGGGTAAGTTCCTCGCCCGCTTCCTTCGCGGCTTCGGCGAGCATATCGATCCAGCGCTGGCCGTCGGCTGCGATGCGGTGAGCGAGGCCGATCCGCCGGGACGGTTCCGGCTCCGCAAAGCGGAGGAAGCTCAGGCCCGGCGTCGCCGCGCCTTCGCACAGGACCGCGGTTTCCGGAAGAAGGGTGAGGCCGGCGTCAGCCGCCACGAGGCGCGCGAGCGTCGCGAGGGATTCGGCACCCCGGCGGACTTCCTGCAGGCGCCACATCGAACAGGCGCCGAGGACCTGGTCGGCCATGCAATGTCCGTCGGCGAGCGTCAGCAGCGGGCCGATATCGGTGCGCGACATGTCTTCGGGGACCGGCTCGTATCCCTGCGAGCGCAGGGCATCGAGCCGGTCGGCACGGCCCGCGATCAGGAAGCGGTCCTCGAACAGCTCCTGCTCGGGAAGCTCCATCATGCCCAACGGCAGCGAGACGATCGCCGCGTCCAGCCGCCCGGCGAGAAGACCGGCGACCAGATCCTGGCCGGACGCCTCGATGACATCGGGCTCGAGCCGGGGCGATCCGGCATTCAGGCGCTTCAGCAGGCCCGGCAGGAGATAGGGGGCGAGCGAGGAGACGACTCCGACCGAGACCCGGATCGACCCCTCTTCATACTGCTTTCCCATCGTTTCGAGCAGCAGGGTCTCGTCCAGAACCCGCAGCGTCTGCTCGTGCACCTCCTTGCCGAGCCGGGTCAAAAGCACGCCGCGGCTCTCGCGTTCGACGAGCGGCCCGCCCAGCGCAGCCTCGAGTTCGCGGATCTGCAGCGAAAGCGCCGGCTGCGAGACGAACACGCTCTCGGCCGCCCGGCTGAAGGAGCCGTGCTCGACAAGCGCCTGGAAGTAGCGGAGCTGGCGCAGGGTGACGGGCAAGGGGCCGAACCTCTCGATATTGCCGAACGCCCATCGGCGGGGCGGTATCCGCCGGACGATATTCGACGGGCCGTGCCGAGCAAAGCGAAAAGCCGGGCGCGGGGCAACGGCGTTTGCGCCCGGTGCGGCGACGGCAGGGCGCGCCGGACATGGCCGGCTTGCGCAGTTTCCGGATGGCGCAGGCCGGCCGGCGCGGCTAAACGGCACCCGTTTGCAAGGAGCCGACATGACCGACCCTGCCGGGGCGACAAGCCCGGATGCCCCGCCGCCGCGTAGCGCGCACCGCATGAATGCCGGCGACTGGGGCCTGCTGCTCGGCCTGTCCGGCCTGTGGAGCCTGTCCTACCTGTTCCAGAAAATCGGCCTGTCCGAGCTGCCGGTCTTTTCCGTCGTGCTGGCACGGGTCGGTTTCGCGGCGATCGCGCTGCTGATCTTCCTGGCGGCGATCGGGCAACGCCTGCCGCGGGAGCCGGGCCTGTGGGCGGGGTTTTTCGCCTTGGCGATGCTCAACAACGTCGTGCCCTTTTCGCTGATTATCGCCGGCCAGCAATGGATCGACACCGGCATGACGGCGATCCTGATCGGCACCACGCCGATGATCAGCGTTGTGCTGTCCCACCTGATGGGCGGCGAGCACATGACGGCCGGGCGGGTTGCGGGCGTGTCGATCGGGCTCGCCGGGCTAGTCGTTCTGGTCGGGCCGCAGGCGCTCGGCGGTTTCACGCTGGGCTTCACGGGCCAGCTTCTGACCCTGGGCGCCGCACTGTCCTACACCGTGGCGGCGATCTACGGCCGCCGGTTCCGGCAGGTCCCGCCGCTGGTCCTGGCCGCCGGCCAGCTGACCTGCGCCAGCCTGATCGTCCTGCCGGTCGCCGCCGTCACCGACCGCTTCTGGAATTTTTCCATAAGCGCCGGCGTGTGGGCCGCCCTGCTCGCGCTGGCGGTGTTCGGCACGTCCTTCGGCTACATTCTCTATTTCCGGCTGCTCGCGCGGGCCGGGCCGACCAACCTGCTGCTGGTCACCCTGCTCGTGCCGGTCGGCGCCGCCGGTACCGGCGCGCTGTTCCTCGGCGAGGCGCTGACGCCGGCGACCCTGGGCGGCATGGCGCTGATCCTGCTCGGCCTCGCCGCGGTCGACGGGCGCGTGTTCGGCCGGCTGCGCCGGGGCCGACCCGGCGGCGCCGATTAGACCGGGCTCAGTCCACCGCCTCGAAACGCCAGTAGCGCGCCCAGCGCATCAGTTCCTCGTCCGACATCTGGAACAGCACGGCATCCTCGGCCGCATTGTGTACGGCCGTCTTCCATGACGGTGAGACGAAGGTATCGCCGTAGGTCCAGTCGATCGCCGTGCCGTCGATGACCGACCGGCCGCTGCCCTGCATGACGACGAACACGCTGTTCGCCGTGCAGCGGTAGGGCCGGCCGCGGAAACCGCCGTCCATGCGGTGCATGGCGATCGCCAGGGTCGGCATTTGCGGCGCCTCGTAGCGGATGCGCCGGCCGAAATGCCCGTCCGGGTCGGGCGCCGCCGCGTCCAGCTCCCGCAGCGTGCGCTCCATGGGGAAGCGGTAAGGCGAGTCGGTGACGACCCGCTTCACCGGTTCCATGCCGTCGGGATGGCCCTCGACATACATCGGCTCGAGCAGGTGAACCAGCGGCACGTCCAGCCCGTCAAACCAGTAGGCCTGCCCGGTCCCGTCGTGGCCGTGGCCGTGCCAGGAGCCGCCCGGCGTCAGCACGATATCGCCGGTCAGCATCGGATGTTTCTCGCCGTCGACGATGGACCACGCGCCGTCGCTGTCCAGGATCACGCGGAGCGCGTGGGGCGCGTGCCGGTGGCTCGCGGCCTCCTCGCCGGGCAGGATGGTCTGGTAGGCGCAGATCAGGGTGCGCGCGGTCGCGATGTCGTTGCCGGGGGCCGGGTTGCGCATGATCAGATTGCGCCGCTCGGCCAGATCGGTGCCGATCAGCCGCGCCGCGCCGTCCATCGCCGCTTTCGCCTCCTCGTATCGCCAGTGCGCCGGCAGGAAAGCGGTATGCGGCTCGCGATAGAGGATCGGCACGTCGCGGTCGATCCAGCCGGGCGTCAGGCCGCGCTCGGCGGCGCGCGCGGTCAGGCTGTCGAGATCGGGCGCATCGCGCAGGTCGTCATGGGAAAGGATCGCGCCGTCCATCGGAACCTCCCGGTCTGGAGATCGGCTGTCGCAGCCTATACGAAAGCGCACCGCTGCGCGCGGTTTATTGCGTGTCCGGCCTGCGCGGGCCGATGCCCGCCGGCGCCCCGCCGTTGTCCTGCCACGGCCCCGCCGGGCATCGCGGTTTTCCACAGGACGCCCCGTTCCCCCAATCGCCCGACCTGCAACGGTTTGCCCGAAGGCGGGCGCTTCCATCGCCGTCACGCACCCCCGCGCTGCGTTGCGCAGGAGTCTGATCGATGATAACGTGCATTAGCACTAAGTGTAGTGGCACTTTTTAGTGCGGGTACAAAGGGGATGGGAAAATGGCGCAGGATTCGGGCAGTCAGAGTTCAGGATTCTTCGGTTCGCAAGACGACGTTCACGAGGAATTTCATTCCAAACCGGTCCCCCTGGGCAACAGGCTGGGGTTTGCCGAACCCGCCTGGGTCTGGTCCGGATTCGGCATCGCTTTCATCTGCGCCGTTATCGGCGGCCAGATCCAGCAGGGGCTGGGAACCGTCGATGCCATCCTCGCCATCCTGCTCGGCAACTTCATCCTTTTCGTCTATTCGGCGCTGATCGGTTATCCGAGCGGCAAGTGGGGCATCAACTTCCCGCTGGCCGTCCGCTATGTGTTCGGCGGGTCGGGCGCGGTCGCTCCGATCATCATTCTGGCTCTGCTGGTAACCGGCTGGTATGCGTTCCAGGCATGGCTGACCGCCGACATCCTCCGGGTCGCCTTCGGTCTGGAAGGCGCGGTGGTGGTCGGCATCATCGCGCTGATCGCCGGCATCGTCTACGCCATTCCGGTGATCTTCGGCATCCGCCAGATGGCGCTGGTCCGCAAGGTCGCGATCCCGGCGATGGTCATCTTTGCGGCCTACTACCTCATCACGCGGGTGATCCCGGCGGGCGGTTCGCTGTTCGAAGGCGAGGGCAGCGGCAAGCTCGCTTTCTGGACCGGCGTCGGCATGGCTTGGGCGACCTTCGCGGTCTCCGGCACCATGACCGGCGACATCGTGCGCTATTCGCGGACCGGCAACCAGGCCGTCGGCGTCACGGCCGTCGCCTTCATGTTTTCGAACGCCCCGTTCATGGTCATCGGCGCGCTGATCTCGGCGACGATTACGGATCCCGGCACGGTCTATTTCTTCGACCAGAAATCCCTGGCCGTGCTGATCCCGTTGGTCGTGCTCGCGATTCTGAGCAACTGGTCGACCTGCGATGCCTGCCTCTACAACGCGGCGATGGGCTTCACCAACTCGATACCGGGCTTCAACTGGCGCAAGGCGGCCATTTTCGGCTCGATCATCGGGCTGATCGCGGCGGCGACCGGCTTCATCAGCGACATTGTCGTCTGGCTGCTCACCATCGGCCTGCTGGTCCCGCCGATCGGCGGCGCCATCATCGCCGACTATTATGTGATCCGGGGCGAGAAGGGCTTCGGGGTCGAACGCACCGCACCGGTCAACTGGGCCGCGGTGATCGCCATCATCGTCGGCGTGGTGCTCGGCTACATCGTGAACGAGCGCTATCCGACCTTCCTGTTCGGCATCACCGGCCTGGTCTCGTCCTTCGTCGTCTATGTGATCCTCGCCAAGGCGGCGCCGGCCGCCATGGGTGCGGACCTCGGCGAAGAGAGTACCGGCGCGGAGGCGGAAGCGGTGTAGTCCCTTCCGCCTTCCGGTCTCTGTCCGGGGCCGTAACCGCACACAGGCAACCAGGAGCCAGCAATGACCAGCGGCAACGACATCTGCCGTATGACGGCGCTTGAGATCGCGCAGAACGTCCGCGACAAGGCGATTTCCCCGACCGAAGTCGCGGAAGCCTCGATCGCGCGGATGGAGGCCCTCGATCCGGTGCTGCACGCCTATTGCACGCCGACGCCGGACCTGATGCGCGACCAGGCCAGGGCGGTCGAGGACAAGATCGCACGCGGCGAGGACGCCGGCCCGCTGGCCGGCGTGCCGGTCGGGATCAAGGACCTCGTCGTCATGAAGGACTATCCGACCGTGTCCGGCTCCATGGCCTACAAGGACTATGTGTCGGACGTCGACGATGTCGTCGTCGAGCGGTTGAAGGACGCCGGCTCGCTCATTCTCGGCAAGACCAACGTGCCGGAATTCGGCTATTCCGGGGTCGGCCACAACCCGGTGTTCGAGACGACGCGCAACCCGTGGAACACCGATCTCACGCCCGGCGGCTCGTCGGCCGGCTCGGTGGTCTCGACGATCACGGGCATGACGCCCTACGCCATCGCGTCGGACGGCGGCGGCTCGATCCGCATCCCCTCCTGCCTGACCGGGACCTACGGCCTCAAGGCGTCGATGGGCCGGGTGCCGCTATGGCCCGGCACCAAGGACGAGCGCTATCCCGGCGTCTCCTCCTGGGAATCGATCGAGCATATCGGCCCGGTTGCGCGCACGGTGCGCGACGCCGCCCTGATGATGACCGTGATCGGCTCCGGCCCGGACGCCCGCGACCGCCATACCCTGCCGGGGCCGGAGTTCGACTGGCTGGAGGCCTGCGAGGGCGACCTTTCCGGCCTGCGGGTCGCCTACAGTCCGGACTGGGGCTATGCCGCCGTCGATCCGGAAGTACGCGCGCTCATCGATGCCGCAGCGCAGGCGTTCGAAAGCGACCTCGGCTGCACCGTCGAGATCGCCCATCCGGGCTTCGAGGATCCCTATCTGTCGTTCTGGGGCCTGGTCGCCCTCGAATCCGACCTGCGCGGCCTGCGCAAGATGGTCGAGGAACACGGCCACGAAATGACGCCGCATCTGGTGGACTTCATCACCCGGCCGTGGACTGCCGAGGATTTCACTGACGCCGTGATGGGCCGCAAGGCGGTGACCAACAGGATGGCCGCCTTCATGGAGAATTACGACATCCTGCTGACCCCGACCCTCGCCGTGCCGGCCTTTCCGGTGCACATGCAGGGGCCGGAGAAGATCGACAACCGGATCGTCGAGCCGTTCAAGTGGCTGGCCTTCACCTTCCCGATCAACATGACCGGGCAGCCGGCGGCGTCGATCCCGGCGGGCTTCACCGAGGGCGGATTGCCGGTCGGCCTGCAGATCATCGGCCGGCATCTCGACGATCCCACGGTGCTCCGGGCTTCGGCCTGTTTCGAGGCAGCGCGCCCCTGGGACCACGTCAAGCCGCCGATCCTCGCCGAAATGGGTCTGGCGTAGGGAACGCCGTCGGGCCGGCCGGAAGCGGCCGGCGCGGGCGCGAGACCCGCCCCGCTACCGCGCGACGATCGGGATTTCGAGCGACGGCGTTTCGAACAGGGCGAAGAAGGCCTCGATTCCGTTCGTATCCCCGGCGGCGGCAACCTCGCCGGCCGCGATGCCGGCGGGAAAGTCCGCGCCGCCGGTGACGGTCGATTCCAGGAAGGCTCTGCTGAAGCGCAGGCGGGTATCGGCGTTCTCCGGCGGATCGGGGTGAAACTGGCATATGCCGCGGCGGACCTGCAGCGCGCAGGCTTCATCCGTGTCCGTCGTCTCGAAGACGACCGTCATATGCGTGTCCAGCGCCGCTTCCGCCCGCAGGCGGACGGTCATCGTTTCGAGCATCCGGGCCATCGGGAAGGTGCGCACGGTATCCGGGTGGCCGAAGGGCAGGCCGCGCGGCGGCTTGAGCTTTCCTTCGAGTTCGAGCGCAGCGGTCAGCGCCCAGTTGCGCCAGTTGGTATTCGCCTGCGCCAGGCCCCAGCGGCGCAGGGCGTCGGCGCGCAGGTTGCGGGCCTCCGTATCGCCGGTGTCGGCCGCGACCAGCCAGCCGGTCAGTTCGGCGCACCATTGGTCGTCGCCGTTTTCCAGCGCGGCTCCCGCCTCGCGAAGCAGGGCGTCCCGGCCGCCCATCAGGGCGACGTAGCGCGCCGCCCGGTCCTGCCGCGGCGGCGGATCGAGCTTCGCGGGGTCGCCGTCGAACCAGCCGACATAGCCGGCATAGATCGCCGGCGCCGAATGCTTGTAGCTGCCGTAGAACTCGCCGAGCCACTCATGCTCCGCCAGATGTGGCGGCATTGTCACCCGTTCGGCCAGCTCGTCCGGCGTTGCGCCCTTGTTGATCCAGCGCACCGTCTGGTCGTGCAGATGCTGGATGGCGTCGCGGTAGGCCGTGAGGACGCCGGAGACCGCGTCCGCACCGGATACCGGCCGGCCGTGATGCGGGATCAGCGTCTCCGGGCGGAGCCGGCGCAGCCGGTCGATCGCGCGCACCCAGACCATCGGGTTGCGGAAGCCGGTGCCGCGCAGGGCATAGATGTTCGGGAAGGTCTCGCCCTGGATGACGTCGGCCGACAGGAGAACGCGGTCGTCCCCGCTCCAGACGACGACCTGGTCGTCGGTTTCGCTCGGCAGGTGGATGAGCGTGAGCCGGATGCCGGCGACCTCGATGTCCTCCTGCCCGGCGAAGGTGCGGGTCGGTGCGATGAAGCTGCGCCGGCCCGGAATGTTGGGCGGTCCGAGGCCGGAGCCGATATTGCCGCTCTCGTCGCGCGGCAGCTGGAAGCCGAAGGTGTACATGGCCCGGCGCGCCAGCACCGGGGCGAGCAGGCCGCTGTCCCGCGCCAGATGGTCGGTCAGCTCGTCGAGCGCGACGATCTCGACGGCGCCGGAGCGGACCTCCTCGTCGGAGACGAAGGCCCTGACGCCGCTGATATGGTCCGGATGGACATGGGTGTAGATCACGGCCCGGATCGGCTTGTCCGTGATCCGGCGGAACCCTTCGGCGACCGGCTCGGCGAACTCCACCGTCGGCAGCGTATCGACCAGCACGCAGCCGTCGTCGCCCTCGACCAGCGTGCAGTTGGACGGGCTGAAGCCGTAGGCGACATGGTAGCGGCCGGCGACGGTGCGGATCGACGGTTCGAACTTGGCGTTTTGGCGGGCGAGCCGCGGATGGACGGTCATTGGGACGGCTTTTCCTGCTAGCGACGGCGGCGCCTTATAGCGCGCCGCGCCGGGAAACGCCTAGCCTTTCAGACCTTTCCGGCGCTCGCGATCGCCGCGACGTTGAGCAGCCCGCGCACAGTGGCGTTCGGCGTCACGATATGGGCTGCGCCGCCATAGCCGAGCAGGATCGGGCCGATCGGCTGGGCGTTGCCCAGGGCGGAGAGCGCATGGATCGCCGCATTGGCCGCATCCATGCCCGGAAAGACCAGGATGTTGGCCCGGTCGGTGAGCCGCGCGCAGGGCAGGAACCGGTCGCGCGCCGCCTTGTCGAAGGCCAGGTTGAGTTGCATCTCGCCCTCGAACTCGAAATCCGCCCCGGTCTCCGTGAGGATTTCGGTGGCGCGCCGCATCCGGGCGGCGCTCGGGCTGGAATGGGCGCCGAAGTTGGCATGGCTGATCAGCGCGACCCGCGGCGTCAGCCCGAAGGCGCGCACCTGCGCCGCCGCCGCGCGGCAGATCCCGGCGATTTCCTCCGCACCCGGCTCGTAGTTCACATAGCCGTCGGCGATGAAGACGGTGCCGGTATCCATAATCAGCGGCACCAGGGCCGAGACGGTTTCCGCTTCGGTTCCCAATATCTGGTCGACCCGCTCAAGGTGGATGGAATAGTGGCCGGTGGTGCCGCAGATCAGACAGGCCGCGCCGCCCTCGCGGACATGCATCGCCGCGGCCAGCGTATCGCTGGTCCGGAACAGCTTGCGGGCGGCCTCCGGGGCGATGCCGTCGCGGGCGCGCAGGCTGTGGAGTTTCGCGCCGTAGCGCTCGACCAGGTCTTCGTCCTCGTGGTCGAACACCTCGAAGTCCCGGCCGGGCGCGATGCGCAGGCCCATTTCGGCGCACAGCGCGGCGATCCGGCCCGGCCGCCCGGTGGCAATGGGGGCCGCGATACCCTCGTCGAGGACGTTCTGGATCGCCCGCAGCACCCGCCGGTCCTCGCCCTCGGCGAAGATCACCTTGCGCGGCGCCGCCCGGGCGCTGTCGAAGATCGGCCGCATCAGGAAGCCGGTGCGGTAGACGAAGCTGGAGAGCCGGGCGCAGTAAGCGTCGAGATCGGACAGCGGTCGCGCCGCCACACCGCTCTCCATGGCCGCCCCGGCGACGGCCGGCGCGATCGCGCCGAGCAGCCGCGGGTCGAACGGCCGGGGCAGCAGGTAATCGCGGCCGAACTGCAGCCGCTGGTCGCCATAGGCGCGGGCCACCTCGTCGGTGATGCCCGCACGCGCCAGCTCCGCCAGCGCCGAGACGCAGGCGAGCTCCATCTCCCGGTTGATGGCGGTCGCACCGACATCGAGCGCGCCGCGGAAGATGAACGGGAAGCACAGGACGTTGTTGACCTGGTTCGGGTAGTCGGTCCGCCCGGTGCAGACGACGGCGTCCGGGCGCACGGCGTCGACCTCCTCGGGCATGATTTCAGGGACCGGATTGGCCAGCGCCATGACCATAGGTTCCGGGCCCATGCGGCGGACCTGGTCGGCGCTCAGCACCTTCGGCCCCGACAGGCCGAGAAAGATGTCCGCGCCGTCGATGACATCGTCCAGCGTGCGGGCATCGGTGTCTTGGGCGAAGGCCGCCTTGTGGGGCTCCGCGTCGCGTTCCGCGTGGACCAGCCCGTCGACATCGACCAGCCAGACATTCTCTCGCTTCAGGCCGAGGTCCAGCAGCAGGTTCAGGCAGGCGATGCCGGCCGCGCCGCCGCCGGTCGAGACCAGCTTCACCCGGCCCAGGTTTTTGCCCAGCAGGTGCATGCCGTTGACGACCGCGGCGCCGACCACGATGGCGGTGCCGTGCTGATCGTCGTGAAAGACGGGGATGTTCATCTCCGCCTTCAGCCGGTTCTCGACCGTGAAGCAGTCCGGCGCCTTGATGTCTTCCAGGTTGATCGCGCCGAAGGCCGGCTCGAGCCGCCGGATCGTATCGGCCAATGCGTCCGGGTCGCTCTCGTCGATCTCGATGTCGAACACGTCGATATCGGCGAATTTCTTGAACAGGACGGCCTTGCCTTCCATGACCGGCTTCGCCGCCAGCGCCCCGATATTGCCGAGGCCGAGCACGGCCGAGCCGTTGGTCACGACGGCCACCAGATTCGCCCGCGCCGTGTAGCGCGCCGCGTCCTCCGGCCGTTCGGCGATCGCGCTGCTGGCCTCGGCGACGCCCGGCGAATAGGCGAGCGCCAGGTCGCGCTGGTTGGCCAGCGGCTTGGTCGGGCGGATCGCCAGTTTTCCCGGCCGCCCGGCCTCGTGATACAGCAACGCGTCCCGGTCCATGTGCTGCCCTTTCTGCGGCGGAAAGCGGCCTGCGCCGACCGGGACCGTAACACAGAAATCCCGGGGAAGGGCCGAACGCGCGGGACGGCGCCCGCCCGCACCCCGGCGGCGCCGGGACGCCGGCAGGTTTCTATTCTCCCGGATCGTATTTGCCGTCGCAGACCTTGTCGCCGGCCAGGCATTTCCTGCGCATATCTGCAAGCCACCGGGTCGCGGGGATGCCCCATTTCTTTTCCAGCGCGATCAGGAAGCCGGACTTGTGCCAGTCGACGATCGCCGCCGAGAGCATCCTGCCGAGGCGGCCGTCGAGGTCTTCCTTCCGCACCGCGGCGCCCCAAGGAACATTGTCGACGATCGGCGTGGCGATGTCGAAACCGGCCCACGTCTTCGGCGCATTCACCTTGCGCGCGACGAAAGCGCTGTCGCTGTAGAGCCAGCCGGCGCACCGCCCGTCCAGCAGGGCTTTCTCGACTTCGGCGACCCATTTGAAGGCGATCACTTCGGCGCCGTTCCGGAGGCCGTGATCCCTGTTGTACCAGGCCCCCTGAATGCCGCAGATCTTCCTGCCCTTCAGCGAAGCCCAGCCGTCGATGCCGGAGCGCCTGTGCGCGAGAACGGCGACGCCCGACGAATAGTAGCCGGGCTGGACGATCCCGACGATCTTGCGCCGCTCCGGCTTGTTGGACATCGTTGCAATGAACATGTCCGTCTTGCCCTGCACGAGGAACTGCATCCGGTTCGACGCGACCACGACGACCTTCTCGATGGCGACGGGCTTGCCCGCTGCCGCGCTCAGGCGCCCGGCGAAATCCGCGGCCATGTCGTGTTCCATGCCGACCAGCCGTCCGGCGGCGTCGCGCATGCCCCACGGCGGAAAATCGGCCTTGACGCCGACAACGACCTTGCCGCGCGCAACGATGTCGTCGAGCGTATCGGCCAGGGCCGGAAGCGCCGTTGCGCCGAAAATCGCGGCCGCCGCCGCCCCGCCCGTCACCAGCTTCTTGATCATTGAATATCTCCCTCGGGCAGGATGCCGGCCGATCGGATACCATATTTTGAAATCGATCTTTGGAAATCGCAATATGTTGTATTCGTTCGGAAGCGGCGTATAATCCGATCACTTGTTTGCGACCGGGGCGCTCCGGGGATTGAACATGGACGGCATGGCGAACACATCCGGCAACCTGCCCGGTCGCTCTTTCGAGGGCAGCCGACAATCCCGCGCGACGGACCCCGGCCTCATGACCCCCCGACCGTTGACCCCCCGACCGGTGACCCACGTCTTCCACCGCTCGCTCTCGGGCACCATGCCGACGGTGTCCCACGGCGAAGGCGTCTACATCTACGATACCGACGGCCGGGAATATCTCGACGGCTGCGGCGGGGCGGCGGTGTCCTGCCTGGGGCACTCGGACAGCCGGGTGAAGCGGGCGATTACCGAACAGCTGGAGCGGATTCCCTTCGCCCACACCGGCTATTTCACCAACTGTCCCGTCGAACGGCTGGCGGAAAAGCTGGCCGACCGCGCGCCCGGCGACCTCGACCGGGTGTTCTTCGTCAGCGGCGGCTCGGAAGCTATCGAGACCGCACTGAAGATGGCGCGCCAGTATTTCGTCGAACGCGGCGAGACCGGGCGCTCCAAGTTTATCACGAGGCGCCAGAGCTTCCACGGCAATACGCTGGGCGCGCTCGCCGCCGGCGGCAACCGCTGGCGCCGCGCCCAGTTCGAACCGCTGCTGATCGAAACCCACCGCATCGAGCCCTGCTACGAATATCGCGGGCGCCGGCTTGAAGAGACGCCCGAAATCTACGGGCTAAGGGTCGCCGACGAACTCGAGAACAAGATCCTCGAACTCGGGCCGGATACCGTCGCCGCCTTCATCGCCGAGACCGTGATGGGCGCGACGGCGGGTGCCGTGCCGCCGACGCCGGGCTATTTCAAGCGCATCCGCGAAATCTGCGACCGCTACGGCATCCTGCTCATCCTCGACGAGGTGATGTGCGGCATGGGCCGGACCGGCACCATGTTCTCCTGCGAGCAGGACGATGTCGTGCCCGACCTGCTGACGCTGGCCAAGGGGCTGGGCGCCGGCTATCAGCCGATCGGCGCGGTGATGGTCGCCGACCATGTCTTCCGCGCCTTCGTCGACGGCTCCGGCTTCTTCCAGCACAGCCACACCTATATGGGCCACCCGGTCGCCTGCGCCGCCGGCAACGCCGTGATCGACGCCATCGAGGAGGACGGCTTGCTCGCCAACGTGTGCGAGCGCGGCGACGAGTTGCAGGCGAGCCTGCGCCTGAAGCTCGGCCAGCATCCCCATGTCGGCGACATCCGCGGCCGCGGCCTGCTGATCGGCATCGAGATCGTCCGGGACCGCGGCACCAAGGAGCCGTTCGAGCCGGAACGCAAGCTGCCGGCGAAAATCAAGGCGGCGGCGCTGGACGAAGGGCTGATGGTCTATCCGATGGGCGGCACGATCGACGGCCTGTCGGGCGCCCACGTCCTGCTCGCGCCGCCCTACACCATCGACGCCGGCCATGTCGAAGCCATCGTCGAGCGGCTGAGCGCGGCGCTCGACACGGCGCTGGCTGCGTAGCCGGCCCCACAACCGGCAGGCCTGCGGCCCGCGGCGGCTATGGCCGCGACCGGCAATCCGTGCCATCATCCGCGCAGGACCGAACGGGAGCGAGGATATGGCGCGATTCGTCGTTTCGCCGCATATGCGGCTGCATGAATGGGTGGCGGAGGAGAAGGGGTTTTTCTCCGACGTCGGGCTCGACTACACGTTTCGCGAGCAGCTCGGCTCGCGCGACGCCAGCTACCACGACCTCGGCGACAGGGTCGGCGCCTACCAGACCTTCGAGGAGGGGCGGACCTGCGATGTCAGCGCCGCCTGCCACTGGACGGTCAACGCCGCCGCGGCGTCGGGCCACGGCAAGCTCTACCCCGGCTGCTATTCGGTCTCGCCCTGCGGGATTTTCGTCCCGGCAGACTCCGCCATCCGCCGGCCCGAAGACCTGGCCGGTGTGCCGATATCGGTCGGCTACCAGTCGGGCAGCCACTATTCGACCATCCAGACGCTCGAAGAATTCATGGCGCCCGAGGACATCCGGCTTTCCTTCGCCGACGGGCTCCTGTTCCGCCGGCTCGAATTGCTGGTCGACGGCGCGGTTCCGGCGGCCAGCCTGTTCAGCGGGCCGTTCTACTTCGCCGAGCAGCTCGGCTTCCGCAAGATCGTCGATACCAGCTTCATGATGGCGTCGATGATCACCGGCGATCCGGATCCCGGCGACGTCGAAAAATATTTCGAAGCCCTGCGCCGCGCCCAGGTCGAGATCGACCTCAGGCTCGAACTGTACCGCGGCCACTACCGGCGGGAATTTCCGGAACGGTTCCACGACGCCATGGACGTGCGCCGCTTCGGCCCCGGCGAACGGCTGGTCTTCGAGCCCTACACCGAGGACATTTTTGAACGCTCGCGGAACTGGGTCGCCGAGCGTGGGATCTTTCCCGAGGGCGGCCTCGGCGACGCCTCGTACCGGGATTCGATCTACGCTGCGGCGTGACCCGCGCCTGAGGCCGTCAGGGGTTCTGGTCCCAATCCGGGTCGTCGCTCGGGCTCAGCGGCGTGTCGCCGACCAGCAGGCCTTTGCCCGGTATGTAATTGATCTCCAGCCGGATGCCGTCCGGGTCCTCGAAGACGAAATAGTAGTAGCCCGGCGCAAAATCGCCCTCCAGCGGGCCGCGGTCGATGAAACCGCCGATGCTGCGCACCTTGTCGGCCGCCGCGTCGACATCCGCGCGGCTGCGCGCGCGGAAGCAGAAATGGTGCAGGCCGACCCGGTTCGCCGCGAAGCGCTCGCCGGCATAGTCTTCCGAGCAGCGCTGGATGCCGAGCGCGGTGCGGCCGCCGACATGGTAGAGGAAGTTGTTGCCGTCATAGACCTTCTTCAGCCCGAGGAAGGGCAGAAGTTGGGAATAGAATTCCCGCGCCTTGTCCCACTGGCTCACCGTCAGGATGATGTGGGCGGCGCCGTTGATCTCGATCATCTGTTTCTCCGCGCGATACCCGGCAGGCGCTAGGCGGCCGTTCCCTCCGGCCTGTAGCCGGGCAGGAGGTTCTTCCTGGTTTCCTCGTCCCACTCCAGCATCAGCTTGCCGAGGTCCTTGCCGGCGTCGTAGCCGCGGCGCAGGGCGGGCCGCTGCTGCAGCGCCTTGTACCAGCGCCGGACGTTCGGGAACGTCTCCAGATCGACCTTCTGCCCCTTGTAGGTGATGACCCAGGGCCAGCACGCCATGTCGGCGATGGAATAGTCGCCGGCGATGAACTCGCGCCCCTCGAGCCGGCGGTCGAGCACGCCGTAGAGCCGGAGCATCTCGGCGCGGTAGCGCTCGATGGCGTAGGGGATCGGCTCCGGGGCGTAGAGCGAGAAATGGCCGGCCCCTGGCGGAACACCGGGCCGAACATCGGGCCGACGCCGCCGAGCTGCCATGACAGCCATTCGAGCACGGTCTTGCGCCCGCGCAGGTCGGCAGGCAGGAAGCGGCCGGTCTTCTCGGCGAGGTAGATCAGGATGGCGCCGGATTCGAACACCGGCAGCGGCGGGCCGCCGTCCGGCGGGTCGCGGTCGACGATTGCCGGCATCCGGTTGTTCGGGCTGATGGCGAGGAAGTCCGGTTCGAACTGCTCGCCCTTGTAGATGTTGACCGGGACGATCCGGTAGTCGATCTCCATCTCCTCCAAGGCGATGGAGACTTTCCAGCCGTTCGGCGTCGGCCAGAACCAGGCGTCGATCATGGGCTCCTTCCCTCCGGTGCGCTTGCAAACCCGGCGCGGCGGGCCACAATACCGCGAGGCGATCCCGGGAGGAGAGGAAACATGCCGACAGTTACGAAAGAGGCGGTATTTGCTGCAGCGGCGGACGATGTCTGGGCGATCGTGCGCGAATTCGGCCGGCTCGACGATTGGCTGCCGCCGGTCGTCGTCTGCCGGACCGACCGCGACGGGATCGGGGCGCTGCGGACGCTCACGCTCGGCGACGGTGCGGTGGTCGTGGAACGGCTCGAAGCCCTTGACGACGCAGCGCGGACCCTGACCTATTCGATGACCGACGCCGGCCCGATGCCGTTGGTCGATTATGTCTCGACGATCGCGGTGCGCGCAAACGTGGACGGCACCGCGACCATGAAATGGTCCGGCAGCTTCGGCGTGTCCGGTGCGGATGAGGGCGAGGTCGTCGCCTCGATCGAAGGGCTGTACCAGACCGGGCTGGATTCGGTAGGCGAGAAGCTGGCCGGGTAGCGGTTTCGTTCGGCGCTCTATCCCTTCTCCGCCTTCTTCGCGTCGAAATATTTCTTGGTCGTGAAGCTCAGGCCCCGCTCGGCGTAGCCGCGGCACTGGCGGTCCTTGAACTCGACCGCCTTTTCCCACTCGTCGACGTCGTAGAATTCGCGTTCGGCGACGCAGCGGATTTCCGAGACCGTGCGCGCATCGAGGCCGAGCTTTTCCGCGATCTCCTCGTCGGACAGGCCGGGCTGCCTCTGCTCGGCCGGCATATGCTCCGGATAGTTGACCTGGATCGACTGGGCCATCTCCACGACGCGGTCGCGGTATGTCCGGTAGACCTCGGGATCGACGAAAAAGAAGGGCATGGCCGGCTCCTATCGCAGCTGGCGCTTGTCGGCGCCCACGGGGCACACGCGCATACATTCGAAACACTGGCCCTGGCTGATGTTGGCGTAGGTCATGGACCACAGCGTGCGGGTCATCAGGTTCGAGTTCAGGATCATCCGCCGGCGGTCCCGGTCGTCTTCCTCGAACAGCTTTTCCATCGCCTTCTGGAAGCCGGGCACCCAGTAGGTCTGCACCCGGGTGGTGCAGCGCGCGGCGTCGAACCGTCGGCTCGCGATGCGGCCGTCCTCGATCGTGCCGCCGATGCAGCCGTCCTCCTCGATCGGGCAGACCGCCATGCACGGCGTCTTGCCGATCTCGTCGTACATCTCCACGCATTGCGGCGCCGGGCAGGCCGGGGTTTCCGGCTGCGGATCGGGCGCCAGCGGCAGGGTGGTGATGACGGCGGAATAATACATGAAGCCGTAGTCCGGATGGAGCACCGGGCCGGCCAGGCTGGCCGAGCCGCAGCCCGCCAGTTCCGCGGCCAGCGACATGCTGAGGAAGGGCTGTCGCCCCTTGTCCAGCGCCTGGGGGACGTTGAGCGCGTAATAGCCGTAGGTGCGCTCGATATGGGTCGCGATCCGATTGCCGAGGGCGGCGATGCGGTCGGTCGTCGAACTGACCTCCATATGCTCGTATTTCGGGCTTTGCCAGTCAGCCGCCCGCGGCTGCGCGCCGCCCATCACCACGACGGATTTCGCGCCGGGCAGATAGTCTGCCGGTCGCTTGCCCTCGGGCGCGGCGGTGAAGGCCCCGGCATCGGCGACGCCCATGACCAGCGCGCCGCTCTTCAGGGCGAAGGCGCGCAGGTCCTCCTTGATGTTGCTGTCGGTTCCGGCGGCGGTCGGCGCGTCTGCCATGATCTTACTTCAGCTTGCGTTCCCTGCGCCCGATCGGGCACACGCGCATGCATTCGAAGCACTGGGCCACGCTTTCCTTGTAGAAGCTGACCGAACTGCACGACCGGGCGAAGAAATCCGAGTTGACCATCATCCGCCGCTTGTCCCGGTCCTCCTCCTCGGCGATCTGTTCGAGCGCCTTCTGGAAGCTCGAAATGCCGAAGTTCATCGAGCGCGAGACGCAGCGTTCCCGGTCGTAATAGACGTGCTCCATGTTGCCGTCCGCGTCGATCGAGCCGTCGAGGCAGCCGCCGTCGTCCGCCGGACAGGCCGCCATGCAGGGCGTCTTGCCGATATGGCGATAGGTCTGCACGCACATGGGCGCCGGGCACACTCCCTGTTCGAGCATGTCGTCGTAGTCGAGTTCCAGGGTCGTCAGGCAGGCCGAGTAATAGAGCAGCCCGTATTGCGGATTGAGGATGATGTTGGCGGCGAAGGAGCGGGTGCCGCAGCCGGCCAGCACGGCGGCCAGCATCATCGACATGCGCGGCTGATAGCCGGCGGTCGGCAGGGCCGGGCCCTGCATGGCGTAGTAGCCGAGCTTCCGCTCGATATGGTCGGCGACGACGTGGATGGCGCGGTCGTTGGCGAAATCGTAGCCGTTGACCTCCATGATCCGGTGGTCGGGCGACTGCCAGGCCCCCGCGCTCGGCCCGCGCACGCCGACGACGATGACCGATTTCGCGCCCGGCAGAATGTCGTAGGGGCGATACCCTTCGGGGACGTATTCGTCCCAGCGTTCGACCGGCGCAATCCCGACCGCGTCGCCGCCGGCCTTGAGCGCGAGCGCTTTGATGTCCGCCGTCCGCCGGGTCCGCTCCGGCAGCCGCGGCGCGGTCTCGAACTCCTCAGAACGGGTCGCGCTACTGGTGGACATGGGTGTTCACGGACCGTGCCGTCGCCGTTTCGCGGATGCCCTACACGTTAGAGAATTGCCGGTTCCGGTCAACACGGTCGGCGGCCCAAGAGGGATTGGGCCGGAATTGGGCCGGGATTGGGCGGAACCGGTCCCGGACGGGCAAAGGCCGATAGACCTGCCGCGCCGGTTGCGCCAGACTGTCGGCGGCTGCAAGCAGGCGGGGCGGCGGCGGGAGCCGCGGCCCGGTCCGATGGCGGGGGATGGCGCAGGAATGTCCGATCCGTTTCAGTTGCCGGCGTCGCGCGACGAGATCCGGGCGATCCAGAGCCGCCGCAAGCGCGCCGCCTTCGAGCGCGCGCAGCGGGCCGGATGGTACGCCGGCAAGCTCGACGGCATCGACCCGGACCGGCTCGACGATCCGGAGGAATGGGCGAAGATCCCGATCCTGGACAAGGACATCCTGCGCCAGTGGTCCCACCGGGAGTTCATGGACCGGCTGTGCATCGTCGACAACACGGACATCGCCGAATACTGGCGCTCCGGCGGTTCGACCGGCAAGCCGGTCTTCTATCCGCGCACCTTCGCCGACGTCGACTACGGCATGCTGTCGTGGCGCCGGGCCTGGGGCGTGACCGAGACGCCGCCGGGCGAGCTGGCGCATATCTGCTTTCCCATCGGCGTGCATCCGGCCGGGCAGGTCTGGGCGCGCGGCGCCCACGGCGCGGGAGTCGGCGTGCTCTGGGCCGGCGCCGGCAACGCGATGCCGACACGGGTGCAGCTCGACCTGATCGAGAATATCCGGCCCACGGTGCTGGTCGGCATGCCGAGCTTCGCGCTGCACATGGCGAACATCGCCGACGCCGAAGGCATCGACCTGCGCGAGAGCAGCATTACCCGGATCATCACCGCCGCCGAGTCGCTGTCGGACGCCAAGCGCGAGAAGCTGGGCCGCGACTGGGGCGCCGAGGTCTACGACGTGTTCGGCATGTCCGAGGCCGGGCTGATGGGCGGCGAGGGCCACGCCCATGACGGCATCCACATCTGGACCGACATGTATTTCATCGAGACGGTGGACGAGCAGACGCTGGAGCCGCTGAACGACGAGCGGCCGGGCATGCTGCTGGTCACGCCGCTGGTGACCGGCCACGCCACGCCGTTCCTGCGCTGGAATTCGGGCGACATCGTCTCGCTGCACGACGGCGGCGCGACCGGCCACCGCTATGCCGAGCTGTTCCCGATGATCCGCCACGCCCACCGCACCGCCGGCTTCTTCAAGGTGCGCGGGATCAACGTCAACCACACGGATTTCGAGGATTTCATCTTCGCCGATCCGAAGGTGAACGACTTCCAGGTGGTGCTGACGACCGCCGAGTCCGGCCTGGAGGACGTCCTGTTGCGCCTGGAGTTGAAACGCGGCGCCGAAGCGACGGAAGCCGTGGATGCGCTGCGGTTCAGGATCCGTCAGGCCTTCGAACTGGCAGTCGCGACCGAGGTGCTGCCCAACGGCGAACTGGGCAAGGATTTCGAGAAATTCATGAAAGCCCCCCGCTTCGTGGACCGGCGAGTGTAGGGTCTGGCCACGCATTCACCCGTTATATCGACCGGAGCCGCCCATCGGACGGCGGAGCGGAGATATCTTTCCGGTACGGAGCCAGGGACGGAGCACCGCGCGGGAAAAATTTCTCCGCTCCCCTTCGACAAGCGCAGGGCAGGCTCTTCGGTCGGTCGAAATGACGGGTGGAACTCGGTTTACGCCGCCATCGCCCGTTTCTCGCCGAACCAGCCGGGGTAGGCGAACAGGGCCGACGAGCCGCCGGTGTGCAGGAAGACGACCCGCTGGCCGGCCCGGAACACGCCCTCGCGGACCAGGCCGAGCAGGCCGGCAAAGGCTTTCCCGGTATAGACCGGATCGAGCAGGATGCCCTCCATCTCCGCCATCGTGCGCACCGCTTCCAGGGTCGAGTCCGCCGGGATTCCGTAGCCGGGGCCGACGAAGCGGTCGTCGACGCGGATATCGGCGGCCTCGATACGGCCCGGCAGGCCGATATGCGCCGCCGTCGCGTGCGCCAGGTCCAGCACCTTCGCTTCCTGCGGGGCGGATTCGGCGCGCACGCTGACACCGTAGACCGGGATTTTCGATCCGACGCCCAGCAGGCCGGTCACCATGCCGGAATGGGTGCCGGCGCTGCCGCTGGCAAGCACGATGGCGTCGATGCCGAGCCCGCCCGCTTCGGCCTGTTGGACCAGTTCGACCGCCGCATTGGCATAACCGCACGCGCCGATGGCGTTCGAGCCGCCGCCCGGAATGGCATAGACCCGGTCCGCGCCGCCGGGCAGTCCCGCCACCAACTCGTCGAGCGCAGCCTCCATGTCGTCGCGCGCCGGGCAGCGATGGACGACGGCGCCGCACAGCCGGTCGAGCAGCACGTTGCCGTTCTCGTTGTAGTCCGTATCGGCAAACCCGGTCCGGTTTTCCAGCAGGACATGGCATTCCAGGCCGAGGCGCGCCGCGGCGGCGGCGGTCTGGCGGGCGTGGTTGGACTGGACCGCGCCCTGGGTCGCGACCGCTTCGGCCCCGCGCGCCAGCGCCGCGCCCATCAGGAATTCCAGCTTGCGCGCCTTGTTGCCGCCGGTCGCGAGCCCGGTGCAGTCGTCGCGCTTGATCCAGATCTCCGGCCCGCCCCCCGGCCCGGTAAGCGCGGCGCTCAGCCGTTCGAGCGGCTCCAGCGGCGTCGGCAGATGGGCGAGGCGCACCCGCGGCAGGTGGTCGAGATTCATCATGTTGTGTTCGCATCCGGTTTCGGGAAAGAGCGGGCGCGAGTACCGGCCGGCCGGATAATGCCGCTGTCCGGCGGCGACAGGCAAAGCCTTCCGCGTCGCGCCGTACGGGCGAAACCGCGCGCCGCCGAGACGACGGCGCATTGAACGGCGCCGGCGCCGGATGTAAGGTCGGCGGCATGAATAAGCATAACGAAACGCCGCCGCCCGACATACCGGGCTTCCCGAAGGACTGGCGCGACCAGATCAAGGCGGACCTAGCAGCTCAGGTCGAGGCGGGTGGCACGCTCTATGGCGTCCGGTCGGACGGCGCCTATATCGCGCGGACCAAACAGGGAGACCGGATCATCGAACCGCCCGGCCGGAAGCCCGCCTGAAGCGAACGTCTTTCGGATTGGGTCGCCGCGGCACTCGTCCGCACACCGCCGCGCGGATAGTAGCCGTAGCAGCGTATCGGAATTCGGTCAGTGCGAGTCGATGCGGCGGCGGTGTTCCTCCAGGGCCGCGCGGAGGCGGTCGTTCGGCGGTGGCGGATCGGCGAGAGCGTCGAAGAACCGCATCGCGTCCTCGCGGTCGAGCGCCATGGCTTTGTTTCGGCGGACGGCCTTTTCCGCATTCTCCAGCGCGCTGCGTACGGTGTTCCCGGGAGACATGATGCCGCCCTCCTTCAATGGTCGCAAAGTGCGTCGTTATGGTGCCAGATGCAAGATTGCAGCGCTTTGGACCGTTCAGGGTTTGCGCGTCACACCCCCCTTACCTTCGGCAGCATCAGAAAATCCCAGGGCGAGGGGAAATCGCCGACCGGGGCTTCGATCACCGTCGGGCCGCCGCCCTTGAAGGCTTCGCGCAGCCGTTGCCGCAGGTCGTCCGGGGTTTCCGCGCGCAGGCCGCGGGCGCCGAAGCTTTCGGCGAGGCGCACGAAGTCCGGGCTGGTCAGGTCGGAGGCGATCGGGCGGTTGTCGTAGTTCTCGATCTGGAAGCGTTTGACGTTGCCGTAGGCGTTGTCGTTGAAGACGATGGCGGTGAGCGGGATGCCGTAATGCACGGCGGTCGCCAGTTCGCCGATGCCGAACAGCGCGCCGCCGTCGCCGGCAATGGCGACGACCGGCACGTCCGGGCGGGCGTGCGCCGCGCCGAGGCCCGACGGGATGCCCCAGCCCAGGGTGCCCTGGTAGGCCGAGGTCAGATGGGTGCGCGGCATGTAGCTCGGGAAGGCGAGGCGCGCGACGTAGCCGACCTGGGTCAGCTCGTCGACGAAGATGCCGTCGCGCGGCAGCTCCGCCCGGATCGCGTCCAGCCAGGCCATCTGCGGGCCGAGCCTGTCCCGGTACGCCTTGGCGAAGCGCGCCTTTTCCGCGGATACCCGGTCGCGCCAGGCGCCGCGCTTCGCCTCCTTGCCCTCAAGTGCCGCAATGAGCAGGGGGACGGCCTCGCGCGCGTCGGCGTGGAGCGCGACGTCGGGCTCGCGGACGCGGCCGAGCTCTTCGGCGTCGATGTCGATATGGACGATCTTCAGCGCGTCGTCGGTACCCCACAGCATCTGCTGGTTGAGCCGCGTGCCGATGCCGAGCACGACATCGCAGTTCGGCCATAGCGCGTGGCCGACCGGCGCGCCGGCGCTCAGGTCGTGCTCGCTGGAGACGACGCCCCGGCCCGTCCGGTAGGCGACGGCCGGGGCGGACAGCATTTCCGCCAGCCGCGTCACCTCCGCGCTGCAGTCCTGGGTGCCGCCGCCGACGACGATGAGCGGCCGTTCGGCCTGTTCGAGCAGGCGGACGGCCGCGTCCACCCGGCCGGTATCGATCTCCGGCGCCGCTGCCGCCGGCGCGCTCAGGTCTGCCGGCGCGCCCTCGACCGGCGCCTTCCAGACGTTGACCGGCACCTCGACCCCGACCGGCCGGCGCCGGCCCGACTGCAACGCCGCGAAGGCCGATTGCAGCAGGGCGTGGGCCTCGCCGCCGCCGGTAATCGTGGCGGCCTGCTTGGTCAGGCGGCCGAGCACCCCGAGCTGGTCCGGCAGTTCGTGAAGCAGTCCGAACCCCTTGCCGACGGCGCGCGACGGAATCTGGCCGACCAGCGCCAGCACCGGCGCGTTGGTCGCATAGGCGGTGGCGAGCGCGGCCGAAGCGTTGAGGAAGCCCGGCCCCGGCACGACGGCGAAGGCCTGGGGCCGACCGGTCGCCAGCGCCGCGCCCAGCGCCATGTAGGCCGCGCCCTGTTCGTGCCGCGCCGTAACCGGCTTCAGCCGGTTCTGTTTGTCGTAGAGAGCGTCGAAGAAATCGTCGTTCTGCACGCCGGGCAGGCAGTAGAGGTTTTCGATCCCGTTCCGGATCAGGGTCTCGACGACGAGTTCGGCGACGGTATCGGACATGGCTTCGGGGCTCCGGCGGTTGGGCGCGCGATGATAGCGCGGGGGCGGCTGCGGGCAACCGGCTGCGGGCGACCGCTCGACCCAGCATTACGCAACCCACGATTACCTGCCGCACCGGCGCACGATGCAGCGGGTGACGATCGCGGGCGATCCGGTTTTCGGCCTTGTCGACGAAACCGCCCCGGCGGCCGGGCGGGGGTTCGGGCGTTCGGCCGACGCCGCGCGCAACGACGGCGGCGCGGTCCGCCAGTTCGCCCGGCGGGAATCCTGACGGGCATAGATTCGATTGACCTTGAAGTTTCCGGAACGTTCCGGGTATATTGCCGCCATGCTTCGCGATTCCAGCCCTGCATGGCCGAAGGCCGCGGTCAGGCCCGATCCCCCCGAATTCGATCCCCCCGAATTCGATCCAAAGCACGAATCCCTCGGCGGGCACCGGGAGCGGCTGCGCCGGCGCTTTCTCGACGGCGGCGAGGCCGCGCTGCCGGACTATGAACTGCTGGAACTGGTCCTGTTCGCCGCCAGCCCGCGCGGCGACGTCAAACCGGCGGCCAAGCGGCTGATCGCCGAATTCGGCTCGCTCGGCAACGTGCTGGCGGCCGACCCGGCCGACCTGCTGCGCACGAAGGGGATCGGGCTCGCCGCCGCCGCGGCGATCAAGGCGGCCGGGGCGGCGGGCGTCCGCCTGGCGCGGCAGGAGGCGTCGGGCCGTCCGGTGCTCAACAACTATCGCAAGGTCGTCGCCTTCTGCCGGGCCGCCATGGGCCGGGAGCCGGTCGAGCAGTTCCGCGTGCTCTATCTCGACAAGCAGAACCGGATGATCGACGACGAGATCGTCCAGCGCGGCACGGTCGACCACACGCCGGTCTATCCGCGCGAGGTCGCCCACGGCGCGTTGAACCGGGGCGCGACGGCGGTCCTGCTGGTCCACAACCATCCCTCGGGCAACCCGGCGCCGAGCGAAGCGGACATCCGGATGACGAAATCGCTGACGGAGGCGCTGGCGCCGATCGGCGTGGTCGTGCTCGACCACCTGATCGTCTCGGCCGAGGGCGACACCTCCTTCCGCTCGCTAGGCTTGCTGTAGACCGGCGGTCCGGTGCTCAGACGCCCTGACCGCGCCACCGGGCGGCGGCGTGCAGCACGGCAGCCGTGACCAGCAGCATGGCCCCGGCCTGGTGCAGCGCGGCCAGCCAGACCGGCGCGTACAGGAGCAGCGTGGCGATGCCGAGCGCCGTCTGGAGCAGCACGGTGGCCAGCAGCCAGCCGGCCCACCGCCGCTCCGCCGCACCGTCCTGCCCGCGCGTCCGCCGCCACAGGGCGAGGACGAGCAGAACGGTCAAGATCGCCAGCACGCGATGGTTGAACTGCACCGCGACAGGATTGGCGACGAATTCGGCAAGGCCGCCGCCCGGCCGCAGATAGTCCGCCGGCACCAGCGCGCCGCCCATCAGCGGAAACGTGTTGTGGATCCTGCCCGCGTCGAGGCCGGCGACGAAGGCGCCGAACGCGATCGTCAGCGCGATCGAACCGTAGACGGCGAACGCCAGCAGACCGCCGCCGGCAACTGTGCCGCCCGCCGGCGTTGCCGGCCGGCCCGTGCGGGCGATCAGCCAGACGATCCAGGCGTAGAGGATCATCGCCAGCGACAGGTGGGCGGCGAGCCGGTAATGGCTGACCGAAGGCCGGTCGACCAGGCCGCTGGCGACCATGTACCAGCCGAGCGCACCCTGCAGGCCGCCGAGGACGAACAGCGCGACCAGCGGCGGAACCAGCCGGCGCGGCAGGCGGCGGCGCAGCAGCAGGATAACGAAGCCGGCCAGGAAGACGACGCCGATCAGCCGGCCGAACAGCCGGTGCAGATATTCCAGCCAGAAGATCGCCTTGAAGCCGCTAACGGTCAGGTCGGGGAAGACCTGCCGGTATTGCGGGGTTTCCCGGTAGAGGTCGAACAGGCGCTGCCAGGCCGCGTCGCCCATCGGCGGCAGCCAGCCGAACAGGGGCCGCCATTCGGTCATCGACAGGCCGGATTCGGTCAGGCGCGTCAGCCCGCCGAGCACGACCATGGCGAAGATCATGCCGGCCACCAGCAACAGCCAGCGGCGGACGGACGGATGGACGGGAGCGTCGGCAGGCGTAAACATGCTGGCGGCGGGCATGCTGGCGGCGGGTCGGGGAGGGGAAGGATTGCGGGCGCGCCGTGTTGCGCGGTGAAACCGAAGATGTCCCTGTGCTAGAGCCGGGGAAACCCGGCTGCGCGATGCAATTCGCCGCGCGGCCCCGGCAACGCAACCGGTATCGAGGAGCCGTGCGATGGCTGCCCACACCGTTACCGTCACTCCGGACAGCGCTAACGGTGCCGCTCTCGATTTTGCGACGCCCTTCAATGCCGCCGTGGCGTTCGTCGACCGGCACACGGGAGAAGGCCGCGGCGCCAAGCCCGCGATCCTCACGACGGCGGGCGACGAGGTCAGCTATTCCCGCCTGGCCGCCGAGGTGAACCGGTACGGCAATGCCTTGAAAAGCCTCGGCGTCGCGGCCGGCGAGCGCGTGCTGATGGTGGTGAGGGACTGCCCGGAATTCTTCTTCGTCTTCTGGGGCGCCATCAAGGCCGGCATCGTGCCGGTGCCGCTCAACACGCTGCTGACCGGCAAGGACTACGCCTACATGATCGACGATTCGGCGGCCGCCGCCATCGTCTGGTCGCCGGAATACGACGGCGCGGTGCGCGAAGCGCTGGCGCAGGCGGACCATGCGCCGGCCCATCTCCTGCCGCAGGACCGGGCGGCGGCGCTGGCGGCGCAGGCTTCCGACAGCCTCGAGCCGTATCCGAGCGAAGCCGGCGACGATTGCTTCTGGCTCTACTCCTCCGGCTCGACCGGCTTCCCGAAAGGCGCGATCCACCGCCACCGCGACATGGTCGTGACCAGCCGGCACTACGGCGTCGACGTGCTCGGCGTCGGCGAGGACGATGTCTGCTTCTCCGCCGCCAAGCTGTTTTTCGCCTACGGCCTGGGCAACGCCATGACCTTCCCGCTCTGGGTCGGCGCCACGGCGGTGCTGGCCGCCGACCGGCCGACCCCGGAGATGACCTTCGATATCTTCGCCCGCTTCCGCCCGACGCTCTATTTCGGCGTGCCGACGCTCTATGCGGCCCAACTGGCGGCGATCGACGGCGGCGCGGCCTGCGACATGGGGAGCGTGCGCTGGTGCGTCTCGGCCGGCGAGGCCCTGCCGGCGGACATCTTCCGGCGCTGGCGGGAGCAGACCGGCACGACGATCCTGGACGGCATCGGCTCGACCGAGGCGCTGCACATCTTCATCTCCAACCGGCCCGGCATGCAGAAGCCCGGCACCAGCGGGCTGATGGTGCCCGGCTACGAGGCGCGCATCGTCGACGAGACCGGCGCGCCGGTCGCCGCCGGGGAGGCCGGCGCCTTGCAGATCCGCGGCGGCTCGACGGCGCGGGCCTACTGGAACCAGCCGGAGAAAACCGCCGCGACCATGCTGGACGGCGGCTGGGTCGACACCGGCGACACCTACCGGACCGACGAGGACGGCTGCTACGTCTACGAGGGCCGGTCCGACGACATGATGAAGGTCGGCGGCATCTGGACCTCGCCGGTCGAGATCGAGGCCTGCCTGATCGGCCATCCCAAGGTGCTGGAGGCGGCCATCGTCGCCCGCGCGGACGATGCCGGCCTGATCAAGCCCGAGGCCTGGGTCGTGCGCGCCGACGGCGTGACCGACGACGAAGCGGCGCTGCAGGAAGAACTGCACGGCCACGTCAAAGCGAGCCTCGCGCCCTACAAGTATCCGCGCTGGTGGAAATTCGTCGACGCGCTGCCGAAAACCGCAACCGGGAAGATCCAGCGCTTCAAGCTGCGCGGTTAGCGCGCCTCGCCCGGCGCAGCACGCGGATCCGGCTCAGCACCTCCTCGCGCTCCATGTAGCAGCCCTTGAGCGCCCGTTCGCCGGCCGCTTCGTCGAACGCGGTCCGGCCGTGCAACACGCGCCGGTTATCGAAAGCGATCAGATCGCCCGGCGCGTAGTCGAACGTCATGGCAAAGCGGTCGCCGGCGGCCAGGGTCTGGAAGGCGCGCAGGCCGGCATAGGCCGCCTCGACATCGTCGTAATCGACGTTGAGAGGCCCGCGCAGAAAGGTCGTGGCGCGGATTTCGACCGGCTCGCCGTCCCGGCCGAGCACGACCAGTGGGGCGCGCCAGCGATAGTCCGTGGCCGGCGAGCGGTTGGTGAAGGTCCATTCGATCTGCGTGACCGCGCGCCACAGGTCCGCGTCGGTCCGGCGGATATGCGCCGCGATCGCGAACCCGTCGGCGTAGACCGCCCGCCCGCCGCGGGTCGTGTTTTTCAGGCAATGCAGCAATTGCAGTCCGGGCTCGTATTCCCGGGTCGCCAGGTCGGTATGCGGCGCCAGGGCGCCGGCAAAATAGGCGTTCGAATCCGCGGCCTTGCGCGAGTCCGCAGGGGCGGTCTTCACGTCGAACAGGAAACCGAAGTTGGAATTGCGGATCGTGCCGATCCGTTCGGCGAACTGCTGCACCGCCGTCTCGTCGGCCGGCATATCGCGCAGCCGGACGATGCCGTATTCCATCAGGGCTTCGAGCGCTTCCAGCAGGGCGCCGTCCCGTTCCACGCAGGCCGGGCCGTCGAAGGTCGGCGGGGCGGCGAGGCGCCGGCAATCCCAGTATGTCGGCGCGATATCGCCGAGATCGTCGTGCCGGCCGTTGGAATAGTCGAGCGCGCGCAGCCAGCCGGGATGGTAGGCCAGGGTCCGGCCTTCCGGCGCGAAGGCGACCTCGATGCTGCCGTCTCCGGCGAGCGACGCCGACGTAACGGCGAGGTCCGCCGGCAGGTCCCAGGGATGGCCGACCTGTTCGCGGGTCGCCGGGCTGTGGGTCGCGGGATCGGCTGCGTTGTCGCGCAGCCAGATCGCGTGATAGCGGCTGACCCGGCCGTCGTCCCAGGTCACGGTGACGATGCGGCCATCGGTTTCGGCCGCGGCCGGCAGGTGCTCGACCGGCCAGACGTCGAAGTCCGGCGTCGGCGGCCAGGCCCGGGCCGGCGGACGATCCGTCGAAGTCATGCCACGGGGCTCCCTCTTCGCCGGAAATACCGGGGGCGCCCGTCTCGCGCCGTTCGCCCGTCCGGTCAAGCGAAATCGAACGCCGGCCCGCCCTGCACCGACCCGCCCCGGTTCGCCCCGCACCGGCCGCGGCCTCAGGTGCCCGTTTCTCCCGGCTGCCATCCCGGTGGGGCGAGTTCGAAGCCGGCAAACTCGAAGGCCGGCGCGACGGTGCAGCCGGCGAGCGTCCACGCGCCGAGGGACACCGCGCTCTGCCAGCAGCCGGCCGGCACGACGATATGCGCCTCGGCACCGGCACCCGTGCCGAGCAGCCGCTCCGTCGCCGCCCCGCCGTCCGGCGAGAGGGCGAGCCGCAGGGGCGCGCCGTCGTAATGGTGCCAGATCTCGACCGCGTCGATCCGGTGCCAGGCCGAGGTCTCGCCGGCCTTCAACAGATAGTAGATCGCGGTGACCGCGCCGCGCCCGCCCGGCGGCGCCGGCGCGCGGAAGGTCTCGCGATAGTGGCCGCCTTCGGGATGCGGCTGCAGCCCGTAGCGCGCGATAACGTCGTCGGCATCCATCGCCGGCCTCCCGCCGGTCCGTCCCGCCCGTAGATCGGGCCGGGCGATTTCGACCGGACAGACTGGACCGGCGGGCGGGGTGCCGCAACACCGGCCGCCAGGGCGCCCTCCCGGCCGGAGCCGCGAGCGGCCGGGCGCATACGTTTGGCTATCCCGATGCACCATATGCTGTTGTCAATTGACGTAAGAACAGTTATTAATTGATTTATAGTCGGTTGCATAATGGATATGTTGCATGTTGTTCCGCTACGAGGCGCCCAGTCCGGACGAGCGGCGGGTTCTCGACCGGATCGAAGCGATGCGCCACGACCTTCGATACTATGTCGCGCAATCGCCCCGCCGATGGACGGGCCTTCTGGCGCGTCTGACCCGCGCCCGCGCCATGCGCGCGTCGAACAGCATTGAGGGGATCAACATTTCCACCGAAGATGCCGTCGCCGTCATCGACAACGAGGAGCCGGCCGATGCCGACAAGGCGACATGGCAGGCCGTGGAAGGGTATCGGTCAGCGATGGACTACATCCTGCAGCGATGCCGCGACGACAGCTTCGTTTTCAACACGGATGTGCTGCTGGCTGTCCACTTCATGATCACGCAGCACGATCTCGCCGCGAACCCGGGAAATTACCGGCCGGGATGGGTCTGCGTGCGGAGCTCCGAAACCGGCGAGATCGTCCATGAAGGTGTCGACCGCGATGCGCTGGAGCCGCTGGTCGGCGAACTCATCGACTACCTGAACGATCCCGAATCGCCGCCGATCGTCGTCAAGGCCGCGATGGTCCACCTGAACCTCGCCATGCTTCATCCGTTTTCCGACGGCAACGGCAGGGTCGCACGTTGCTTGCAGACCGCGGTGCTCGCCAACGAGGGGATCGTGGCGCCGATCTTCTCGAGCATCGAGGAGTATATCGGCCGGAACCAGCAGGCCTATTACAACGTGCTGGGGGAAGTCGGCGGCGGCGGCTGGAACCCGCGGCGCGACAGCCGGCCCTGGGTGCGGTTTTGCATTCTGGGCCACTACCGGCAGGCCCAGACGCTGCTTCGCCGGACGCGGGAATGGGAGAGATTGTACGACGCGTTCGCCGTAGAAGTTCACAGGCACGGACTTCACGAACGGACGGTCATGGCGTTGCTCGAAGCGGCGACCGGCATCCGGGTGCGCAATTCCTCTTATCGGGCCTCTGCCGACATCTCCAACAACCTGGCGAGCAGGGACCTCAAGAGCCTTGTGGACGCCGGTCTTCTCGAAGCCCGCGGCGAACGACGCGGCCGCCACTATGTCGCCGGCGCGAACGTCAGGGCCATCCGGGAAGAAATCAGATTGCCGAAACTATCGGACGATCCGTTCGAGGAGGCCGGGCAGCAATCCGAACTGTTTGGCTAATCCGGCAAGCGCGCCGACCGGTGTTGGGGTGGAACAGGTAGGGGAGTCGAGCAGTTATGCCCAGCATAGCAACAATCCGAATTCGCTCATTCTTCAGCTGAAAAAGGCCCGAATAGCCAGTAGTGAACAGTGACATTAACGCCAAATTCGTAGCCGGCGCAAATGCTTCCGGACGAATGTATCGGTCGACACTTAAAGTTGTCCTCAACTTCATATTTGAGTTTATCGAAGCTTATGGCGGGCCCCTGAAGTTTGCGCAAATATTTCACTACTTGACTGAATTTATCATTGACGCAGCAATTCGTATCAGTAAGTAGGATCATCGCCGTTCTTTCGACGACGTAATTTGGTCTGAACTTCGTCAGTTTCTTTACATCTTTTTTTACCCTACATCGATATTTCCGTTTATTTGCATCGGAAGAAAACATATCGAAGCCATACATTGCCTTGGCTTCAAGAAGAAGACGCGGCGAGTTATGGTCAAGAACAGCGAGATCGACACGTTGAATTTCGTTTGGCTTGGTCCATTCCCTTGCAACATCGAATTTTTCATAGTCTCGGTGTAGACAAAACGCCAATTTGTCGACAATCGGGCGCTCGACCTTCGAAGTGAGCGCCAAATAAGCCAGTTCATTATCGCAAAATTCTTCACCTATAACTTTCATTGTTTTCGAAACTCGATTCGTCCAAATCTTACTTGCCATTTCGTTTCCTCCTAGAATTTATGGCGCGCTATCGAGAATAACAGCGAGCATTCCGACAATGACCGAACACCAAAATATTCCCCACACCACAAAACTGAGAAGAAAGCGAAACGGGGAGACACTAGGCAAGCCAAATAAGCCGCGGGTGAGGATGAGCGTCAGCCAATCGGGGCGTTCGGACATTGAGCAATCCTAGTAGCTCCCGTATGGACGTCGGCAGTGTCCGTAAACTCGGCCCAATTCCAATTGGGTGCATACCCCTACAGCAATCCCAGCCTAGATTGGTTATGTGCAATTAGACATAGTTAATACCCATAATGTAACACAATCAAAATAGCAAAAGAATACCGATCGGACATTAGTTGACCGAACGTCAGTTGTTTTCGGTTGCCCCGTCGTCGCCCGCCGGCGCGCCGGCGCTGCCCTGGCTCATCAGGCCGCGGTAGATTTCGTCGTCGCCGATCACGCCGACCAGCTTGCCGTCCTCCATCATCAGGACGGGCCGGCCGGTGCAGTGGCGCAGCTCGATCGCCACGCGCATCCTGAGGTCCGGCGTCGCCGCGCAGATCGTGTCGCCGGCCAGAGCCGCCGTATCCGTCTCCGGCGTGTAGTGCCGGATCGCCGCCGGGGCGGGCTCGATGCTGGCCTCGACCGGTTCGCCCTTCCCGTTCAGCTTCAGCCGGTTGAGGCCGGACCAGTCGAGCCGCAATGTCTCGCCGTCGCGCCTTATGTCGGCGACCGGCGTCATCAGCGAGCGGCAGCGCAGCACGTTGAGCGCGTCCATATGGGCGACGAACTCGGCGACATAGGCGTTGGCCGGGTTGAGCACGATCTCCTCGGGTTCGCCGAACTGGACAATCCGGCCCGCCTCCATGATCGCGATATGGCGGCCGAGCTTAAGCGCTTCGTTGAGGTCGTGGCTGACGAACAGGATCGTCTTGCCGAGCCGGCGCTGGAGGTCGAGCAGCTCGTCCTGCAGATGCTCGCGGATCAGCGGGTCGAGCGCCGAGAAGGGCTCGTCCATGAGCAGGATATCGGAATCCGTCGCCAGCGCCCGGGCGAGGCCGACGCGCTGCTGCATGCCGCCGGACAGTTCGTGGACATACTTGTCGCCCCAGCGGTCGAGATCGACCAGCTTCAGCTTCTCCGCGACGACGGCGTCGCGCTCGGCCCGGTTCGTCCCGCGCAATTCGAGGCCGAAGCTGACATTCTCGTGCACCGTGCGCCAGGGCAGCAGGGCGAACTGCTGGAACACCATGGCGATGCGCTCCATGCGCATGCGCCGGAGGGTGGCGGCGTCGCAGCCGGCCATGTCGAGCGCCGCTTCGCCGTCCTGCACCAGCACCTGGCCGCGGGCGACCCGGCACAGGCCGTTGACGGCGCGCATGAGCGTCGACTTGCCGGAACCGGAGAGGCCCATCAGCACGCAGATCTCGCCCGGACGGACGGCGAGCGAGGCGCCGGCGACGCCGACCACCGCGCCGGTGGCATCCTGGATTTCCTGCCGGTCCGCGCCCCGGTCGAGCATCTGTAGGGCGGCCCGGGTATCGCCGCCGAACAGGATGTCGACATCCTTCAGTTCGATCGCGTGAATGGCTCAGCCCCGCTGGCCGGTGCCGCCGCCGCGCTGCTTGCAGATGCGGTCGAGCAGGATGGCGACGATGACGATGGCGAGGCCGGCCTCGAACCCCTTGGCGATGTTCACCGTGTTGAGCGCGCGCAGCACCGGCACGCCGAGCCCCGGCGCGCCGACCATCGCCGCGATCACGACCATGGAGAGGCTGAGCATGATGCACTGGGTGACGCCGGCCATGATGGTCGGCATGGCGTGGGGCAGTTCGACCTTCCACAGCAGCTGCCGCCGGGTCGCGCCGAAGGCCTCACCGGCCTCGATCAGCGGCCGGGGCACGCCGGAGACGCCGAGATGGGTCAGGCGGATCGGCGCCGGAATCGCGAAGATCACCGTGGAGATCAGCCCCGGCACCACGCCCAGGCCGAACATGATCATGGTCGGGATCAGGTAGACGAAGGTCGGAATGGTCTGCATCAGGTCGAGCACCGGGCGAATGGCGTTGTAGAGCCAGGGCCGGTGCGCCGCGGCGATGCCGACCGGCACGCCCACGACGATGCAGATCAGGGTGGAGAACAGGATCAGGGTGAAGGTCTGGACCGTGTTCTCCCAGTAGCCGAGGTTGATGACCAGCAGCAGGGTGAGCAAGACGGCGACGGCCAGCTTCCACGACCGGTGCAGCCAGAAGGCGAAGCCGGCGAGCAGGGCGACGAGCAGAAGCGAGGGCATGGCCAGCGCAAGGCCGGTCACGCCCTCGATCAAGAATTCCAGGGCATCGGACAGGTAGTCGAAGAACCAGGCTCCGCGGTCCAGCAGGAAATCCACGAAGGTTTCGATCCACCTGCCGAGGGGGATCTTCTCGTCTGTCAGCCAGTCCAAGGACGACCCCACGGGGTATCCGGCCTTCCGGGCGACCTCTCGGGCGACCGGCCGGGCGGCCGTGCAGGCGTGGGTTGCACCGCCTGCACGGTTGCCGGTCCGGCGGTAAGGGCGGCTAGAGGCCCAGCGCCTTGTTGACGGCGGCCATGCCGTCGCCGCCGCTCAGGGTCGTCACGCCCTTGAGCCAGCCCTTCAGGATGCCGGGATTTTTCTTGAGCCATGCCGTCGCCGCCTTCTGCGGCTCCTGCGGGTTCTTCTCGTCCAGGATCGCGGTCATGATCTCGTTTTCCATCGCCAGCGTGAACACGAGATTCTTCAGCAGCTTGCCGACATTGGGGCAGTCTTCGGCGTAGCCCTTGCGGACGTTGGTGAAGACCTCCGCGCCGCCGAAATTCGGTCCGAACCAGTCGTCGCCGCCGGCGAGATAGGTCATGTCGAACTTGGCGTTCATCGGATGCGGCTCCCAGCCCAGGAACACGATCCACTGCTTCTTGCGGTTGGCGCGGACGACCTGGGCCAGCATGCCGGCTTCGCTCGACTCGACCACCTTGAAGCCCTTCAGGCCGAAAGCGTTCTTCGCGATCATGTCCTGGATCAGCCGGTTGCCGTCGTTGCCCGGCTCGATGCCGTAGATCTTGCCCTCGAGCTGCTCGCGGTATTTGGCGATGTCGCCGAAGCTCTTGATGCCGCCGTCGGCCGCCAGCTTGTTAACCGCCAGAGTGTATTTCGCCCCGACCAGATTCCTCGCGATGGTCTCGACCGTCCCGTCCTCTCGGTACTCCTTGATGTCGCCTTCCATGGTCGGCATCCAGTTGCCGAGGAAGACATCGATTTCGCCGCTGCTGAGGCCCTTGTAGGTGACCGGGACCGACAGCACCTTCGCGCTCGGATTGTAGCCCAGCGCCTTGAGCACCACCGATGTCGCCGCCGTGGTCGACGTGATGTCCGTCCAGCCGACGTCGGAAAAACGGACATTCTTGCAGGACGCCGGATCGGCCGCCCAGCCGGCGGTCGAAAACAGCATGGCGGAAACGGCTCCGATCGCCGCCAGTTGCACGCGTCTTGTCATCGGAATTTCCTCCCTATACGGTTTCCGATTCGCGCCCCTTCCGGCGACCCGGGGCGCCGGCTCGGCGAGCACGGCGGCCATATTGCCGCAATATCCGGCGCGGCGGGATACCTGGATGAGCGAAAATCGGGCATTTGACTATATCGTGATCGGCGCGGGCTCGGCGGGATGCGTGCTGGCCAGCCGGCTGACCGAGGACGGCGGCGCGACCGTGCTGCTGCTCGAGGCCGGCGGCAGCGACCGCAGTATCTTCCTGCAAATGCCGAGCGCGCTCGCCATCGCCCAGGGCCGCCGGCGCTATAACTGGTCCTATTGGACCGAGCCTGAGCCGCACTTGGGCGGGCGGCGCCTGCACTGCCCGCGCGGCCGGGTGATCGGCGGCTCCTCATCGATCAACGGCATGGCCTATGTCCGCGGCAACGCCCTGGATTACGACGGCTGGGCGGAAGGCGGCGCACCCGGCTGGTCCTATGCCGAGGTGCTGCCCTATTTCCGCAAGGCCGAGAGTTTCGGCGCGGGCGGCGACGACTATCGCGGCGACTCCGGGCCGCTGCACACCTCGCGCGGCACCCTGGCCAACCCGCTCTACACGGCCTTTATCGAAGCCGGCGTGCAGGCCGGTTACGGCCGTACCGCCGACATGAACGGCTATCGCCAGGAAGGCTTCGGACCGATGGACATGACGGTCCATCGCGGCCGGCGCTGGAGCACGGCGAACGCCTACCTGAAGCCGGCGCGCCGACGCGCCAACCTGCATGTGGCGAGCGGTGCGCTGGCGACGCGGCTGATCCTGGACGGCCGGCGCGCGCGCGGCGTCGAATACCGGCAGGGCGACGCGCTGCGCACCGCCCGCGCCCGCCGCGAAATTATCCTGAGCGGCGGCCCGATCAACGCGCCGCAACTGCTGATGCTCTCCGGCGTCGGCCCGGCCGGGCACCTGCAGGAGCACGGCATCGGGGTCGTCCACGACCTGCCCGGCGTCGGCGGAAACCTGCAGGACCATCTGGAACTCTATCTCCAGCAGGCCTGCACGAAGCCGATCACGCTCCATTCGGCGACCGGGCTGCTGCAAATGGGGCTGATCGGCATGCGCTGGATCGCCTTCAGGTCCGGGCTCGGCGCGACCAACCATTTCGAATCCGGCGGTTTCATCCGCTCGCAGCCGGGCGTCCGCTGGCCCGACATCCAGTATCACTTCCTGCCGCTGGCGGCGTCCTACGACATGAGCCAGCGGGTGCGCTGCCACGGCTACCAGGCCCATGCCGGGCCGATGCGCTCCAAATCGCGCGGCACGGTCCGCCTGGCCTCGGCCGATCCGCGCGCGGCGCCGAAGGTGCTGTTCAACTATATGAGCCACGAGGACGACTGGGCGGAGATGCGCGCCTGCGTGCGCCTGACCCGGGAAATCTTCGCCCAGCCGGCCTTCGATCCGTATCGCGGCGACGAGCTGGCGCCGGGCGACGCGGTGCAGAGCGACGACGAGATCGACGCCTTCGTGCGCGAGACCGTGCAGAGCGCCTACCATCCCAGCGGCACCTGCAAGATGGGCACCGATCCGATGGCCGTGGTCGATCCACAGGGCCGGGTGCACGGCATGGAGGGCCTGCGCGTGGTCGACAGCTCGATCATGCCGGCGATCACCACCGGCAACCTCAACGCGCCGACCATCATGATCGCCGAAAAGGCCGCCGACGCCATCCGCGGCCGCGACCCCCTGCCGCCATCGGACGCGCCGGCCTATGTGGCGGAGAATTGGGAGACGGCGCAGCGATGAGCGGACGGCGACGGGCCGCGGAGAGTGGCCCCCGGCCGCGGCGCCGCTGCGGTGGCCCGGCCGCCCCCGGACAATGGCGGGAAACCGGCATCGCTGCGCCCGACATGCTGGCGGGCGGCGGATTTGCCGGCGCGCCGCCTGGCCCGGCGGCCCCTTGAAAGGGCGTTCGGGTCGCGGCACACTTTCGCTCCGGCCGCGCGTGCGGCCCCCGCGGGAAGAAAAATAGGGAGGAAAAATCGCGATGAACGGAAAGACTTGCAGCCTGAGAGCCATTGCTGCGGCCGGACTGGCCGCCCTGACCGCCGCGACAGGCTTTGGCGCGGCAGCCCTCGCGGCCGGCTATCCCGAGAAACCGATCACGATGCTGGTCGGGTTCCGCGCCGGCGGCGGCGTCGACACGGTCGGCCGGCTGATCGCCAAGCATATGGAAGGCACCCTCGGCCAGCCGGTGGTGCCGACGGCCAAGGCCGGGGCCGGCGGCGGCGTGCTGGCGGCGGCGCTCGCCAAGGCGAAGCCGGACGGCTACACCATCGGCATCGCGGTCACCAGCACCTGGTCGTTCAACCCGGTGTTCGCGAAAAAGAAGCGCTACGGCGTGAACGACGCGACCCTGCTGGCCTCGATCGCCCGGGCCCAATGCGTGATCTTCGTCGGGTCGAAATCGCCCTACACGTCGCTGAAGGCTGCCTTCGCCGCGGCCAAGGGCGGCAAGGCCCTTTCGGCCTCGTCCCCGGCGCCGCCGGCGACCTTCCTGATGCGCCATCTGGCCGGGAAGAACGGCGTCAAGCTGCGGGTCATCAACGTCAAGGGCACGCCGGCGGTGATCCAGCAGGTCCTCGGCGGCCATGTCGATCTCGGCTGGAGCGGCGGCCACCACATCCCCTATCTGCGCAAGGGCGAGGTGCGGGTGATCGCGGCGACCGACGACCGGCGGCTCAACGCGCCGTCCGACAAGGTGCCGACGCTCAAGGAGATGGGCTACGACATCTCCTTCTGCGGCGCCTACATCATGGCGGCGCCCAAGGGCCTGCCGGCGGATGTCAAGACGAAGCTCGACGGCGCGCTCAAGGCAGCGATCAATTCCGAGCCGGTCCAGACCTTCATCGAGCGCCGCAAGCTGGCGGCGAACTACCAGGGAACGGAGGGCCTGACGAAGGAAGTCCAGGCCGAAGCCGCCGCCTGGGCCAAGGTCAGGGCGGGCATGAAGAAGAAATAGCGGCCGGCGGGCCGGCGCGTTCGGCCGGCTTGCAGGGACAGCGCCGGTGCGTGCCCTCGACGGCGCGGCCGCTGCGCTGATCGCGGCCTTCGGGCTGGCGACGCTGTTCCTGTTCATTCCGGGCACGATCGACGATCCCGGCATGGACGACCTGCCGCCGGCCTTCATGCCGCAGATCGTCGCCATCCTGCTGACCGGCCTTGCGGTACTGCTCGGGCTGCGCAGCCTGCTGCGGCGGCCGGCGGCGGGGGACTCTGCGGGGAAGGAGCCGGCGCTGACCCGCCGCCATGCCGGCTTCGTCCTGCTGGCGGCATTATGGCTGGCGGTGTCCTTCGCGGTCGTGGCACTGGCCGGCTACCTTGCCGGCGGGGCCGCGGCGGTCGTCGGCGCCATGCTGCTGATGCGGATCCGCCGGCCGGTGACGATCGTTGCCACCGCCGTTGCCGCCCCGCTCGTCCTGTGGGCGGTGTTCTGGCAGCTCCTCACCATCCCGCTGCCGTAGCGCGATGGACGCGGTCCTCGCCGGGCTGGCCCAGGCCTTCACGCCGCTCACCCTCGGCTTCGTTCTGTTCGGCGTCGTGCTCGGCATCGTCGTCGGAGCGATTCCGGGGTTGAGCAGCCCGATGGCGATCGCCATCGCAGTCCCGCTGACCTTCTACATGAGCCCGCTGGCCGCCATCGCCTTCCTGCTCGGCGTCAACAAGGGCGGCGAGTTCGGCGGCTCGATCTCCGCCATCCTGCTCAACACGCCCGGAACGCCCGAAGCCGCGGCGACGGCGCTCGACGGCCATCCGCTGGCCCAGCAGGGCAAAGCCGGCAAGGCGCTCAAGACGGCGCTCTACTCCTCGGTCGCCGGCGACACCTTCAGCGATATCGTGCTGATCCTGGTCGCCGCGCCGCTCGCCGTCATCGCGCTCAAGATGGGGCCGCCGGAGCTGCTCGGCGTCCTGATCTTCGCCTTCACCTTCGTCACCGCCCTGCTCGGCAATTCCATGATCAAGGGACTGATCGCGGCGGCCATGGGCGTCCTGCTCAGCCTGATCGGCATCGACCCCGAGGCCGCCATCCCGCGGCTCACCTTCGACGTACTCGAACTGGAGGACGGCCTGTCCTTCGTCGGCGCGG
This sequence comes from Rhodospirillaceae bacterium, assembly GCA_009840595.1. Taxonomy (GTDB): domain Bacteria; phylum Pseudomonadota; class Alphaproteobacteria; order Bin65; family Bin65; genus Bin65. Next base: position 59,625 of record VXNK01000165.1, on the reverse strand, counting down.
CCATCGGCCTGCTCGCCTTCTCGGAAGTGCTGATGCAGGTCGAGCGGTCCTATCTCGGCGCCGGCGGCGCCGGCGAGGCCGCGGCCGGCTTCTCGAAAGTGCGGGAAGACAACGCCTTCACGCGCAGCGATTTCCGCCAGGTGCGCGGCACCGTCGCCCGCTCCGCCGTCATCGGCACCGTGATCGGCGCGATCCCGGGGCTGGGCACCAGCCTGGCCGGCTTCCTCGGCTACGGCGCGGCCATGAAAGCGTCGAAGCACCCGGAGGAGTTCGGCAAGGGCCGGCTGGAAGGGGTCGCCGCCACCGAAGCCGCCAACAGCGCGGTCGTCGGATCGAACCTGATCCCGCTGCTCACCCTGGGCATTCCCGGCAACGTCGCCGCGGCCCTGCTCGCCGGCGCCTTCCTGATCCACGGCATCACGCCCGGCCCGCTGATCTTCCAGGACCATGCCGTGCTGGTCTACGGCATGTTCGGCTGCCTGATCGTCGCCAACCTGATGAACCTGCTGGTCGGCAGCGTCGGCCTGCGGCTGTTCTCGCTCGCCGTGCGCACGCCGCGCAGCATCGTCATGCCGTCGGTGGCGCTGTTATGCATCACGGGTTCGTTCGTCGCGGGCGGCGGCCTGTTCGCCGTAGCGACGATGATGGTGTTCGGGGTGATCGGCTATCTGATGCGCAAGTTGGATTTCTCGATCATCGCCTTCATCCTCGGCTTCATTCTCGGCCCGATGGTCGAGCGCTCGCTGCGCCATACCGTGATCCTGTTCGAGGACGCCTCCGACATTCTCGGCCATCCGTTCCTGATCGCCATGCTGGTCGTCAGCGCCGGTGCGGTGTTCTGGCTCGGTCGCCGGCCGCGCAGGAGCCCTGTCGAATGACCGCCCTCGAATATCCCGGGGGCGACCGTCCCTTCCATCTGTGGGCCAACGGCTGCGCCCATGTCATCCACGACAGGAAGCACGGGCGCGAGAGCCTGGCCGACGCCCTGCGCCAGTCGGAGCGCGGCGGCGGTCCGACAGGGGACGATGCCGGCGCGCCGGCGTTCGACTGGGACATCTGCATCAATGTCGGCGACTACAGCGCCGCCATCGGCCCGCCGAACGATGAGGAGGGCGCAGAGATCGTCCGCCAGTTCGGCGCGCTCAATCATCACCGGCGCGAGCAGATCTACAGCGTGTGCGGCAATCACGATCGCGATCCGCTCGGCGAGCCGGAGGGACGCTGGTTCCGCAGGTGGATCGATCCGATGGGCGAGAACACGGCGACCTCGGGCGTCGACCGCAGCCGCTATCCCTACCCGGTCCACGGCACATGGGACCGCTACTGGTTCGATGTCGGCAACATCCGCTTCCTGATGATGAGCGACGTCAACGAGCGCTCGCAGGTGCTGGGCCGCGGCCCCCTCGGCGGCAACCCCGGCGGCGTGGTGGCGGCGGAGACCTTCGACTGGTGGGCCGACATGGTCGAGCGCAGCCGCGGCGAGCGGATCGTCGTTACGGTCCACCATTACGTACTCAAGGAGACCACCGTCGCGAGCGGCGAATGGGAGGGCATGAAGAAGGGGCCGGACGGCGCCTGGCAGACCGACTATCACGGCTATTTCGCCGAAGGGACGCCGAACGGCGCCTCCTATCTCTACTGGGTCGCGGGCGCGCCGGATTCGGGGCGGTTCGAGCGTTACCTGGAGCAAAATCCCGGCGCGGTCGATCTGTGGTTCGGCGGCCACACCCACACCAACCCGGACGACGAACGCGGCGGCAAATCCCATATCGAGACGCGCTACGGCGGCACGACCTTCGTCAACGCCGCGGCGCTGACCCGCCATTTCGTCGAGGACCACGCCATGCCGCACAGCCGCGTGCTGACCTTCGCGCCGGGCAGCCGCGAAGTCCGTATCCGCTGCTACATGCACACGAGCGAACACCGCCCAGCCGGCTGGTACGACGCGAAGGAACGCCGGATAATGCTGGGCAAGCCCTTTACCTGGGCGGGGTGACGGGCCATTTCGTGCGGCAGCGCCGCCGCGCCGCGCTCGGAAACAGGGGCGGACGGGACATCGAAAGCCAGACGATCGCGGAGCCAGGGGGATGACTGAGCCATCCGGAACGGAAACCGGGAACACCGGTAACGGAGAACGGCTGCAAGCACGGATCGGCCTACGACCGGAAACGCTCGCTGCTTTCTGCGAACGCTGGCAGGTGACGGAACTCGCCTTGTTCGGATCGGTCTTACGGGACGATTTTGGACCCGACAGCGATATCGACGTGCTGGTCGAATTCGGGGAAAGCGCACGCCATTCCCTGTTCGACCTGGTTCGGATGGAACATGAATTGGAATCGATACTCGGACGCGATGTCGACCTGGTCGAGCGCCCGGGTGTGGAACAGAGCCCAAATTACCTACGCCGAAAGGCCATTTTGGGCGCAGCCGAGACTATCTATGCGACGTGACGAGATTCTGCTGCTCGACATGTTATTGGCGGCACGCGAAGCGTCGGAAATGACGGAACAATTGACCTTTGCCACATTCGGTCAAAACCGTATGGCGCAGCTCGCGATCTTGAAAGCGGTTGAAACCGTCGGCGAGGCGGCGTCTCGCGTCAGCGCTGCAACAAGAGTTGCCAATCCCGAAATTCCGTGGACTGAGATAGTGGGAATGCGGCACCGTCTCGTGCACGAATACTTTAATGTCAATTTAACGAGGGTATGGGAAACGGTGAACGAGGACATTCCCCGTCTTATTTCGCATCTGGAACGCCTGGTCCCGCCGGAGTCCGAAGTGTGACGGGTGCGAAGGCTGCGGGCATAGCAGGGAGACCCCGACCATGGCGCTGAGCCCGAGCCGCGAAGCCTTTATCACCTGCGCGCTGACCGGCGCCGGCGATACGACCGGACGGTCCGACAAGGTGCCGGTGACCCCGGCCGAGATCGCCGAATCGGGCATCGAGGCGGCGCGGGCCGGCGCGGCGATCCTCCACGTCCATGTCCGCGATCCGGAGACCGGCGCGCCGGCGCGCGATCCGGCGCTGTATCGCGAGGTCGTCGAACGGGTCCGCGGCTCCGGCGTCGACGCCGTGCTCAACCTCACCGCCGGCATGGGCGGCGACCTGACGCTTGGCCCGGCAGACCGGCCGCTGCCGCCGTCGCCGGAGGGCACCGACATGGCCGGCGCCGAAGAACGGCTCGCCCATGTAACCGAACTGCTGCCGGAGATTTGCACGCTGGACTGCGGCACGATGAATTTCGGCGAGGGCGACTACATCATGACCAACACGCCGGCCATGCTGGCGGCGATGGCGAAGCGCGTGCAGGCGCTCGGCGTGCGCCCGGAGATCGAGGTGTTCGATACCGGCCATCTCGTGCTCGCCAAATGGCTGGCCGGGCAGGGGCTGATCGACGATCCGGTGATGGTGCAGCTCTGCATGGGCATACCCTGGGGCGCGCCGGACGATATCGGCACGCTGATGTCGATGGTGAACAACCTGCCCGAAGGCTGGACCTTCTCGGCCTTCTCGCTCGGCCGCAACCAGCTGCCCTATGTCGCCCTGGCGCTGCTCGCCGGCGGCAACATCCGGGTCGGACTCGAGGACAATCTCTGGCTCGACCGGGGCGTACTGGCGACCAACGCCGACCTGGTGGAACGGGCGGTCGGCGTCGCCGAAAATATGGGCGTGCGGATTCTCGGCCCCGAAGCGGTGCGCGAGAAGCTCGCGCTGCGCAAGCGCTGAGCCGGGTTTCGGGCGCTCTCGTCCGGACGGGAAAGTGAAAGTCCCGTGACAGCCGGCATCGAACGCGCCGCCTGCATCGGCGGCGGGGTTATCGGCGGCGGCTGGGCGGGCCGGTTTGCGCTGAACGGGATCGACGTCGCGATCTACGATCCGGATCCGGGCGCCGAACGCAAAGCCCGCGCCATGCTCGACAACGCGGAGCGCGCCTTCGCCCGGCTGTTCGGCGACGACCGCCCGGCGCCGGGCGCGCTGCGCTTCGCCGGCAGCATCGCCGACGCCGTGGACGGCGCCGATTTCGTCCAGGAAAGCGTGCCCGAACGGCTGGACCTGAAACGCGCCGTGCTGGCCGAAATCGATGCGGCGGCAGCGCCCGGCGCCGTCATTGCATCCTCCACCTCCGGCCTCCTGCCGAGCGATATGCAAAGCGGCCTCAAACATCCGGGCCGCCTGCTCGTCGGCCATCCGTTCAACCCGGTCTACCTGCTGCCCCTGGTCGAGATCGTCGCCGGGCGGGAAACCGATCCTGCAAGCGTCGAGCGCGCGGCGGACATCTATGCTTCGGTCGGCATGAAGCCGGTCGTCGTGCGCAAGGAGATCGACGCCTTCATCGGCGACCGGCTCCAAGAGGCGCTGTGGCGCGAAGCCCTGTGGCTGGTCCATGACGGTGTCGCGACAGTCGAAGAGATCGACGATGTCATGCGCTACAGCTTCGGCCTGCGCTGGGCGCAGATGGGCGTGTTCCAGACCTACCGGCTGGCCGGCGGCGAAGCGGGGATGCGCCATTTTCTCGAACAGTTCGGCCCCAGCCTCGCCTGGCCGTGGTCGAAGCTCACCGACGTGCCGGACCTCGACGATGCGCTCATCGACGCCATTGCCGGACAGTCCGACGAACAGGCCGCCGGCCGCTCGATCCGCGAGTTGGAGCGCATCCGCGACGACAACCTGGTCGCCATCCTGGAGGCGCTGGAACGCAGCGGCGAAACCGGCTGGGGCGCCGGGGCGGCGCTGAAGGAAGCGCGGCGGCGGCTCCGCAGGAAACGGGATGCGGCCGGGTTCCGGCAAGTCCGGGGCTGACGGCCGGTTCCGCCGTTCCATCGTTCCGGCGCATGTCGTACGCTCGACGGATGCAGCCAGCGCTCGAGGCTTCCCTCTCGCTGTGGCGTCCGCTCCATGAAACGGACGGCGCTACGGTCTTTCATGTCGATCTGACGCCCGACGCCCCGCGCGAAACGGAGGCGCTCGGCTGGCTCGACGCTGCGGAGCGGTCGCGCCGCGACCGGTTCCTGTATCCCCGGCCGCGCCGCGAATTCACCCTGTGCCGCGCGGCGCTCCGGTCGCTGCTCTGCCGCGAACTCGGCTGCTGCAACGCCGAACTCTCGTTCGAAACGGCGAAATTCGGCAAGCCGTTCGCCTTGGTCGGCGGCGTTCCGGTGCCGGCCGCCTTCAACGTCAGCCACAGCGGCCCGCACGGCCTGATCGCGCTCGCGCCGCGGGGCCGGATCGGGGTGGATGTGGAGGAGCGCTCGACGAAGCGCAGCCTGGACGACTATATCCGGCTGCTGTTCGCCCCCGAAGAACGGGCGGAACTCGAGAAATCGCGCGGCCGGGGCAGGGTCGAGCTGTTCTACCGCCTCTGGACCCTGAAAGAGGCGGCGATCAAGGCGGTCGGCGCCGGCCTGTCGATCGATCCTGCCACCTTCGAGATTCCGCCCGGCCTGGTTCGGGGCGAGAGGACGGGGGTTTTCAGCTTTCCCGACACGCCGGAGGTCCGGTGGCGTCTCGAAAATATCGGCAATGCCCGCTTCGCCGCTGCCATCGCCCGGGAAGCGGTCGAATCGGCAGACCGCCCGGTGCGCAGGAAAACTTGATCGCCGGCGCGAGCCGCACGTTTTGGACCGTCGGCGCAATCCCGCACGGTTGCCGCCCGGTGACGTTCGGGCTGGACTATGGACCGCAAAATCGTGAAATGTCGGAAGCCGCGACGCGTGCCGTAGAACTGAAGCGCGCAGGGGGCTGCCGCCGTCCGGCGGCGCCGGGGGTCACCGGGATGGCCTGCCCGGCAGGGTCGACAGGAGGCCGCGAGGCGATGGACAGGCAGGCATCGTTCCGGTTCCGGGGCATCTGCCCGGAGTCCGTGCCGGCATGAGCAAGAGCCGGCCGCCCGGCAGCGCCGGGCTTCGCTACCAGGCGGACGAGCGCGCGCCCGGCGCGCTTGTCCTGGGCCTCGGACTGCAACTCGCCCTGATCACCGTGGCGGTGCCGATCCTGATCCCGACGGCGGTGATGCGGGCCGGCGGCGCCGCCGAATCCTATCTGGCGTGGGCAGTGTTCGCCGCAGTCGCGATCAGCGGCGTCACGACGGCGCTCCAGGCGACCCGGTTCGGCAGGATCGGCGGCGGCCATGTGCTCGTCATGGGCAGTTCGGCGGCGTTCATCGGGGTCGGCATTACCGCGGTGGCAAAGGGCGGCCCCGCGCTGCTCGCAATCCTGGTCGTCGCGGCGGCGCTTCTCCAACTCCTGCTGTCCGCCAGGCTCGCCCTGTTCCGCCGGATCCTGACCCCGGCCGTGTCCGGCACCGTGATCATGCTGGTGCCGGTCACGGCCATGCCGATCGTTTTCGACATGCTGGGCGACGTGCCGGACGGCAGTCCGGCCCACGCGCCGCCGTCGATCGCGCTGGTCACGCTGCTGGCGATCCTCGGCGTTTCCCTCAAGGGAACGGCGAAGCTGCGGCTGTGGGTGCCGATGATCGGTGTCGTTATGGGTACCGGGCTCGCGGCCTTCTTCGGCCTCTACGACCTCGACCGTATCGCTGCAGCCGCCTGGATCGGGCTACCGGATATCTCGATTCCCGGCTTCGACCTGGATTTCGGGCCGGATTTCTGGGCGCTGCTTCCGGCCTTCCTGCTGACCGCCGTGATCGGGTCGATCCGGGCGATGAGCAGCAGCACGGCGCTCCAGCGGGTCTCTTGGCGCCGGCAGCGGCCGGTCGATTTCCGGGCGGTACAGGGCACGGTCGCGGTCGACGGCATGAGCAACCTGCTGTGCGGCCTGGCCGGGACCATCCCGAACTCGACCTATTCGCACGCCGCACCGATCATCGAGATCACCGGAGTCGCGGCGCGGGCCGTGGCGGTCGCCACCGGAGCGGTATTCGTCGCCCTGGCCTTCCTGCCCAAGGCGCTGGCGGTCGTGCTGGCCATCCCGGGCCCAGTCGTCGGCGCCTATCTCCTGGTCCTGCTCGCCCTGCTGTTCATGATCGGCATCGGGATGGCGATGCAGGACGGCATGGACCTTCGCAAGAGCGTGATCGTCGGCGTTTCCTTCTGGCTCGGGGTCGGCTTCCAGAACGGCGCGATCTTTCCGGAACTCGTGTCCGATTTCGCCGGCGGCATCTTCGCCAACGGGATTACCGCCGGCGGTCTCGCGGCGATTCTGATGACCCTGATCGTGGGTCTTTCCGGCGCCCGGCCCGTCCGCATGGAGGCCGGGTTCGCCGTCTCGGCGCTGCCGGAGATCCGGGAATTCCTGAACCGGTTCGCGTCGCGCCATGGCTGGGACGGCGCCATGGCGGATCGGCTCGACGCCGCCGCCGAGGAGACCCTTCTGACCCTTCTGCGGCCGGAAGAAGAGAGCGAGGCCCCGGATCGCCGGCGCCGCCTGCGGCTGTCGGCGTCGAAGGGCGAGGGCGGCGCCGTGCTCGAATTCGTCGTCGCGCCGGGAGAGGAGAATGTGCAGGAACGGATGGCGGTGCTCGCCGCCGGGGGCGAGGAGGCGGCGGTCGGGCAGGAAGTCTCGCTCCGGCTGCTGCGCCACCTCGCCTCGTCGGTGCGCCACCAGCAATACCACGATCTGGACATCGTGACCGTGCAGGTGAAAGCTCCGGCGCCGGGCGCCTGACCGGCCCGGCGGTTGCCTATTCGGCGGCGCGGAGCGCCCGCACGCCCGTGTCCATCCGTTTCAGCTCCGGCAGCACTTCCGCCGCGAACAGGCGCAGCATGTCGAGCGTCCGCTCCGGGCCGTAATAGGGCGGATAGTGAACCATCAGCGAGGTCATGCCGACATCGCGGAACGCCTCGATCTTGCGCAGCACCGTATCGGGCGCGCCGTGCAGGATGGTGTCCTTCACCAGGCGCTCGTAGGCGAACTGGCTTTCGTCCGTCTTCTCGGCGACGTCGCCCAGATAGGCTCCGACCTCGCCGCCCATGAAGGACTTCATGTGGTGGGTGATCCCGGCCTCGCTTTCCTCGCGCGCCCTGGCGTCGGTCGCGGCGACATAGGTCATGCGCACCACGTCGACTTCGCCGAACGCCGGGTTGGCGTCGAGCGGGGCCGGCGTCTCCGCCATATGCTCGCGGTAGAGCGCGATATGCTCGCCGATGGTGGCGGCCGAGGGCAGCAGGGACTGCATCAGCCCGAACCCGTTGCGCGCCGCCGTGCGGATCGAGCCGTCCGTGCCGGCGGCCATGAAGAAGGGCGGGTGCGGCTGCTGGACCGGTTGGGGAAAGACCTCGTAGGTCTCGTCCATCGCGAAGCGGAAATACTTGCCGTCGCTGTTCACGCGCTTCTTGTGGAAGCCGTCGAGGATCAGCGGAATCGCCTCGGCCTGGATGGCGCGCCGCTCCTCGTAGCTGATGCCGAGCCCCTCGAACTCGTAGGGGCGGTAGCCGGAGCCCATGCCGAGCTGGAAGCGCCCGCCGCTCAGGATATCGACGAAGGCGGCGTTCTCGACGATGCGCAGAGGGTGGTGCAGCGGCACGACCATGACCGCCGCGCCGAGCCGGATTCGCGTCGTCTTGGCCGCCAGGTAGGACAGGAAGCTGAACGGGTCGGGCAGGATGCCGTACTTGTTGGAAAAGTGGTGCTCGGCGATCCACACGGCGTCGAAGCCCAGCTCTTCCGCTTCGAGGATTTCGCGCGTGACGCGCTCGTGGATTCCCCGGTGCGGATAGGGTTCGGACTTCGGGTCCGGGTGCGAGGTGAAAAGGATGCCGACCTTCATGGAAAACGCGCCTCCTGCCATCCGGCCTGTTCCGCGGCGGGCAGCCTAGCCCGGATTTCCCGCCCGTGTCACGGCCTGCATCGCGCCCGCCTCAGCCGTGTCCGGCGGGGTTCCCGAACAGCCGCTGCACCAGACGGATCGCCATATAGTCGATGCCGTCGCCGGGTTGATCCCGTTCGCCGAATGGCCGAACCTCCGGGTCCGGGTCGGCGCCGGCATCGTCTTCGCCAGTATCTTCGGCCTGACCCGCGCCCGCGCCCTGTTCCGCCACAGGACGGGGGCGTCGTCGGGGTAAACGGTGACGGAAAGTCTGAGCAGTTCCGTTCTTACTGAGAAAGATCAATAGATCGGATTGATCCGAATTATTGGAGAGCATTGTATGCGGAAACTAATTGACCCCTCTCTGCTCGACGCACACGATCTTTACCATGCGAGGTACGGGCGCGGCGCCGTGATCGTAGCGGTGCGGAAGAATCCCGACAGTACGACTGAGCCGGATATCAGCGGTCAGGACAGGCAATTGGCGCGATTTTACAATGAGCGAGGTGCTGGCAACTCCAGTAGCGCTCCAGATTTCGAACAAATTCTATCGCTTGAACAAGAAGAAGGATTCATCAGAGTAATCGTTCAATTCAAAAAAATGCATCCGGTGCATTCGCAATATCCGCACGCTACAGCGACCATCGAGCGCGTCATCCCCATCGACCAAGTTACTCTTGAAATTGTGCGTGCAAGTGACTTCCCGCCATTGCCGGAGCGAAGAAGATTTTAGTCAGATAGATTGCCTCAGGCTGCCGCCCGCCTCGAACAGCCGCTGCACCAGCCGTTCGTCATCTTTGTCGCCGGGCTACGGTGATTCGGTGAATTCGTCCGGATCGAAGCACGCCTTGGCAGCGAGAAGCGCTTCGGCCAGTTCGATGAAGCCGCGGGATTGCGGCGCTTCGGTGATCCACTTCGGCAGGCTCGGGCACCGATGCGCAAGGTCGCGCAGGTTGGCGACGCCTATCGCGGCGGGAAAATAGCCGAACATGGGCGCGTCGTTCGGCGAGTCCCCGATAAACGCGTAGGCCGATTTCGCGGCGTCCAGGTCGACGCCGAAAAACTCCGACATCATGCGGCGGGTCATGCTCAGCTTGCTGTAGTCGCCGAACCAGCCGTTGACGTGAATCGAGCTTATCCGGGCGGTCGCGCCGTGGTCCTCGAATATGGCAACGATCCGTTCGACGGCGGCATCGTCGAGGCGCGGCACATCTTCGGCGATATCGATGGCGAGGTCGGTTTCCCGATAGGATTGATCGGCGGAAACGCGCGCGTCCGGCACTTGGTCCAGGATCGCGTCGCGCACCCGTTCGAGGCGTTGCCTCTTCCCGGCGCGCACAGGTGCCGAATCGGCATAGAGGCGCATCATTCGCTTTGCCTCCCCGTCGTAGCGGAAGGCGAGGGCGCCGTTTTCGCCCACAACGGCGTCGACCGGCCAGGTTCGCGCGATCAGATCGCACCAGCCGGCCGGCCGGCCGGTCACCGGCACGATCAGCAGGCCGGCGTCCTGCAGGCGCTCGATGGCGTCGAAAGCAGCGGCAGGGACCCGTCCGCCGGTGGTCAGGGTATCGTCGATATCGGTGAACACGCCGGCGATACGGCTGCGCGCCGCAGCCGGCCACTCCGAGAGAGGTTCCGGAGCGATCACAGCATCGCCGCCAGGGCTTCGGCCGCGGTGTGCCGCTCCGCCGCCGAGAGATGTACGCCGGTCTTGGTGCGGCGCCACAATACGTCCTCGGGCCGGCGCGCCCATTCGTTGGCGGCCATGTGAAGAACCTCCCGCTCGTACAGGTCGGCGCCGATATGCCGGCCCAGGTCCTGCGGGCCGCGGGCATCGCCCAGGACATCCTCTGCTATACGGCCGTGACGGCGGGCGAGGCGGGCCAGGTATCCCCGGTCGAAACGATCGTGCCGGCGCGCCAGACCGTCGACGAAGGCGGCGACATCGGAGGCCGGCAGGTCGCCTCCCGGCAGAGGCGCCGACGCGGTCCAGGGGCGGCCGGCGATCGAGAGGTGCGGCGCCAGCCGGTCCACGGCTTCCTCGGCAAGGCGGCGGTATGTGGTGATTTTGCCTCCCAGGACCGTGAGCAGGGGCGGCCGGCCGCCGCCGCCGTGCAGCTCAAGCCGGTAATTCCGGGTGACTGCGGATGCGGGCGCGGATTTGTCGTCCTCGTAAAGCGGCCGAACGCCGGAGAAGGACCATACGACATCCGCCGCCGCGGGCGGCCGCTTCAGGAAGCGGCTGACGACAGCGATCAGATACTGCGTCTCGGCGGCATCGATCGCGACCCCGCCGGCATCGCCCTCGAACGGAACGTCCGTCGTACCGATCAGCGAGAACCGGTCCTCGAACGGCAGAAGGAAGACGACGCGGCGGTCGTCGTTCTGAAGAATGTAGGCGGCGTCGGCGCCGGCGATTCGAGGCACCGCGATGTGGCTGCCCTTCACCAGCCGCATCCGGGGGCCGGCGGCGGCGCTGCGGGTATCGATCGAGTCGGCAACCCGTCCGACCCAGGGGCCCGCCGCGTTGACTAGGCCGCGCGCCCGGGCCTCGAGGACGGCGCCGGTCGCCTCGTCGCGCAACCGCAGGCGCCAGTGGCGCTCCAGCCGGTCGGCCGCGATGCAGGACGTGCGGGTCCGGATATCGGCGCCGCGTTCGGCAGCAGCGCGGGCATTGGCCACGACCAGCCGGGAATCGTCGACCCAGCAATCCCAGTAGGAGAAGCCGTGGCCGTATTCCCGGCGCAGGGGCGTTCCCAGGGGAGACGACCCGAGGTCGATTCCGGCAGATCCCGGGATGGCGCGCCGGCGCGCAAGGTGATCGTACAGGAAGAGGCCGAGACGGATCAGCGGTCGTGGCCGCATGGCGGGCACATGCGGCAGCACAAACCGCAGCGGCTGCACAAGATGCGGCGCGCAGGCCAACAGGACTTCGCGCTCCTTCAGGGCGTCGCGCACGAGCCGGAACTGCATGTGCTCGAGATAGCGCAAACCGCCGTGAATCAATTTCGAGCTGGCCGACGACGTACCCGAAGCCAGGTCGCCGGCCTCGACCACAAGCACCGAGAGGCCTCGGCCCGCCGCGTCGCGGGCAATTCCGACACCGTTGATGCCGCCGCCGACGACCGCCAGGTCGTGGATCTTTCCGTCCTCAAGCACCCGGCCTCAACCGCTATCGTCGAGTGTGAGCGCCAGCGGCTGGTGATCCGAGGCGTCGGTGTCCGGATCGACCGACAGGGATACGAGACGCGACAGCAAATTCTCGGTTACGAAAAAGAAATCCCGGCAATGCGGCCCCACCGGCCACTGTACGCGGTCGAACACGCCGCAGGTGGGGTCGTGCCGGCGGCCCGGATACAGCCCGGACCAGGCATCGACCAGCCCGGGCGTGCCATCGTCGAAGGGCTCCAGCATCGCGGCGTACTCATCCGATTCGACACCCATGTTGAAGTCGCCGCAGATTACGCTCGTAGAGGGCCGTACCGGGCCGGCATAGGGGCCGTCTGCATGCGCTTCGGCCGGGTATTGCTCCTGCGCCGCAGCCTCCGCATGCAGTTCGCGAAGACGCGCGACCTGGGCCCGGCGGTGCGCGACAGAGTGATACTCCAGATGCGTGGTGACGACCCGCAAGGCGCCGGCGACGGTTTCGACGGTGACCTCGGTCGCCTGACGCGGCATATGCTTCACGCCGGGCGCCGCCGGCCAGGGCAGATGGTGCCGGAACACACTCAAGACGGGCAGCCTGGACAGCACCATGTTGCCGAAACGGTATTCCTCACGCCCGGCCGCGCGCTGGACACAAGGCCCTTCGATGGCGGCGTGGCGCGGGAAAAGGTCTGCAATCGCGGCGAACTGATCGACCCCGGGGGCCAGGCCGCCCGGGCATTCGACCTCTTGCAGGCAAATCACATCGGCATCGGCCAGGGCGGCGATTACACCGGCGATGCGGTCCAGATCGACCCGCCCATCGACGCCGAGGCCGGCCTGTATGTTCCAGCTGACGACGGTCGTCATTTGATTCCGGCGTGCATGAACGATTGCACGAACTGGCGTTGGAACAGCAGGAAGGCGATCAGCAAGGGCGCGACCGCGAGCAGCGTCCCGGCGGTGATGATCGGCCATTCGACGCCCGATTCCGGCGCGCCGAATATGGCCAGTCCAACGGTCAGCGGCCGGGTCGTCACGGAGTTGGTGATGACCAGCGGCCACAGGAAGTTGTTCCAGTGGTAGCTGACCGAAACCAGGCCGTAGGCGATGTAGGTCGGGCGGGCCAGCGGCACATAGACTTTCCAGAGGATCTGCAGCGCATTGCAGCCTTCGACCCGGGCGGCCTCCTCCAGCTCCTTCGGGACGGTCTTGAAGGTCTGCCGCAGCAGGAAAATACCGAACGCGCTTGCCATGTAGGGAAGGCCGATGCCGGTGATGGTATCGACCAGATCCAGCTGGCTCATGGTCCTGTAGTTTTCGACGATCAGCACCTCCGGCATGATCATCAACTGGACCAGGACAAGGGCGAACGCGATGTTCTGGCCGCGGAATTCGAACCGCGCGAAAGCGTAGGCGGCCAGGGTGCAGAGAACGAACTGGGCCGCCAGGATCGACGTCACCAGAAGAAATGTGTTCAGGTAGTAACGCGCGAAGGGCGCCTGCGACCAGGCTTCGCGGAAATTGTCCAGCGTGAGCGGCGCCAGAAGTTCGAACCGGACCGCATATTCGGACGGGTGGAAGGCGCTCCAGAAGGCATAGAGGAGCGGCAGCAGCCAGATGGCGGCGAGCAGCCACGCTGCGCCGGCTTCCACCCCGTCCCGGATGCTGACGGCGCGCCGCGTCATCGATAATGGATCCGCTTGTCCAGGAACACGAACTGGCCGATCGCGATAACCGCGAGGCTGACCAGAAGCACGACGGTCAGGGTCGAGGCGTAGGCCTGATCGAAAAAGCTGAACGCGACCTCGTAGATGTAATACAGCAACAGGGAGCTGGCGTTGTCGGGCCCTCCCTTGGTCAGGATAAAAAGCTGATCGACCAGCTTGAAGGAATTGATGATCGCGTTGATCAATACGAACAACGTCGTGGGCATCAGCAAGGGGAAAACGACCCGCCGGAAGTAATACCAGCGGCCGGCGCCCTCCAGTTTCGCCGCTTCCTCGAGTTCCGGCGGCAGCGATTGCAACGCCGCCAGATAGAAGATCATGAAAAAGCCGGCTTCCTTCCAGATCGTCATGACGATGATGCAGGTCAGCACCGTATCCGGGTCGCCGAGCCAGTTGTAGGTCGTCAATCCGAGGACGCCGGCCACCTGGTCGATCAGCCCGATCTGCGGCGTGTAGAAAAACAGCCAGATATTGGCGACCGCGATCATCGGCAAAACGGTCGGCGTGAAGTAACTCATGCGAATGAAGCCGCGCAGGGGCAGTTTTCCGTTCACCCAGACCGCCATCAGCAGGGCGATGGCGATGCTCGCGGGAATGGTGCCGACGGCATACCAGAGGTTGTTTTTCAAGACCTGCCAGAAGACCTCGTCGTCGAGCATGAAGCTGTAGTTTTCGACGCCGACGAAGACGGAAGGTTTCAACGCCGTGCCGGCGGAGAAAAAACTCTGACCGAGCGTTGCAACCGCGGGGTAATAGGTAAAGGCGATCAACAAAATTGCGGCCGGCGTCAGCAACAACCAGCCGTAAACCTGATTCAGGCTTGAAGGGGATCGTATCATACGAGCGGCGGCGAAAGGCGGCGGGGGGGGGGGGGGGGGCCCCCCCCCCGGCGCCGCGCCCCCGGGGGGGGGCCAAAAAAAAAAAAAAAAAAAAAACAACAACAAAAGACAAAAAGAGAGGGGTAGTATAAATA
>VXNK01000165.1:0-45000 GCA_009840595.1 Rhodospirillaceae bacterium | reverse complement strand
GTTGTGTTTTTTACTCCCCGTTTTGGTTTGGTAACACCTGTGGGGGGTTCTACGGGGGGGGGCCTTAACCGGGGCTCGGGTTTGTGGGGGCCGCTGCGACAGTCATTCTAGCGATAACGCTTCAACAGCCTGTCCGCCTGTTTCTGGGCCGAGCCGAGAGCGTCCTGAGGCGATTTCTTGCCGACCAGGGCTGCCTGAATGGCGTCGTCCAGCAGCTTCCGGACACGACCGGTCTGGTAGGTCGAAAGCTCCGCAGTCGCGAATTTGAGCTGGTCGCGGGCCACCGCGGCGGGCGGGAAGCCGGCGACGTATTTTTTCAGGGCTTCCGTCTGATACGCGTCCGGACGCGTGCCGATGTAGCCCGTTTTCATGCTCCATTCCGCTGTCCGCCCAGGTTCGGTCAGGAACCGGATGAGCTTCATGGCCGCCTTGCGCTCGGCCGGTGAGCTTTTCTTGAAAATGTAGAAGTTGCCGCCGCCGGTCGGCGTTCCGCGGCTCTTCTTGGCCGGCAGCATGGCAACGCCGAAGTCGAACTTGGCCTTGTTCTTGACCACGGTGAGATTGCCCGTCGAATGCCACATGATGGCGGTCTTGCCTTCGAGGAAATTCTTGCGGAGCGTTCCCCACTCGATGGTGCCCGACGGCATGACGCCGTGCTTGTTGCCAAGATCGCGCCAGAACTGCAGCGCTTCAACGGTAGCCGGCGCGTCGAAGAAGGTCTTGTTGCCGTCGGCGTTCATCAGGACCTGGCCGTTCTGCTTGGTCAGGGCGCCGAACATCCAGTATGGATAGCCGGTGGACGGGATCATGGCGCCCCAGCGCACGGTCTGGCCGCCGCTCTTTTTCACCAGCTTCTTGCCCATCGAAACCAGCTCGTCCCAGGTCGCCGGGGCTTTTGCGGGATCGAGGCCGGCGTCGCGGAAAGCGTCCTTGTTGTAATACATGACGATCGTCGAACGCTGGAACGGGATGCCCCAGACCTTGCCCTGGGTCATGCCGTTTTCCATCAGGGACGGGTAGAACTTCTTCAGCCAGGCCTTTTCCTCCGGCGTTTCGACGATATCGTCGAAAGCGACGATGGCGCCCTGTTCGATAAGTTCATAAATGTCGATCGAAAACATGACCGACAGCTGGGCCGGTTTTCCACTCTTGAGGGCCGCCAGCGCCTTGATCCGCGCATCGTTGTAGTTGCCGGCGTAGATGGCGTTGACCTTGATGCCCGGGTTGGCCTTCATGAAGTCGGCAACCAGACCGTCGACGATCTTTGTCAACGGACCGCCCACGGCGACCGGGTAGTACATGGTCAACTCGACCGCGCCGGCGCCCGGTGCGTTCATCGAAAGGCCGAGCGCAAGCGCAGCGCCGCCGATCAGGGTTTTCAATTTTCGGAACATTTCCTTCTCCTCGTCGTGGTTAACGAAAGCCGGGATGCCGGTTTCCGTTCGGTCAATTTTTGCATCGTGCGGTCCGGGCGTGCGCCGAATCGGTCAAGCGGTGACCGAAAGCGCCGCGGCGCCCTGCTCACGGCGGCCATTCCCGGAATTGAAGATGTGGGTATCGTCCGCCGACCAGGTCAGTCCGATGGTTGCCCCGGGAGCAAATCCGAACCTTCCGGGCGTCCGTACCAACACCTCCTGCGCACCGATTTGCGCAGAAACGATCGTATCGGCACCCAGATAGTCGCAAGAGTCGACGGTTGCCGGAACGCCGCCCGACGCCGCAACCCCGATATGCTCCGGGCGCACGCCCAGTTCGTAGCCGTCGCCCGAACCGGCGACGACGGCAGGTCCGTCGCTCCCGGCAATGACGGCGGCGCCCCCGGCGTCGGAAAGCCTCAGGATGTTCATGGGCGGCGTGCCGATGAATTCCGCGCAGAACTTCGTCGACGGGCGGTCGTAGAGGCGGTCCGGCGTGCCGGTTTGCTCGATCCGGCCTTCGCGCATGAGGATAACCTTGTCGGCCATGCTCATCGCCTCGGTCTGATCGTGGGTGACGTAAACGACCGTCATCCCGAGGCGCTCCTGGAGCGCGCGAATCTCCACCCGCATTTCGTGCCGCAATTTCGCATCCAGATTGGAGAGCGGTTCGTCCATCAGGCAGATGGAATTCTCGGCGACGATGGCCCGGGCCAGGGCCACCCGCTGGCGCTGCCCCCCTGACAGTTGCGACGGCTTGCGGTCCAGAAGCCGGTCCAGTCCGACCATTTCGGCGACCTGCGCCAGGCGGCGCTCCTGCTCCGCCCGCTCGACCCTGCGGACCTTGAGCCCGAACAGGATGTTCTGGCGGGTATCCAGATGCGGAAACAACGCGTAGGACTGGAACACCATGGATACCCGGCGTGCCGACGGCGGCGCATGGGACATGTCGCGGCCGTCGATCATCACCTTTCCGGACGTCATCTCCTCAAGACCGGCGATCATCCGCAGTGTGGTCGACTTCCCGCACCCGGAAGGCCCGAGCAGGACGACGAAAGTACCGCTGTCTACCGTGAACGAAATATTGCCGACGGCGACTGTCCTGCCCCAAGACTTGGTCACTTCGGTCAATTCTATGGCGGCCATCGGTTACGTTATGCGGGCAAAATCAAGGAACATTCGCGACTGTATCATGCGTGACCGCCAGGCGAATACGTCAACGTGGTAACGGCTTTCGGGGCGCAGCGCCAGCACGGTCGCCTTCCCGGAAGCCGGCGTCTCTGCTGGCCGGTGCGGCCACGCCTAATCGGACAGCGCGGCGCCGGAGTCAAAGGAAATTACGGTTGTTTCTCAGGCCGCCGCTTCGAACAGCTCCCGCACCAGCCGGATCGCCATCTTCGTCGCGACGCGGCGACGGTAGTGGCCGGGGGTGAAGGTGGTCTTCATCGACATGAGCTGATCCTTGCACAGGTCGTCGATGCCCTGGACCGTCGCGTCGTCTAAAGCGCCGCTGGCCAGGTCCGCGGCGCCTTCCAGGAACACCGGGCGCGGGTTCGTCCCGGTAATCGCGATGCGCAGGTCGGCGAGCCGGTCGCCGTCGCGCGCCACCGCCGCCGCGCAGCCGGCCACCGGATATTCGATCGAGCGCCGGATGCGCACCTTGTCGTAGCCCGAGACCAGATTACCCGGGGCGGCGGCGCGGATGCGCAGCACGAACTCGCCGGGCCGGATCGCCATATAGTCGATGCCGTCGCCGGTCGAACCGTCCTGCCGCGAATAGCCGATGAAAAAGTCGCGCATGGAAACCGTGCGCGCGCCGTCGGGGCCGAGCAGGTCGATCTCGCCGCCGAACAGCAGCATCGCCGGGGCGAGGTCGCCGGAATAGGTCGCGAAGCAGACGCCCTTCGACTTCGGCGCGACGTGGCACATCTCGCCCAGCTCGGTCTTCAGGCAGTGGTCGTTGGCCTCGCGCCACCATTCGGACTGGTTGTAGTAGATGCAGCGGGTATCGAGGCAGATATTACCGCCGACCGTGCCCATGTTGCGCTGGGTCGGCCCGGCGATCGAGCCGGCGGCCTGGGCGACCGCCGGATAGAGCCGACGGACCTCCGGATGTTCCGCGACCTCGTACAGCCGCACAGACGCGCCGATGACGAGGCCGTTTTCGCTCACCTCGATGCTCTTGAGATCGGCCAGGTCGTTGGTGTCGATCAGCACCGGCGGCGTCTCGATCCCGCGCCGGATGTTGACCAGGATATCGGTGCCGCCGCCGATCATCCGGCTCTCCGGATGGGCCTGCCGGGCGGCCAGCGCCTCCTCGACCGTCGCCGGCCGGATGACCTCGAATGCGTGCAGCGCGTCCATCAGGCGGCCCTCTTCTTCGCACCGAACCGGGCGGCCTTCTCCAGCGCGAGGAAGACCTTGTCCGGCGTGATCGGCGTATCGGGGAAGCGAATGCCGGTGGCGTCGTGGATCGCGTTGGCGACCGCCGGGATGAAGCCGCTGAGCGAGCCTTCGCCGGCCTCCTTGGCGCCGTAGGGGCCGTGGGGATCGTTCGATTCGACGATATGGGTGTGGATCGGCGGCGAATCCTGGATTGTCGGGATGCGATAGTCGAGCAGGTTGTTGGCGAGGTTGAGGCCGTTGTAGTAGCCGGTCTCCTCGCTCAGCGCCTGGCCCATGCCCATCCAGACCGAACCCTCGACCTGGCCTTCGACCGTCAGCCGGTTGAGCGCCTTGCCGCAATCGTGGGCGACCCAGACATCGTCCACCGTGACCTCGCCGGTCGTCTCGTCAACCGTCACTTCGACCGCTTGGGCGGCGTAGGAGAAGCCCATCGTCCCGCCGATCGCCGCGCCGCGGTATTTCTTGCCGCCCCAGCTCTCGGGGATCGTGTTGTAGATGCCCTTGGTCGTGATCGTGCCGGTGTCGCGCAGCGCCTCCATGACCACTTCCTGGAAGGGGATGCCGGTATCCTGGCTGCCGGCGCGGTAATATTCGCCCAGCACCTCGATGTCCTCGGGATTGGCTTCCAGCTTGCGCGCCGCCGCCTCGACCAGGATCTTGCGCAAATTCACGGCCGCTTCGAGCGTTGCGTTGCCGACATAGAAGGTGACGCGCGAGGAATAGGAGCCGTTGTCCTTGGGCGTAACCTCGCTGTCAGCCGCGATCACCCGGATGCGGTCGATCGGCAGGCCGAGCACGTCCGCCGTGATCTGCGCTACCAGCGTCGAGGAACCCTGGCCGATTTCGGCGGCGCCGGTCAGCACGGTGATCGCGCCGTCCCAGTCCAGCTTCAGGTTGACGGTCGCGTGCGGCTCGCCGGTCCAGTTCACCGGCTTCGACGCGCCGGAGATATAGTGGGAGCAGGCGAAGCCGATGCCCTTTTTCTTTCCCGGCCCGGGATCGGGCAGGCCCTTTGCGCGCTTTTCCTTCCAGCCGCTCGCCTGTTCGACCCAGTCGACGCATTCGGGCAGGCCGTAGGAATTGATCATCAGGTCGTTCTGGGTGAACGCCGGCGCCTCGATATAGTTGCGGCGCCGCACCGCGATCGGGTCGAGGCCCAGTTCCTCCGCCATCTCGTCGAGCAGCGACTCGAACACGAAGCGCGTATTGACCGTGCCGTGGCCGCGGAAAGCGCCGCAGGGCGGCGTGTTGGTGAGCACCCGCCGGCCGATATAGCGGACGTTCTGAAGGTCGTAGATCGCGTAGAGCAGCGAGCCGGCGTAGAGGATCGTGACGATGCCGTAGCTGGAATGGGCGCCGCCGCGCTGGTCGTTCTCCAGCTCGACACCGGTGATCCGGCCGTCCTTGGTCATGCCGATCTTGAGGCGCAGGTCGGTCTCCGGCCGGCCGCGATGGGTGATGAAGGTCTCCTCGCGGGTCGTCAGCAGCCGGACCGCGCCGCCGATCTTGCGGGCGAGCAGGGCGGCGATCAACTCCGGCTGCAACGTCTCGGTCCGGGCGCCGAAGCCGCCGCCGACATGGGGCTTGATGACCCGGATGCGGCCCTGGTCCATGCCGGTCACCTTGGCCAGCATCAGGTGGACGTAATAGGGCACCTGGGTCGAGCACTGGCAGGTCAGCCGGTCGCGCAGCGGATCGTAGGACACCAGCGCGCTGTGCATCTCCATCTGGGCCTGACAGACCTCGGCGGCGTGGAAGCTCCGCTCCATCACCAGGTCCGAGCCGGCAAAGGCGTCGTCGACGTCGCCGAGCTCGAAGAACACGTCGCGCTCCAGGTTGCCGGGCCGGTGCTCGTGCAGGTCGACGGCGCCCTCGGCATAGGCGTCCTTGCAGCGGAAATAGGCCGGCAGCTCCTTGACCTTCATCCTGATCTTCTTCACCGCCGCCTTGGCGGTGTGGATGTCGTCGGCCGCGACGGCGGCGACCGGCTCGCCCTTGTAGCGGACCCGGTCGCGCGCCAGCGGGTATTCGCCGCGCGCGATCGGCAGCACGCCGAAGGTCTTGTCGCAGTCCGCGCCGGTCACGACGGCGCGCACGCCCGGCATCGCCTCGGCTTCCGAAGTATCGACCTCAAGCACTTCGGCATGGGCGTAGGGGCTGCGCAGGATCGCAGCCTCCAGCGCCTCGCCCTCGACGAAATCGGCGGTGTATTTCGCCGCGCCCGAGACCTTCTCCGGCCCGTCGACCATCGGGACGTATTCGCCGATGGAGCGCACCGGTTCGGCCGCGGCGGCATCGACGGGTTTGACCTGTTCGTTCATCGCTCTGCCTCCGCGCTAGGCGGCTTTTTCAGGAAGGGGCGGGTAGGGCGCCGGTTCCTCGCCGCGCCGGCGCGCCGCGGCATGGTGCACCGCATCCAGAATCTTGATGTAGCCGGTGCAGCGGCAGATGTTGCTGCCCAGCGCCTCGCGGATGTCGTCGTCGTCCGGCGCCGGGTTCCGGCGCAGCAGCGCCTCGGTCGCCATGACGAAGCCCGGCGTGCAGGCGCCGCATTGCGCGCCCAGCTTCATGTGGAAGCCTTCCTGCACGTCCGACAGCCGGCCGTTGTGCGCCAGGCTCTCGACGGTCTCGACCGACGTGCCGGCGACCTGGCCGACCAGGGTGAGGCAGGAAAGCTGCGCGCGGCCGTCGACCAGCACCGTGCAGGCGCCGCATTCGCCGCCGTCGCAGCCGGTCTTGGTGCCGGTCAGCCCCAGCCCTTCGCGCAGATAGTCGAGCAGCAGGGTATTGTCCGGCACCACGCCGTCATGCGCCCGGCCGTTCAGGGTGAAGCTGACGATCCGTTTGGCCATCGGTCCGGCTCCCGTCGCCCATTTGCGTTGCAAGACAAATAATCAGTAACACAAATAATTTGTAATCTCAATCATTTTGTGGGCCAGTTTTTGCGCCCCGGGGGCCCGTTTCCGGCGAAGGATGGCGGCGGGCCTGTGACGATATCGACATTGGGCCGGGCCCGGCGCGCGGGATAAGCGGTTGCCGCCCGACGCAAGGAGACCGTCCCATGGCCGATCACGGCGCCTTCTACTGGAACGAACTGCTTACCGGCGACGTCGAGGACTGCAAGGCGTTCTTCGCCGAGGTCTGCGGCTGGACCTATGACGATGTCCCGATGCCGAATTTCACCTACACGGTCGCCAGATCCGGCGACAAGATGGTTGCCGGCATCATGGACAAGGCGAAGACCGGCGCGCCGGACATGCCGAACCACTGGATGGCCTATATCGCCGTGGACGATGTCGACGCCGCGGCCGCGAGGGTGGCCGGCGCGGGCGGCACAGTACTCCAGGAAGCCTTCGACGTCCCGAACGTCGGCCGCATCGCCATCGTCCAGGATCCGAGCGGCGCGGTCATCGGCCTGATGACGCCGTCGTAAACGCGACAGGGCCGTTCTGACGACGCCCGGATCGCGCCCGGCCGGGCAGGCGCCTTGAACCGGGTCCGGTTTCGCGGTTTGTTGCGCAGCGCCGTTCCGCCACTCCGGAGTGACCGCCATGTCCGACGCTTCCGCCGATAAGGCCGACCGCTATATCGAGACCGCCCGGCGATTCGCCGCCGAGGCGGTCGCGCCCCATGCCGCGGCCTGGGAACGCGACCGGCGCGCGCCGCGCGAGGCGCTGGAGGCCGCGGCCGACGCCGGGCTGATGGGCCTGCTGGTGCCCGAGGAGCAGGGCGGGGCCGGCCTCGACCTGTTCGCGATGGCCCGCATCATGGAGGTTCTGGCCGCCGCCGATCTCGCCTTCGCCTTCAGCCTCGTCGTCCACAACAACCTGGCCGGCAACATTGCGCGCAACGGCGCGCCGCATCATCGCGAAGCGCATCTGCCGGACCTGATCGCCGGGCGGCGCATCGGCGCCTTCCTCCTGACCGAGCCGCAGGGCGGCAGCGACGCCGCCAACGTGCAGACGATTGCGACGAAGACGGAAATCGGCTGGCGCATCGACGGCGAGAAGGCCTGGGTGACCAGCGGCTCCCACGCCGACCTGCTGAGCATCTATGCCCAGACCGATCCGGTGGCCGGCCACAGGGGCGTCGCCTGTTTCCTGGCGGCGGCGGACGCGCCCGGCGTCGAGCGCCTGCCGGCCTACGCCATGCTCGGCGGCCACGCCCTGGGGGCGGGCGGATTCCGCTTCGACGGGCTCGAACTCCCCGATTCCGCCCTCTTCATCCCGGTGGGGCGGGGCTTTTCGGTGGCGATGCAGGGCATCGATCTGGCGCGGGTCAACGTCGCCTACAGCGCCTGCGGCATGCTGCGCGCCGGCCTCGACGCGGCCATCGCCTTCGCGTCGCAGCGCGCCCTGTTCGGCACGCGCAACACGGAGAAGCAGGGCATCCAGTGGATCCTGGCCGACGCCGCCAGCGAGCTCGAAGCGGCCTCGGCGCTCGCCGCGAAGGCCGGCGCGGCGCTCGCCGCCGGCGATCCGGAAGGCAGGGTGCTCGCCGCCCATGCCAAGAAATACGCCACGCGGGTCGCCTTCGACCGGCTCAACGACTGCATGCAGGTCATGGGCGCCTGGGGCCTGACCCACGACCATCCGGTTGCGCGCCACCTGGCCGGCGCCAAGATCGCCCAGTATCTCGACGGCGCCAACGAAATCCAGAATATCGTGATTTCGCGCGCCCTGTTCGGCAGCGCCGCCTGACCGCTGCCCGGAGGGATTGCGCAGACGGGTTAGACAGGCGGGTTACGCGGCCGCCAGCTCCGCCTTGTGCGCCGCCACCATCGCCGCCAGGGAGGTGAACCGGAAATCGGTGCGCGGCGGGTCGGCCATCGCCACCGTCGCGCCGGTGCCCTCGCGGTCGTGCCGCCGGTGGATCCAGCAGTTGGCCAGGCCGAAATCGTTGGCCGGCCCGTGGTCGTGAAACAGGCTTTCGGCGGTGTGCAGGATATCCGCCTTGCCGAGGCCGTGCCGGGCGAGCTGTTCGAGCATATATTCGAAATTGCGCGGCGCCGGCTTGTAGGAGCCGATGTCGGCGGCGGTGTAGACCGCGTCGAACCCGACCTCCAACTTGCGGTTGCTGTGGGCGAAGCTGGCGTTGTCGACGTTGGACAGCACGATCAGCCTGTAGTGCTGCCTGAGATAGCGCAGCGACGCGGCGCTGTCCTCGAAGGCCGGCCAGTCCTTCACCGACGCGCCGTAGGCGAGGCAGTCCTCCCAGCGCGCGGGAACGCCCCATTCCTCGGCCAGCCGCTTGTACACGACGGCCAGAAGCTCCGGATAGGGCTTGGCCGGCGTCGTCCGCTGGGCCGTCGACTCGTGGTACGCATGGGCTTCGAGAATGTCGTCCCGGCCGAGCGCCCGGTCCGCCCGGTCGGTCAGCGGCTTCAGGCCGGCGACCATGCCGGACTCCCAGTCGATCAGGGTGCCGTAGCAATCGAAGGTGAGGGCTTTGAAATCGGAAAGGCGCATGGGACCTGCTCGTCGAAGGAGGGCTGCGCCGGCCATGTGCCGCGCCGCGGCCGGCGTTGCAAGCCCATTGCGAAGGCGTTAGAGAACCGGCGAGGCTTCCGTTGGGGTAACCGATGTATGTGATCGCCGGTGCAACAGGAAGGACCGGCGCCGCGGCGGCCGAAGCGCTGCTCGCCGGGGGCGAGCCGGTCCGGGTCGTCGTCCGGCGGCAGGAGGCCGCCGACGCATGGCGGGCGAGGGGCGCCGAAGCGGCGATCGCCGATTTCCTGGATGCAGAGGCCATGACCGCGGCGCTGGCCGGCGCGGCGGGAGCCTATCTGATGACGCCGCCGCTGGCGACGGCGGCCGACCTGCTCGCCGAACGCATCCCGATCGAGGCCAATATGATCGCGGCTGTCCGGGCCAATGCCGTGCCCCATGTCGTGCTGTTGTCTTCCATCGGGGCCCATCGCGGATCCGGCACCGGCCAGATTGTCGGCCTGCACCGCATGGAGCGGAAGTTCGCTGAAGCGGGAATCGCCCATACCGGCCTGCGCGCCGCCTATTTCATGGAGAATTGGGCCGCCGTTCTGGCGCCCGCCAGGGCGAACGGCACGCTGCCGAGCTTCATCGCGCCGACCGGTCTGGCGGTCGAGCATGTCAGCACGGGCGATATCGGCCGCGCCGCCGCCCGGGCGCTGCTCGATCCGGTCCGCGGCCGCAGAATCGTCGCCGTGACCGGTCCGCGCGCGGTATCGCCGGACGATGTCGCCGCCGCCCTCGGCGCGGTCCTGGGACGACCGATCGCCGTCGCACCGCTGCCGCGCGCCGGATGGGATGAAATCTGGGACGGCCTGGGCTGGTCGGCGGACCGCAAGCGGCTCTACGGCGAGTTTTTCGAAGGCCTGAACGACGGCCGGGTCGCCTATGCCGGCGACGAGGAGATGTGGCGCGGAACCGAAGAAATCGGCGCGGTCCTGAAGGGTATGGCAGGATGAACGTCGTCTCGAGGCAGGAAGCGGCAATCGGCCGGCCAGCGGTCGACCCGGCGGACTGGACCGGCGCGGACCTGACCGCGCGAACCGACTGGCGCCTCGGGGCGAGCGCCGCCGAAGCGGCCCACCTGGTCGACATGGCCCGCGCCGCCGCCGCCCGGCTGGACGGCGATCCGAACCGGCTGCTCGCGGCGGACCGGTCGGACTTCGATCTCGGCCCCTTCGCCGATACGGTCGAGGCCATGCTCGGCCTGCTGCGCGACGGGCCGGGGATCGCGCTCTACCGCGGCCTGCCGATGGACGACCTGTCGCCGCTGGAGGCCATGGTCGTCTACTGGGCGATGGGCCTGCATATGGGCACCGCCCAGTCCAACAATCCCGAAGGCGACATGATCGGCCATGTGCTGGACGCCGGGCGCGACTACGACCATCCGAAGCACCGCGGCTACCAGACCAGCGCGACGATGGACTTTCACTGCGACCAGACCGACGCCGTCGGCCTGCTGTGCGTCCACACGCCGAAATCGGGCGGTCTGTCCAAGGTCGTCAGTTCGCTCCGGCTGTATAACGAAGTGCTGCAGCGGCGCCCGGATCTGCTCGACGTGCTGAGCGGGCCCTATTGCTGGACCAAGCACGGCGAGATGGAGGCCGGCGAGCGGCCGTACTACGAGAGCCCGGTGTTCAACGCCCTCGATGGGCGGTTGTGCATCGCCTTCGGGCCGCAACACATGATCAAGGGCCATGCCCTGCCGGACGCGCCGGACATGACGGCCCGGCAGCAGGAGGCCATCGACGTCATGTCGGACCTGGCCGAAGAGCACCATGCCGCGATGCAGTTCGAGCGCGGCGACATCCAGTTCCTCAACAATTACACCGCGCTGCACACGCGGACCGCCTTCGAGGACTGGCCGGAGCCCGAACGCAAGCGCGTTCTGTGGCGCCTGTGGCTCCGCATCCCGGGTTTCCGCCCGGCCACGCCCTACTCGGCGCAATGGGCCTCGGGCGTCAACCTCGAACGGACCCGGCAGCAGATCCGGCTGGTCTACGGGGGTTAGCCGGAAACGGCTGCCCTGCGCCGCCGGGCCTGGCCTGCAGGACGGCCGGGATGCCCCGGGGTGGGCTCGACAGCCGGCCGGCGCGGTGACAAAAACACTATATACAGACCGATCTGTCTAAAGAAGCCGGCGGCCGGAAAACGGCGCATTTCCGGGAAAACCGAAAAGGGAGAAATGAGCAGCCGCTCAAAAACAGGAAATTTGTCTTATGAAACGCCCGGTCCGGCAAGCCGAGGGTCTGCCCCTTCGGCAGGTTTCAGCCGCACGCCGCTGCCCGGGCGGCTCCGTCGAGGCCGGACAGGCTCTAAAGCCCGAAGAAGGTTGCGAGCCGGTCGTTGAAAATTTCGGGATATTCCCAGTGCAGGAACCGGCCGGCGCCTTCGACCGGTTCGACCTGGCGGAAATTGCGCACGCCGGCGAGACGCGCCGGATCCTCGATGAAGGGGTCGGCGGTGCCGTTGATCCCCATGACCGGAATGTCCAGCGCTTCGAGCCGCGGAATGACGTCCGGAACCGAGGCCGCCATTTCGAGCATCCCGGTGCGGTATTCCGCGACCGGATGGTTGGCGAGAAGCTGGATGACCGGCTCGCGGAACGGGTGGCCCTCCGGCGGAATCACCTTGAAATACCGGGTGCCGCCGTGTTCGCGCAGGAAGGCGACCAGCCCGTCCCGGCCGCCGGCTTCGAGGGCGTCGGCGGCGGCCCGGCCCGCGACCTGCCAGCGTTCCAGGTAGGACCGGGCCTCGTACAGTTCGCCCCAGGCGATCAGGGCGAGGCCGGAGACGCGGTCCGGATGGTTGACGGCGAGGTTGGCGGCGATGGTCGTGCCGAAGGCGAGCGCGACCAGGAGCGGCCTTTCCAGCCCGAAATGATCGATGAGGCCGAGCAGGTCGACGGTCTGGTTCTCGACCGAGAAGCCGTAGTCCGTCATGCCGGTGCCGGCATGGCCGCGCCGGTCGTAGGCCAGGCAGGTGTAACGGTCGGAGAAGGCCTCGATCTGCGGCGCCCAATAGTCGAGGCCGTGGATTTCGCCGTGGATGAACACGATGCCGGGGCCGTCGCCCTCGATCCGGCAATTGAAATTGCAGCCGTTGACGCGCACCTTCATCGGCCGCCCCGCCCTACAGCCCTACAGAACGATCGGGATGCCACGGTTCTCGCCCTCGGAATCGATCAGGTCGATGCGCTTGAAGGCGATGCGGTAGCCGCCGTTTTCCGGGACGAGCCGGTGGGTGCAGCGGCCGGCGAACAGGCGGGTGCGGTTCTGCCGGTATTCGGCGACCGTCTGGTTGGAATGCACGACGATCAGCCCGTCTTCCGGTTCCCGCGCGACCGCGACGTTGGCGATGATGTGGACGGTGCGCGAGGGCGGCGCCTGGGCGTGGATGCGCGGATGGCCGAGCCGGCGCACCCGGGTTTCGAGCAGCTTGCGGTCGTCGTAGATCAGCGAGACCGTGTGCTGCGGATCGGCCTGGTCTTCCTCCAGCGGCACCCAGTAGCGGCAGTCGTCGGTGTAGAGCGCCAGCCACGCCTCGAAGTCGCGCCGGTCGATCAGGTCGGCCTCGTGGATCAGGAAGGCTTCGACCGCCGCCCTGTCGGAAGCGGGGTCGAGAGCCGCGGCAGGCGCGGAACTGCCGGTCATTCCGCCGCCACGGCCATGTCCGCGGCATCGGCGGCGCCGGCCCCGGTCATATATTCGGCCCAGGCGCGGAACTGGTTGCGCACGGCGATTTCGCTGGTCCCGGTGCCGCCGCGGTCGAGGCCGTTATCGCCGTCGCGCACGTCGCGGCCGAAGCCGCGGCCGGTGTCGACCCATTCGTTGCCGTCGGCACCGAGGCCGGTCTGGAGCCGTTCGTAGACCTCCAGGTCGTCGGTCAGGACCGGCGAGCCGGTGCCGTTGACCACGTTGGCGAAGGCGACCGCCCGGCGGAACATCGCTTCCGGCGCGCCCTTGAGGCGGAAGACGTAGGTATCGAGCACCGTGCGGCCGGCGGCGAGCGGCCGGACGATGCGCAGCTGGCCGAACTGGCTCATGAACGAGACGTTCGGGAAGACGATGGAGTTCCAGCGCGTCACCGCCAGGATCTCGCGCGCGCGTTCCGGCCCGTAGGCCGCCTCCATCCGCTTCTGGTATTCGACATGGACCGGGTCGTCCGAGGCCGCGACCAGCTTCTCGTCGTCGTGATAGTCGGCCATGTAGCCGTGGCCGCCGCCGGCGACCCACAGGCCGATGCCTTCCCACAGTTCGTTGGGCGCGCCGTTCTGGCGCATCTGGCGCACGCCGACCTCGCCGGCCCCGTCGGTCGGGCTGCGGTCGTCCTGCTCGTTGGCGGCGGCGATCGAGGAGGCGTGGACGTAGCGCGGATGGATCGTGTCCAGATGGTTCTCCAGCACGAATTTCCAGTTGCCGTCATAGGCGTGGCGCGAGACGCCGCCGGCAACCTCCACTTCGCCCTCCGGCGCCCGGTCGACCAGGTCGTCGAAGGAGGAGATCAGCGGGCCGAGAAAATCGCGCAGAGACGGGCCGTCCGCGGCCAGGCTGGCGAAGACGAAGCCGCGATAGACCTCCGCACGCGGCACCTCGGCGAGGCCCAGGCGGCGCTGCGGGCTGCGCTCCTCGGCGTAGCCCTCCGGCGACGGCACGGCGAGCAGCGCGCCGTCCAGCCCGTAGGTCCAGCCGTGATACGGGCAGACGAACTGCGTGACCGTGCCCTTGGCGGCGCTGCACACGGTCGAACCGCGATGGGCGCAGCGGTTGAACAGCACCGCCACGCCGCCGTCGCGCTGGCGCACCATGAGGACCGGCTGCCGGCCCATCTGCGTCGTCACGAAATCGCCGGCGCGCGGAACCTGGCTGTCATGGCCGAGCAGCAGCCAGGCCCGGCCGAAGATCCGCTCCATCTCCAAGTCGAAGATGCCCGGATCGGTGTAGGCGTCCCGGTGCACCCGGCCGGACTGCACAAGGTCCGCGATCCGTTCGGTCGTCCACATGGCGGCCCCTTTCGTTCTGCCGCGCGCAGGGTACACCGGCGCGTCCGAGCGGAAAAGGCGGAGCGGAAAAGGCGCGGCGGAAAAGGCGCCGCGGAGTCCGGCCGCCGGCCGCCGGGCGAGTGCGCTCAGGCGATCGGGTCGTCCGGCGCGCCGGTGTAGGGGAGGCGGTCTTCGAGCCAGGCCGCCGCGCGCATGAGCTGCCAGTCCCGGCCGGACCGGGCGATCGCCTGGAGGCCGAGCGGCATCCCGGCCGGGCCGGTGAGCAACGGCAGGGACATGCAGGGGACGTGCAGGAAGGTCCAGACCCGGTTCAGAATCGGGTCGCCGGTGCTTTCGAGCCCTTCCGGCGCCTCGCCGGGCGCGGCGGGGCCGAGCAGCACGTCGATTTCCGCCTTGCCCAGCATATCGTCGAGCCGGGAGCGGCACTGGCTCCCGAGGACGCGCGCCTTGCCGTAATCCTCGTCCGATATGCTTTCGCCGAGTTCGAAAATCGCCTGCAGCTTCTCCGAAAGCAGGTCCGGATGGTTGATCCGCTCCCAGGTCAGCGAGCGGGTAGTCTCGTAGGCCATGATCGTCCAGTGGGCGTCGGCGAGGCCGTTGAACGTCTCCGGCAGGGAGATATCGCTCACGATCGCGCCGGCGCTGCGGATCGCGTCGACGCAGGATTCGAGCGCTTCCTGCGTGCCGCTTTCCATTGCGGACCATTCGGCGGTCCGGCACAGGGCGAAACGCGGCGCCGGGTCGGGATCGTCGTATTTGGGAAAGGGCTTCCGGCCGCTGGAAAGCGAAGAAAACAGGGCGACGTCGCCGACGTTGCGGGCGAAAAAGCCCAGGGTGTCCAGCGAATTTGCCGACGGCTTCAACCCGGCCCGCGGCGAGTAGCCGAAGGTCGGCTTGTAGGCGACGACGCCGCAATAGGAGGCCGGCCGGATGACCGATCCGGCGGTCTGGGTGCCGATCGCCACAGACGCGGCGCCGGCCGCAACCGCCGCAGCGGAGCCGCTGGAGGAGCCGCCGGGCGTCCGGCCGGTATCGTGCGGGTTGCGCGTCGCCGTCGGGTTGTTGGCGGCGAATTCGGTCGTCGCCGTCTTGCCGAGGATGACGGCGCCCGACGCGCGGGACAGCGCAACGCATGCAGCGTCGACCTGCGGCCGGTTGCCCGTGTAAATCGGGCTGCCGTATTCGGTCGGCAGATCGGCGGTTGCGAATATATCCTTGACGCCGACCGGCACGCCGGCCAGCGGCTGGTGCCGGTTCCCCCTGTCGATGGTGCGGTCGATGGCGCGCGCCTGTTCGATCGCCAGGTCGGGGTCGAGCGCGGCCCACGCCCGGAGCCGGTCTTCCAGCGCGCTGCACCGGTCGAGAAAGGCGCGTGTCGCCGCTTCGGCGGACCAGCGGCCGTCGTTCACGCCGTCGGCGATCTCCCGCGCCGTCAGGCCGATAAAGTCGGTTTCCCGGTTCATGCCGACACCCTGCCCGTATCTGTCGACGCCCGTTCGCGGCATCCGGTGTAACGCTACCGGCCCTCGAAAACGGGCCGACGTTTCTCCGCGAAAGCGGCCCGGCCTTCGGCGAAATCGCGGCTCTCGGAACAGGCCGCGATCGCGTCCTCGCAGGCCTGGCGGCCGCCGTCCGCGGTATCTCCCGAATGATAGCGGATTGTCGCCTTGGTTGCGCGCACGGACAAGGGCGCATTGCCGGCGATCGTGTCCGCAATGTCCGCGACTTCGGTCCTGAGCGCCGCTTTCGGATACACCCGGTTGACCAGGCCGATCCGTTCCGCCTCCGCACTGTCGTAGCGCCGGCCGGTATAGAGGATTTCCCGCGCGGCGGCCGGGCCGACCAGGTCCGCGATCCATTTCGCAAAGGTCAGCGAATAGGCGAGCCCCAGCCGGGCTGCCGGGATCGAGAACTGCGCGTCGTCGGACGCGTAGCGCAGGTCGCAGGCCGCGGCGAGGGCGACTCCGCCGCCGAAACAATAGCCGTGGATCATCGCGATCGTCGGCTTCGGGCAATCCGCCACGGCCTCGAACATTTCGGCACCCAGCGCCGCAAAGCGCCGTTCGGTCCCGGCCGCGTCCCGCTCCTTTTCGAATTCCGCAATGTCGGCACCGGAGACGAAGGCGCGGTCGCCGCCGCCGGCCAGCACCAGGACACGCGCCTCGTCGTCGGCGCAAAAGTCGCGCACGGCGGCGCGCGCTGCCTCGATCATGCCGAGGGACAGCGCATTGTGTTTGGCCGGCCGGTCGAAGGCCAGCCACCGGACCGGGCCTTCGGCGTGCAGGCGGACTGCGCCGGCGGACCCGCTTTTCGGCGCTGCGGTCGGGTTCGATGTCATCGGGGCCTCGCCTCGTCTGTTGCGGCCGCATCGCCCGCAGCGAGCGCGGGCGCCTGTTCGTGCCAGCCGGTCGCCTGCTGATAGGCGTGGCCCAGGCGCAGCAGGGTCGCTTCCGCAAAGGGTTTGCCGATCAGCTGGAAGCCCGCCGGAAGCCCGCCGGGCTGGAAGCCGCAGGGGACGGAGAGCGCCGGCAGGCCGAGGAAGCTGAACGGCCGGGTGCAGCGGCCGAACCGGGCCATGACCCGCGCGGCCCCGCCGGCGCCGGCGACGGCGCTCTCGGCCAGTGTCGGGGTCGGATCGTCGACCACCGGCGCGAACAAAGCATCGGCCTGCGACAGGGGGCCGGCGAGCCAGCGCTCGAGGGCCGGCCCGCGCTCGCGCAGGGCGCGCAGATAGTCGACCGCAGGGATCGACATGCCGGTTTCCATGCCTTCCCTGATACCGTGGTCGTAATCGTCCGGCCGGTTGCGCATCCAGTGTTCGTGGACCGCCGCCGCCTCCGCCTTGAGGACGATCACGGCCAGCCGGAACGGCACGGACGGGTCCGGCACATCGACCGGCGCGACCGTAACGCCGAGGCCGGCGAACGCGTCCAGCGCCGCGTCCAGCAGGGCGCGGATGCCGCTGTCGACCTCGTCGAGGAAGTAGTGCGTCGGCACGCCGATCCGCAGCCCGTCCACCGGGTTGCCGAGCGCCGCACGGTAATCGGGGACCGGGACGGCCTCGGCCGTCGGGTCGGCGGGGTCGGGCCCGGCGACCGCCTGGAGCAGGAGGGCGGCGTCTTCGGCGGTCCGGGCGAGCGGGCCGGCGGTATCCATCGACCAGCTGCGCGGAAAGATGCCGTGACGGCTCACCCGGCCCTGGGTCGGGCGCAGGCCGACCGTGCCACAGAAATGCGCCGGCATGCGGACCGAGCCGCCGGTGTCCGTGCCGAGGGAGGCGAAAACCTGCCGGGCCGCGACCGCGGCGGCCGAGGCGCCGGAGGAGCCGCCGGGGATGCGCCCGGGGTCCCACGGATTGCGGCAGTCGCCGCGGTGGCGGTTGTGGCCGGTCGCGCCGGCGGCGAACTCCGAGGCGCCGAGCGTGCCGGTTTCGACGGCCCCGGCGGCGTCCAGCCTCGCGAGCACCGTCGCCGTCCGTTCCGCCACACGGTCGTTCAGCAGGATGCTGCCGGCTGTCGTCACCCGGCCGGCCCGGTCGAACAGGTCCTTGTGCGCCACCGGGATGCCGTCGAGCGGCCCGCGGACTTCGCCGCGCGCCCGGCGCCGGTCCGACGCCGCTGCGGCGGCGCGCGCGCCCTCGGCATCGACGGTCAGGAAGGTGTTGAGCAGCGGCTGTTGCCGCTCGATCCGGTCGAGGCAGGCCGCGACCAGCTCGGCGGAGGAAATCCGGCCGGCCCCGAGCAGGGCGGCGGCGGCCGACAGCGTCAGATCGGCCGGGTTCCCGCTCACGTCCCGGCGGCGCGGACCAGCCGGCGCCGCAGATCGGCGCCCGGTTCGACGGCCGGATCGGCGGGCCCGATATCCGCCAGGGCGGCGGCGAAGCGCGCCAGCTCCTCTTCGATCTCCCGCCGGTCTGTCGTGCCGTCCCGGGGCGCGCCGTCGCCGGGCACGCCGTCCTCCGGCCCTTGCGGAACATTGCCTGTCATGCGCGGCCTCGAAACGGGGGAAGCGAACGGCGCAATATTGACCTTGCCCCCGCCTTCTCGCAAGGTCCCCGCGCCGTGCGGCCAACTCCAGGCGGGCAGGCATACGGAAGGGCGCAAAGGCCGGCGCAAGAGCCGGCCCTCTGGCAGGAGGCGTGGGTGAAGGCGATCCGTTTCGACCGCTTCGGCGGCCCGGAGGAACTGAAGCTGGTCGAGATGCCCGATCCCGAACCGGGGCCGGGCGACGTGCTGATCGAGGTCCATGCCGTGAGCGTGGTGCCGGGCGACTGGAAGCTGCGCAAGGGCCTGCTGACCGGGATGTTCCCGGTGCGCCCGCCCAAGGTGCCGGGCCGCGACGGCGCCGGGATCGTGCGGGCGGTGGGCGCCGGCGTCGACCGCTTCGCCGTCGGCGACCGGGTCTGTTTCACCTGCCAGCATGTCGACCAGGGCTCCTACGCCCAGCTCGCCGCCCGCCCGGCGGACGATGTGGTGCCGATGCCCGAGGGCTTCGGCTTCGTCGAGGCCGCCGCCGTCATGCATGCCGGCGTCTGCGCCTGGATCGCCGTGGTGGAAACCGCCGGGGTCAAGGCCGGCGACCGGGTGCTGGTGCACGCGGCGGCCGGCGCCATCGGCGGCATGGCCGTGCAGCTGTGCAAGCATCTGGGCGCCGAGGTGGCCGGCACCTGCAGCGCGCGCAACCGCGACCATGTCGCCGCGCTGGGCTGCGACCGGATCGTGCCCTACGACGAGGTGGCCTTCGAGACGGCGGTGTCCGGCCTGGACGTCGTTATCGACCTGGTCGGCGGCGCGGTCCATAATCGCTCCTACGGCGTGTTGCGGCCCGGCGGCATGCTGGTGTGGCTAATCGCCGAGCCGTTCGAGGATCGCTCTGCCGGGCTGGATATCGAGGTGTGTCAGGCCATGATCCTGGACAATCGCGACATCCTCGCCGCGGTGGTCGGTCTTGCGGAAGCCGGCCATCTCCGGCCGCTGGTCAGCCGGGTCCTGCCGCTCGACCGGGCGGCCGAGGCGCACCGCATCCTCGAAGCCGGCGAAAACACGCGCGGCCGGCTGGTGCTGGACACGCAGCGCTTGGCGTCCTGACCGAAGGAGGCGGGCCATGAAGGTGCGGGTCGATCCGGAACGCTGCGAGGGCCACAGCCGCTGCCATGCGCTGGCGCCCGAACTGTTCACGCTGGACGATTTCGGCAATGCCGCGGCAATAGGCGACGGCGCGGTGCCGCCCGGCCTGGAGGAAAAAGCGCGCCTCGCCGTGGCCAACTGCCCGGAATACGCCGTCGAGATCGTGGAGGACGCGGAATGAGCGACAGCAAGCCCGGCCCGGAGGCTAGCCCGGAACTCGCCCCGGAAGCCTGCGGGGAGGCCGAAACGGGCGCCTGCCCGGTAACCGGCGAAGCCGGCGGCCCGCCGGCGGTTCCGTCGCTGGAACGGCCGCCGGTCACGGACTGGCGCACCGACTGGGATCATCTCGACCCGCGCTGGCGCGACAACCCCTTCCCGATCTGGGACGAGCTGCGCAAGGGCCCGATCGCGCGCACCGAGCGCTTCGAGGGCGCCTGGCTGCCGACCCGCTACGCGGACGTCAAGGCGATCGCCTACGACACCGAACACTTCACGTCGCGCCGCATCGTCCTGCGCCACAAGAAATACGAGGATCCGCCGCTGCCGGCACCGCCGATCACCTCCGACCCGCCGGAGCACAAGGCGCACAAGCAGGTGCTGCTGCCCTTCTTCACGCCGCAGGAGGTCGGCAAGCTGGAGCCGATGGCGCGCCGGATCTGCACCGGGCTGATCGAGGAATTCATCGCCGACGGGCGCTGCGACGCCGCCCAGCAGTACGCCCGGCACATTCCCGTGCGCATCATCGCCTACATGCTCGGCGTGCCGGTGAAGGACAGCGACCTGTTCATCCGGTGGATCCACGAGATCCTGGAGATCGGCATCGTCGACGACGAGATCGGCAAGAACGCGACCAAGGCGATGCGCGACTATTTCCGCCACCATATCGCCTTGCGCAAGGAAGGCCGGACCGAAGCTGAGCCCGACGGGCCGGAGCCCGACCTGATCCGGGTGATGATGGACGGCTCGCTGAACGGCGTGCCGTTCGAGGAAAACCATGTGCTGGGCACGCTCAACCTGCTGATGATCGCCGGCATCGATACGACCTGGAGCTCGATCGGCGCCGCGATCATGCATCTCGGCCAGCACCCGGACGACCGGCGGCGCCTGATCGAAGAGCCGGACCTGATGCCGACGGCGATCGAGGAGCTGCTGCGCGCCTATTCGCCGGTCACCATGGCGCGCGAGATCAAGAAGGACGTGGAGATGGGCGGCTGCCCGATGAAGAAGGGCGAGATGGTGCTGCTGTCCTTCCCGGCGGCCAACCGCGACCCGGCCATGTTCCCGGACGCCGACAGGGTCGTGCTCGACCGGCAGGAGAACCGCCACGGCGCCTTCGGCCTCGGCATCCACCGCTGCGTCGGCTCGAACCTGGCGCGCATGGAGCTGCGGGTCGCCATCGAGGAATGGCTGAAGCGGATCCCGGACTACCGCGTGGTCGGCGACGTGACATGGTCCGACGGCACCGTGCGCGGGCCGCGGACCCTGCCGGTCGCGTTCGGGTAGGGCCGGGGAGACCGCGGGCGGCCGCCATGCGCATCGGCATCGTCGGCTACGGCTATATCGGCCGGTTCATCGCCGCACGGATCGCGGAGAGCGGCGGGCGCTTCGAGACCGCCTTCGTCCATAACCGCAGCGCGGCGGCGCTCGCGGACCTCGATCCGGCCCTGCGGCTGGACGATCTGGAGCAGGCCGGTACCCGCGATCCCGGCCTGATCGTCGAATGCGCCCATCCGTCGATCTCGGCGCGCTACGGCGAAGGCTTTCTGCACTGCGCCGACTACATGCCGCTGTCGGTGACGGCGCTGGCCGACGATGCCGTACGCGAACGGCTGGAGGCCGCGGCGGCGGCGCGCGGGACCAGGCTGCTCGTGCCGGCGGGCGCGCTGACGGGCGGCGACGACCTGTCGATGCGGCGCGGCCGGTGGCAGCGGGTGCGCATCACCTTCCGCAAGCATCCGGACAATCTCGATTTCTCCGAGAGCGGCTTCGATCCGGCGCGCATCGACGGCGAGACCGTCGTCTACGAAGGCCCGGTGCGCGGCGTCGCGAAGCTCTATCCGCGCAACGTCAACACGATGGTGACCTGCGCCCTGGTCTCGACCGGGCTCGACGCCTGCGAGGCCCGGCTGATAGCCGATCCGGCGCTGGACGTCGCGGTCGCCGAGGTCGAAGCCTGGGACGCGTCCGGCGGCCTGCTGCGCACCGAAAAGCGCCAGCCCGCCGTCGGCGTCTCCGGCACCGAAATGCTCGGCTCGACCTGGTACTCCATCCTCCGCGCCGCGGGCGCCCCGCGGGGGCCGATCGAGTTGGTGTAGGGACTCAGGGCCGCCGATATGGCGGCGTCCGAGGAGTGTGCTATGGAAATGGCCGCGTGCCGCCGGACGGAATTTGCGCCGGTAGCAAATGTTCGAGAAGGGGAGTGGGGCAATGGCCCGGATACCGGGATCGGAAATTATTCTCGAAGCTGCCGAACAGTGGAAAGAACGCTGCCTGTTGGATGGCAAATCGATCTTTTCCGAGGAAAATTTATGGACGCAGGAGAATTTTTCTATTCTGCGCGAGCATTATGATAATGTTGAGCAGAAAGGCCGACGTTCCGGCGAGGACTACTGGGATTCCGTAATAAGGAATTTAGTACCCCAAAGTCAGATAGCGAAGCGTACTCTTTCCGAAGTGGTTTGGCTCTATTTTCTGATTGCTCCTCGACATAGCATACGACCCGAGTTAAAATTGGAACGTATATCTAATCTATGGAAATTATCTGGCGCAAATCTATCAGACACGCTTTGGACGTCGGATGAAGTTTTGTCTGCCGGGATAGCGTCACCGGGTAAACCATTCTATCAGTGGATAGATGTGGAAATTTGTCACTTTTATGTTGTCATGGAAAATTGGTTCTCGTTTCCCGCCGATAAACGGTTAGATATTCTGGATGATCCGTGGCGATTTGCTGAATGGCTATATGGCGTGGATAGGAATAACATAGGGAAAAATCGCTCTATTCGATCTATCATAATGTTTTTCCTGTTTCCGGAATCGTATGAACCAATCGTCAGTAACGATCACAAGCTACAAATTATAGAGCACTTTGCAAAAAAATGGAATGAGACTATTAGTATCGACAAAAGAAGCGATTCGGTTCGTATCGATCAAGCTCTTTTGGAGGTACGGAAGCGTGTTCGGGAAGAAATTTCCGATGGTGAAGTCAGTTTCTATCACGAACCCTTAAAGAGCGTTTGGAAATCTGGAAATAGAAATTCCCCCGAAACGAGAGAATCAAATAAATCGCCAAAGCCAATACAATCAGGGGATGGTGGATCAGCTAGGCATCGTTCTCTCAACACAATCCTTTACGGTCCACCAGGTACAGGTAAGACCTATGCCACGTTTCGGTGCTGTGTCGAGATTTGTGATGGAACCGCACCGCCGGATGAGAAGGAGGTTCGCGACCGCTATCGTAGACTCGTTGAAGAAGGTCGTGTCGAATTCGTGACGTTTCACCAGTCGTACGGTTATGAGGAATTCGTCGAGGGACTGCGCCCTCAAACTGTTTCGACCGACACGGACGATGGTAGCAGTGCAGGTTTCCGTCTCGATCCTGAGGACGGAGTGCTCAAACGCATTGCCGAGCGCGCCCGGAAGGTGTCCGGTTCTTCGGTGATGCATTCCGATTTCGGTCAGAACAGCGTTTTCAAGATGGGACTCGGAAACCCAGTATACGAAAGTGATCGGGGAATTTTTGAAGAATGCATAAATAACGACTATATTTTGCTCGATGTGGCACGCGAGGTAAACTGGTCCGATTCAAAATTCGATAAATTCGAAGAAATATTGCACCGTTGGAAGAAGAAAGAGCCAGATGCAACCGGCAAGAATCCGAATGTAGAGTTTATAAACAGTTTTCGAAACCGCTTATCTGTTGGCGATTTTGTGATCGTTCCTGCACCTCAACAACGATTTCGTGCTGTGGGCAGGATTACGGGACCCTATCGGCACGTTGAGAGAGATGACGGCTCCTATCCGCACCGCCGCGATGTTCAATGGCTATGGAGCGATAGCGAAGGTATGCCGATTTCGGAGTTGTACGAATATCGAATCACTCCGCAAACAATTTATCGGATGAGCCTTGGAAGTCATGGGTTGGAGCGACTCCGCCGCTATGCCGGTCAGGCGGAAAGTTCCGAAGGTCCTCAACCTCACGTCCTGGTCATCGATGAGATCAACCGGGGCAATATCTCCAAGGTGTTCGGCGAGGCGATCACGCTGGTCGAGGAGGACAAGCGGTCGGGAGCGCCAAACGAAATTTCTGTGACCCTGCCGTATTCCGGCAAGCCCTTCACTCTTCCGTCCAACCTTTACATTCTCGGCACGATGAACACGGCCGACCGGTCGATCGCGCTGCTCGACACGGCGCTGCGCCGACGCTTCGATTTCAAGGAACTGGCGCCCGCTTCCGGAGAGCTAAGCATCGTGGACGGCATCTACTTGCCCAGAGTGCTCGAAACTATGAACGCGCGGCTGGAATGGTTGATGGGCCGAGATCATCTGATCGGCCATGCCTGGCTGATGGGCGCGCGTAGCAAGGCCGATGTCGACCGGATCATGCGGCGCAAGATCGTCCCGATGCTCGCCGAGTATTTCCACGACGACTGGCGCAAGGTTCAGGCGGTGCTTGGTGGAGGCCGGGAATTCATAAACAAGGAGCCTTTGGGAAAGCCGCAGGGTATCGAAGACGATGCTGGCGAGCCGCGCTATCGCTGGACCCCGGTTGAGCCGCCTTACGCAGACAACGCATACAAGCGTCTGATCGAAGGGAAACCGGAGGTAGCAGAAAGCACCGGCGAAAGCGGCGCGAGTTGACTCGGCCGTGGACCTCCTGAAATGCCGTGAATGGCAAGAATTACGAGTCGGCGACAAAGGCCTGACCGAACCCGAGGCCAACCGGTTTCATGCGCTCGCCGAACGCGCCGGCCGCCGGCTGAAGCTGGGCGAAACTGGCGTGCTGGTCCGCACCCGGCGCGGCCTGAAGGCGCAACAGGTCGTGGGCGTCCTCGCCGTTCCGGGCCGCACCCTCGAAATCCTGCCCAAGATCGACGGCGAAAACGACGCGGTGCGCAAGGCACTCGTCCATATGCTGGCGGTGGCGCACGACTTGCGGGTGGCGGACGACGCGCTTACCGGCATGGCGCGGCAGACGCACGATCTTCTGGAACTCCTGATCCGCCTGTTCGCGGCCCGTTTGCTTGCCGCCGTGCGGCGCGGCCTGCCCCGGCGCTATATCGCCTGCGAGGAAGACCTGAGGCTGTTGCGCGGGCGCCTCGATGTCGTGCGGCAGTTCACCCGTCACGCCGTCCGGCCCGACCGCCTCGCCTGCCGGTTCGACGAACTGTCCGAGGACACGCCCCTGAACCGCGTGCTCAAAGCCGCCGTGTTGCGGCTGGCGCGCATGACGCGCTCTGCTGCCAACGCCCGGCTGCTGGCCGAGCTGGCGGCCCGCTTCGAATTCACCGGCGACTCGGTTCGGCCGCTCGAAGAACCCGTCCGGCTCGACCGCACCAACACCGCCTTCCACGACCTGTACCGGCTCGCCCGGCTGTTTCTCAAAGGCGAGTGGCAGGACACCGCCGCGGGACGACCGGCGGGCTTCGCCCTGCTGTTCCCGATGAACGACCTGTT
Source organism: Rhodospirillaceae bacterium (assembly GCA_009840595.1). Classification (GTDB taxonomy): domain Bacteria; phylum Pseudomonadota; class Alphaproteobacteria; order Bin65; family Bin65; genus Bin65. The sequence goes on along the minus strand of VXNK01000165.1, from coordinate 19,889 downwards.
CGAGGCGTTTATCGGCCGCAGCCTGCAACGCGCGCTCTCACCTCGCCGGGTTCGCCTGCAAGCGCGTGGTGAACATGCGCTGAAGGACGAAAAAGACGACAAATTACTCTTCGCTCTGCGGCCTGACGCCGTGATCGAACCGCCGGGCGGGCGCATCGTTCTTGACACCAAGTGGAAGGCGCTCGATCCGGCGCGGGACGATTTCGGTATCGCGCCGGGCGACATCTACCAGATGCTTGTCTACGGCCGCGCCTACGGGGCCGCCCGCGCGATCCTGCTTTACCCTTGGCAAGGGGACATCGGCCTTGCCGAAGGCGTCGTCCGCCGATGGACAGCGGCAGGAGCGGATAGTCTTCGGCTGGATATCGCGACGATCAATGTCGGTTGCCCGAAAGACGTTCGAAGCATTCTCCGCAAAATCGTGAACGAAGTTTCAGACGGGGCGGAGACACGCGCCACCGGCCAAAGAGACGAATCGGTTCCTGCTCCGGCATAGAATTCAAACCGGACTGCGGCCCGTCGTTGCCTCTTTTGTCACGACAATCTGTACATATATTACCCGATGGCGTTCGAATGAGACGAGGCCAAGAGTCGGGCCAACTTTGCCAGGCACGGATCTACTTCGAAACCACGCTGCGGATTTTCGACACGGCCGGCGCCCCGCAAGGAGAGGCAGATCTGGCATGAACAGATACAAACGGCCCCTGACGCCGGATGAGATCGCGTCCGTGGACGACCGGGATATCGACTTCAGCGACATTCCGGAACTGGACGCCGCGTTCTGGCACGAGGCCGAACTGGTCCGGCCCGACCGTACCGAGCGGATCACGCTCCGGGTCAAGCGTTCGGTGCTCGACCATTTCCGGGCGCCGGGCCGGGGCTACCAGACGCGGATCAACCGCGTGCTCGAAAGCTATGTAAAGGCGCAGCGCGGGTCGGACGGACGGTAGCGTCGCCCGCGGCCCGGAATTTTTCTTCCCCCTCTTCAGAGGGGGAAGTGGCCGAGCGCAAGCGAGGTCGATGGGGGTGCCTTCGGCAGCCAATCGACTCGCCTTGCGGCGTTGCGCGTCCCGCTATGGAAACGGACGACGCGCCACCCCCACCTGACCTCCCCCTCTGAAGAGGGGGAGGGATAACGCTGCGGACGTGCGCTGTCTCCGACGGGTCGGCCGGGGTGATAATTCGGTCTTTGCGCTTCCTGGAAACTCACGCGCTCCGGCGCGCGTCCGCAGCGGTTTCGAGGAAACGGGCGAGGTATTGGCCGGTGAAGCTGTCCGGCACGGCGGCGACGTCTTCGGGCGTGCCGGCGGCGACGATCAGGCCGCCCTTGTCGCCGCCCTCGGGGCCGAGGTCGATAATCCAGTCGGCGGTCTTGATGACCTCCAGATTGTGCTCGATCACGATCACCGTGTTGCCGGCCTCGACCAGCTCGTGCAGCACGTCGAGCAGCTTGCGCACGTCGTCGAAATGCAGGCCGGTGGTCGGCTCGTCGAGGATGTAGAGGGTCCGCCCCGTCGCGCGCTTCGACAGTTCCTTGGACAGCTTGACCCGCTGGGCCTCGCCGCCGGAGAGCGTCGTCGCCGGCTGGCCGAGCTTGATATAGCCGAGGCCGACGCGCTGCAGCGTCTCCATCTTCGAGCGGATCGCCGGCACGGCGCGGAAGAAGTCGAGCGCCTCGTCCACCGTCATGTCGAGCACGTCGGCGATCGACTTGTCCTTGAAGGCGATCTCCAGGGTTTCGCGGTTGTAGCGCTTGCCCTTGCAGACGTCGCACTGGACGTAGACGTCCGGCAGGAAGTGCATCTCGATCTTGAGCACGCCGTCGCCCTGGCAGGCCTCGCAGCGCCCGCCCTTGACGTTGAACGAGAAGCGGCCGGGCTTGTAGCCGCGCGCGCCGGATTCGGGCAGGCCGGCGAACCAGTCGCGGATCGGGCCGAAGGCGCCGGTGTAGGTCGCCGGGTTGGAGCGCGGCGTGCGGCCGATGGGGGACTGGTCGATGTCGATGATCTTGTCGAGATGTTCCAGCCCGTCGATGCCCTTGTGGGCGCCGGGCAGGGTGCGCGCGCCGTTGAGCCGCCGGGCCGCCGCCTTGTACAGGGTCTCGACCACCAGGGTGGACTTGCCGCCGCCCGAGACGCCGGTGACGCAGGTGAACACGCCGAGCGGGAAGGCGGCGTCGATCGCCTGCAAGTTGTTGGCCGCCGCGCCGCGCACCGTAACGGCCCGGCCCGCCGGACCGGCGCGGCGGTGCGCCGGCACCGGGATCTCCTTGCGGCCGGTGATGTAGTCGGCGGTCAGGCTGCCCGGCGCCTGGAACACCCTGGCCGGCGGCCCGATGGCGACGACCTCGCCGCCATGCACGCCGGCGCGCGGCCCCATGTCGATCAGCCAGTCGGCGTCGCGGATCGCCTCTTCGTCATGCTCGACCACGATGACGGTGTTGCCAAGGTCGCGCAGCCGCTCCAGCGTGTCGAGCAGCCGGCGGTTGTCGCGCTGATGCAGGCCGACGGAGGGCTCGTCGAGGACATAGAGCACGCCGGTCAGGCCCGAGCCGATCTGCGAGGCGAGGCGGATACGCTGGCTCTCGCCGCCGGAGAGCGTGCCGGAATTGCGCGACAGGGTGAGATAGTCGAGGCCGACATTCACGAGAAATCCGAGCCGCTCGTTGATCTCCTTCAGGATACGGTCGGCGATCTCCATCTGCTTGGCGGTGAGGCGTTCGGGCAGGGCGGCGAACCAGTCGCGCGCGCCGGCGATCGACATTTGCGCCGCTTCGCCGGCGTGCATCTCCGCGACCCGGACGGCCAGCGCCTCGGGCTTGAGCCGGAAGCCGTCGCAGGCCGCGCAGGGCGCGACGGTCTGGTACTTGCTCAGCTCCTCGCGCACCCAGCTCGAATCGGTCTCGCGGTAGCGCCGGGCCAGGTTCGGGATCACGCCCTCGAACGGCCGTGTGGTCTCGTATTTGCGCAGCCCGTCGTCGTAGCGCATCGTGATCGGCACGCCGCCGGAGCCGAACAGAATCACCTGCCGGTCCTTCTTGCGCAGCTTCGCGAAGGGGGTGGACAGCTTGAAGCCGTAATGGGCGGCGAGGCTCTTCAGGGTCTGGCCGTAATATTTCGAGCTGGTGTCGGCCCAGGGCGCGAGCGCGCCGTCGTCCAGGCTGAGCGTCGGGTTCGGCACGACCAGCTCGGAATCGAACTCGGCCTGGACGCCGAGGCCGTCGCAGGACGGGCAAGCGCCGAACGGGTTGTTGAAGGAGAACAGCCGCGGCTCGATCTCGTCGATGGTGAAGCCGGAGACCGGGCAGGCGAACCTGGCCGAGAAGGTCGTGCGTTCGCCGCTGTCGGCGTCCTCCACGAACAGCAGCCCGTCGGACAGTTCGAGCGCCGTCTCGATGGAATCGGCGAGCCGGGCCGCCAGGTCGTCGCGCAGCACGATGCGGTCGACCACGACGTCGATGTCGTGCTTGAACTTCTTGTCGAGCGCCGGCGCCTCGTCGACCAGGTAGATCTCGCCGTTGACCTTGACGCGCTGGAAGCCGCGCTTCTGCAGGTCCTGGAATTCCTTGCGGTATTCGCCCTTGCGGCCGCGCACGATGGGCGCGAGCAGGTAGAGCCGGCTGCCCTCCGGCATCGCCAGCACGGCGTCGACCATCTGGGAGACGGTCTGGCTCTCGATCGGCAGGCCGGTGGCGGGCGAGTAGGGGATGCCGACCCGCGCCCACAAGAGGCGCATATAGTCGTAGATTTCCGTCACCGTGCCGACGGTCGAGCGCGGGTTGCGCGAGGTCGTCTTCTGCTCGATGGAGATCGCCGGCGACAGGCCCTCGATATGGTCGACGTCCGGCTTCTCCATCAGTTCGAGGAACTGCCGGGCATAGGCCGACAGGCTCTCGACGTAACGGCGCTGGCCCTCGGCGTAGATCGTGTCGAAGGCGAGCGAGGATTTGCCGGAGCCGCTGAGGCCGGTGATGACGACCAGGTTGTTGCGCGGAATCTCGACGTCGATGTTGCGCAGGTTGTGCTCGCGCGCGCCGCGGACGCGGATATGGGTCAGACCGGCGGCGTCGGGCTCTTGCCGGGCGATGGAAGCGGCAAGGGGGGTGTCGAGGGTCCGGGGCATCGGGTCGGCAGGAAAATCGGGCATGTTCTGGAAGGGAATTTCAACTCGGCCGTCGGCCCGTCCGCGTGCCGCCAATATGGGGCGGGAAGGCCGGGAAAGCGACTCGGAATTCGTCGGCAGGCGGGTGCCGGCCTGCCGGATTCCGGACCGGGGTTTCGACCGGCCGTTCCCCAACCCGTCATTTCGACCGACCGTTTTCCCGCCCCCTGGTGCGCGGCGGAACCGCTGCTCCCCGGGGGGGCTAGAATTCGAACCGCAGCGCCATGAGCAGGGAATGGGTGCGGTAGTCGGCGGCGGTCTCGTTGATCCGAACCGGGATTTCTCTCCGGGTGCCGTCCTCGCGGTAGCGCACGATGGCGATGTCGCCGGCATCGGTCCGGATTTCTCCCGCATCGGTATACCGGTAGCTCACGTCGACGTGGATACTGCCGCTGACCGCGATCGCAATCCCGGCGGTCAGCATCCAGGTGAAGTTGCGCCCGCGTCCGCCGGGGAGGGCGGTGAAGGGGATCTCGCCGCCCGGACCCCGGCGCAGGGGGCCCTGCGGATCGTCCGGTTCGGGAAAGCGCTGGAGGTAGCCGCCCAAGCGGTAGTCGGTGATCCCGAGCCCGGCGCCCAGAAAGGGTCGCGCCCGGCGGCCCGGGGCGATCTCCCATCCCGGGAAATCGTGGAACCCGGCGAGGAGGACCTGCCGGATGCTCAGCTTTGCCGCCGACGGCTGACGCCCGCCGGAGTCCCGGTAGTTGGTGTTGCCCCGCCAGCCGAGGTCGCGCGCCCAGCCGAATTCCAGTTGCGCGCGCATCCGGTATGGCAAGCGGACGCCCGCCGCCAGATGAAACTGCAGACCGTTGCCGAAGGCGCCGGCGTCGAAGCGTTGCCGGTTTCCGTAGAGCGCGGCATGGCCGGCGTCTGCGCCGTCGACAAACCGGGTGTCCCGCGAGCGGATCAGGGCCGCGCCTGCGCTCAGGTAGGGGGCGCTCACGACGGCGTTCGCTCCCGCCGCGGGGAGGGCGGCCCGGGTTTCGCGGGGGTCTTCGGCAGCGGCGGCGGTCCGCACAGGGACCGCCAGGACCCACGCCGCAACGATAAAAGGCAGGAGCGGCGTCCAAAGCCGCGCGCCGCCGATCGGATGCATGACTGCCTCGCGCCTTGTCCGTTGTCGGGCGTGCAATCCGGTCCGGGCACCATAAGAGAGACCGACGGCCTGTCGTGCCGCTCGGCGTGCGACCGACGAGCCAAACGGGCCGGACATCATCGAAAGGGAAGCCACGCTGTAGCGCCTTCTGCGGCCGATTGGAACGGTGAAGAGCCGATCGTCCCGCCGGGGCGGGTATCCCCTTCGAAATCGAAACGATTGCGGACGCCGGAATCGCGGACCTGCACGAATCCCGCTATATGCTGGTGCGCCCGGACCGGGATGTTGCGTGGCGCGGCGATCCGATGCCCCCGGACCCCGCCGGAATTCCCGCAACGATCACCGGCAGCGCCGCGGCGAGGTGAGAAACGACCATGCTCGAACTCTACTATTTCCCGACAGCGACCTGCGGTCTGAAGGCGCGCCTGGCCGCCGAGGAAAAGGGCGTCGACTACGTTTCGCGCGTGCTCGACCGCGACGCCGGCGCGCTGAACACGCCGGCCTACCGCGCCCTCAATCCACAGGGCGTGGTGCCGACGCTCGTTCACGACGGGCTGGTCTTCGTCGAATCGAGCATCATCATGCACTATCTCGACGACGCCTTTTCCGGTCCCGGCCTGATGCCGGACGCGCCCGGCGACTGCGCCGGCGCCCGCCTGTGGATGAAGCGCGCCGACGAAAGCTACCTGCCGGCGCTGGGCGCGCTGACCTACGCCGTCTTTGTCCGCCACAAGGTGCTGGAAAAATCGCCGGAGGACCTGCAGGCCTATTACGACGCCATACCGGACCCGGAGCGCCGCGCCCGCCGGATCAGCGTCGTCGAACGGGGCCTGGATGCGCCGGAAGTCGTGCCGGCCGCGAAAAGGCTGGCCGGCATGGTCGCGGCGATCGACGACGCGGTGCAGCGGAGCGACTGGCTCGCCGGCCCGCGCTGGTCGCTGGCCGACGCGGCCATCACGCCCTTCGTCGAACGGCTGCACCAGTTGGGCGGCCTCTGGCTCGCCGGGCGCCCCGCGGTCGACAGGTGGTGGGCGCGCATTACGGCGCGGCCGTCCTACCGGGCGACCGCCGAAGCGCAGCGCGACCGGCCTCGCGAAGCCGCCATGCGCGAACGCGGCCGGGCCGCCCTTCCCCGATTGTCGGAGATCGCCTGACCGGTTCGGCACGTCTGTTCGCCATCCTCGACCGGGTTGCTGAAACAGCCGACGCCCGAGGGCATGCCGGCGGCGACGGGGCCGCCGGTTTCGAGCGTCGTGAAAGTCGGGCGGCAGGAAACGAGCGCGGGGACGTCGAAAACCGGCATGCCCGCGCCGGAGCGCTGAACCGCATTGCCGTCGAGCCGCGATTCGCGGGCCTTACCGGGTGATCATGACCGAGTTTTCGGCGTGCTTCAGCACTTTGAACGCGATGCTGTTGGAGAAGATCTGGCGCCAGCCGGTCCGTTTCTGGAACCGCGATACGACGATCAAGGAGTGCGGCCGGCCCTGCTCGACGATCAGGGCAACGGGATCGCCGACCAGCGCCGTCGTGCCGGATACGGGGATCCCCGCCTTTTCGATCCGCTCCTTGGCGGTCGCGGCGCTCTTCTTCGAATCCGGAAGAAAATCCACCGTCCGCGCGACCGACAGCAGGAAGACCGGGGCGGCGCAGAGGCTCGCAATCTCCGCATGTTTTTGCGCCGCGACGATGGAGCCCTCGTAGCTGGCGACGCAGACGAGATGGCCGTCGCCGTCCTCCCGCGCCCTCGTGACGAGAACGGCGCCGGTATGCTCCCGGGCAACCCGTCTTGCAATTTTGCGCGAAACGTAACCCGGTCCGGAGCCTTTTTCTCCTTCCGACATGCCGACGATCAGCAGGTCGAACTCGCCGAGCTTCGCCTCGTCGAGAATTCCGGCCGCGACGGATGGGGCGATCAGGAGCCGCAGCACGACCGAGCGGCCTTTCGGGCTGGAATAGACGATGGCGTTGTCGCCGAGCGGATCGCCCTGCACGTCGACATGGGCGAACTCCGTCTGCCAGTCCTTGTCCAGCCATCCGAGTTCGACGAGCAGTTCGCGGCCGCGGCGCAGGGCCGTGGCGCCCGGCATTTCGAGGCCCCAGTCGAGAAGGTTCTCGCGCACGACCGAGATTTGCATGCCGCCGGTCTGCAGGTCCCGGTCGATGGGCCGGACATAGAGCAGCGTCAGGTCGGCGTCCGTTGCCGAGCCGATGCGCACGGCATGGCGCAGCGCCAGGTAGGAGGCGTCGGTCCCGTCGATGCAGACGAGAATGCTGAACCGCGGCGGGCCGCCGGTTTCGGGAACGTCCGTCGGGCTTTCCGAATCGCGCAGTGCCGGCTCCCCGGTTTCCGGAGGCTTCCGCGATGCCTCGCCCGCCATCCTACAACCCGATCAGGGGCCAGAAAAGGGAAGCCGAGATAATCAGCAGGACCGTCGATACGATGACCATGCGATAGCCGACGCGGAGAAAATCCGTGGTCTTCAGATAGCCGGATGCGTAGACGATGGTGCAGGCCGGCGTGCCGATGACCGTGAGATAGGCGAAGGCGGACGAAATCGCGGTGATGAAGCCGATGAGAAGCGGGCTTTCGCCGGCCGCCGCCGCCATCTTCAGGGTGATGGGTCCGATGACCGCGACGGCTGCGCCGTTGGACATGGTGTTGGTCACGCCGGTCGTGAGCGCCGATACTGCCGCCCAGAGCGGTATGCCGCCTTCGATGCCGAGGGGGGACAGCAGGTCGAGGAAGTTGTTGGCGACCCAGAGCGCCGCGCCGCTGTCCTTCATCTGGACGCCGAGCGAAATGGCGGCTGCGTAGAGGAGCACGACGCCCCAGTTGACGCCGGAATTCAAGTCCTCCCAGCGCACCAGCCCGATGACCAGAAAGGCGACCGCGCCGAAGATCGCGACGGTGCCGAGCCCGAGCGTATCGGAAAAGGTCAGCCAGCCGGACAGGATCACCGCAAAGGCTACGATCGAGACCCAGTCGGCCGATTTCATCGGCCCCTGGGCCCTGATCTGCTCCCGCAGCTTGACGACGGCCCGGGAGATGTTCCGGTGCTCCGGCTTGAAGGTGTAAAACAGGATCAGCGTAACGAAGGGGAGCTGGATCAGGAATATCGGATAGCAGTAGAGCATCCATGTCAGGTAATCGACGATGAACTTGGCTGTTTCCGGGTTCGTCGGATCGAAGAAGAACTCCTTCCAGTAGCCGATCATGATCGCGTTGCGGGCGCCGCCGGACGGCGTCCCGATGCCGGCGATCGAGCAGCCGTAGGAAATCGAAAACAGCAGCACCGCGGCGAGGCCGCGCACTTTCCGCGAATCCTCCGACGTCAGCGTTATGAGCGTGATGGCGACGGGCAGCATCATCGCGGCCACGGTATGCTCGCCGATGAAAGAGGCGAGAATGCCCGAAACGACCGAAATGCCGACGCAGACGTTGACCGTGCCGGTGCCGGTCATGCGGACGATCCAGTAGGCGATCCGCTTGTCCAGCTTTTGCTTGACGACCGCGACCGCCAGCATCAGCGACCCCATGATGAACAGGACGGAATCGCTCATCAGGCTTTCGGCCACGGAGGTCGAATCGATGCCGAGCAGCACGACCTGACCGAGAATGATCATCAGGGCGACCGTGGGCAGCGGCACCGGCTCGGTGACGAACAGGATGATCGCGACGACGGACATCGCAATCAGGATGAGGCCGCGGCGGTCCAGCCCTTCCGGCGGCGAAAAGCTCATCATCACGGCGCCGACGGCCAGCGCGATGAAGAACCAGCGCTTGTCCCAGAGAAAGGCGCCGAAGCCGCGCACCACGGGCGCCCTGTGGCGCTGAGCGGCCTGGCCCAGTGTTCTGTCGAGTCTGGCCTGAACCGCAGGGTGCATTCGAAGCTCCTTGAATTGACGCGCACAGGGAGGGCGGAGTTCTTGCCGCTACGGATACGACATCATGGAAAACGGTGCAGGGGCAGACCGTCACACCTCCGGCTTTTCTCCCGGAGAAAGGCCGTCTATTCCGCCAGCAGCCCCCGCGTCCGGTGCCAGTCCTCGATGGCTTCCTCCGGATAGCCGTCGAAGTGCCGCTCCTGCGCCGACTCGTCCGGGACCGGGCACCAGCCGGGTTTCGCGCCGAGCATGAGATGGACGCGCTCCGGCGCCGCCGGGAGTTCGGTGTCGATCGCCGAGGCCAGCGGATGGACGAGGTCCGGCCAGCGCGGGTCCCACAGCCAGAGATGGCTGCCGCAGCGCTTGCAGAAATGCCGCATCGCCGTGCTCGTCCGGCCGTCGATGGTCGCCTGGTAGACCGCGAGATGCTCGCCGCCCTCGATGCGCAGGCTCGGCGTGTCGCCCATGATGTTGATGGCGAAGCCGCCGCCGCCGGTCGTCTTGCGGCAGATCGAGCAGTAGCAGTAGTTGAACGGGCGGGGCGTGCGGCTCTCGACGCTGAACGTCACCGCGCGGCAATGGCAGGAGCCTTCGAGCTTCATGGCGGGCCTTCCGGATCGGGATTTTCGAATTTTCCGGTTCGACACTATCGGATTGGCCGCCGGGCAAGCTATAACGCTTGCCGACGCGGGCTATGTGATTTATAGACGGCTGATAGCCGAACGAACGGGGAACATCATGGCAGGCAGCGTCAACAAGGTCATCCTGATCGGCAACCTGGGCCGCGATCCCGAAGTCCGCACCATGCAGAGCGGCGACAAGGTCGCCAACTTCTCCGTCGCGACCTCCGAACGCTGGAAAGACCGCAACTCCGGCGAGATGCAGGAGCGCACCGAGTGGCACCGCGTCGTCATTTTCGGGCGCACCGCCGAAATCGCCGAGCAATATCTGCGCAAGGGCTCGAAGGTCTATATCGAGGGCCAGCTCCAGACCCGGAAGTGGGAAGACAACCAGACCGGGCAGGAGCGCTATACGACCGAGGTCGTGATCCGGCCCTATCGCGGCGAGATGACCATGCTGGACAGCCGGCGCGACGGCGGCGGCATGAGCGAGTCCTATGACCGGGGCGGCACCTACGACTCCGGCGGCGGCCGCGGCGGGGGCGGCGGCTACGGCGGGCAGCAGGACAGCGGCGGCTACGGCGGGCGGGAAGGCGCCGGCGTCCCCCAGACATCCGGGGCGGATTTCGACGACGAAATCCCGTTCTAGGGCGGCCGGCGGCCGTGCGGGCGAAGGGCTGACCGATGCGGGAATACCGGACCGAATTCGTCGTGGAATGGGCGCATTGCGACGCCGCCGGCATCGTCTTCTACCCGTATTTCTACACCTGGTTCGACCAGGCGACCGAGCGGCTGTTTTCGGCCAACGCGCTGTCCTACCCCGAGATGGAGCGCGACTTCGGCGTCAGCGGCATGCCGCTGCTCGAGACCGGCGCGACCTTCCGCAACGCCTGCCGGCTGGGCAACCGGCTGACCATGGCCAGCCATGTCAGCGAATGGGCCGGCAAGGTCTTCACGGTCGCCCACGCCCTCAGCCATGCCGACGGCCGCCCGGCGCTGGAAGGCTTCGAGAAGCGGGTCTGGGTCACGCCCGCGCCCGACCGGCCGGCGGGGTTCCGCGCCATCCCGGTTCCCGAGGAGGCCAGGGCGCGCTTCGTCGACTGAGCCCTTTGCGGCGCCGGCCCCCGCGCCGCCTTATCCCGCCAGCCGCAGGTTCACCCGCCGGTTGCGGCGGCCCTTGTTTTCGATCTTGCCGATGGCGACGGGGCCGATCTCGCCGGTGCGCGCGACGTGGGTGCCGCCGCAGGGCTGGAGATCGACCGTATTCGCCGCGTCGCCGATGCGCAGCAGACGCACCCGGCCGGCGCCCATCGGCGGCTTGACCGAGAGGGTGCGCACCAGGTCCGGCCGGGCGGCCAGTTCCTCGTCCAAAATCCATTCGGCGCCGACCGGCAGATCGGCCCCGATCAGCTCGTTGAGCGCGGCCTCGATCGCGGCCTTGTCGAGGGCCGTGTCCGGCAGGTCGAAATCCAGCCGGCCCTTGCCGTCGCCGACCTGGCCGCCGGTGACGTCGCCGTCGATCACGGCGCACATCAGGTGCATCGCCGTATGCACGCGCATGTGGCGATAGCGCCGGTCCCAGTCGATAGCGCAGGTCACGGCGTCGCCCACCGTCGGCAGCGCCGCGCCCGCCGCCGGAATATGGCGGTGTTCGCCGGTTTCGCGGTCCTTGCCTGTGTCGGCTATCGCGGTTTCGCCGCCGCCGGGCAGCGCCAGCGCCCCCGTATCGCCGGGCTGGCCGCCGCCCAGCGGGTAGAACACCGTGCGGTCGAGCACGATCCCCTCCGGCCCGGCGCGCAGCACCGTGGCTTCGCAGGTCTTCAGATAGGCGTCGCCGCGGAACAGTTCTTCGGTCATGGAATCCTCTTCATCGTCACGCGTCGCCGCCGCCCAGCACGCGCAGATAGACCTCGCGGTCGATGTTGCCGCCGCTGAGCACGAGGCCGGCCCTGCGGCCCGCCATCGCCTCGCGCTCCTTGACCAGCGCGGCCAGCGCCGCCGCGCCGGCGCCCTCGGCGATATTGTGGGTGTCGGTGTAGTAGGCCCGCATGGCGGCTTCGATCTCCGCTTCGCTCACCGTGACGATCCGGGCGGCGCCGCGGTTGACAACCGCGACCGCGTCGGGCGCCGGCACGCGGCAGGCCATGCCGTCGGCCATCGTATCGGCCGAATTGGTCGGGACCGGCTTGCCGGCTGCGAAGGAGAGGGCGTAGCAGGCGGCGTTCTCCGCGCACACGCCGACGATTTCGGTGGCGAGGCCGAGCGCGTCGCGCGCCGCGATCGCGCCGCAGATGCCGGAGCCGAGCCCGATGGGAACGTAGACGGCATCGAGATCGGGCGCGGCGCGGAAGAACTCCAGGGCGTAGGTCGCGGTGCCGTGGACCAGCGGCGCGGCGAAGGAGGAGACCATGTGCAGGCCGCGTTCCCCGGCCAGCGCCTCGGCGTGCTCCAGCGCCTCCTGGAAGTCGCTGCCGTGGACGACCAGTTCGGCGCCCTGGGCCTGCATCGCGGCGTTCTTCTCGCGGCTGTTGCCCTCGGGCACGACGATGACCGGCGTGAGGCCGTTGCGCCGCGCGGCGGTGGCGATCGCCTGGCCGTGGTTGCCGCGGGTCGCCGCGATCACGCCTTCGACCGCCGGCTCGGCGCGGCGCAGCCGGTCCATGTAGACCAGGCCGCCGCGGAGCTTGAAGGCGCCGATCGGCGTGTGGTTCTCGTGCTTGACCCAGACCTCGGCGCCGGTGCGCGCGCACAGCAGCGGCCAGCAATGGGCCGGCGTCGGCGGCATGGCGGCGCGGACGGTTTCGGTCGCCGCTTCGATGGCCGCAAGGTCCGGGAGGTTCATCGCTGTCTCCTGCGGGGAAAGCCGTCAGTGGGCGTATTTCTGGGCGATCCAGGTGCCGATCAGGATGAGCAGCCCGGCGGCGACGATGGTCCAGGTGATCCGCTCGCCCAGAATGACGGCGGCGGCGGCGACGGACAAGACCGGCTGGAGAAACTGGAACACGGCGATCCGCGCGATGCCGCCCCGGTCCATGGCCAGGAACCACAGGGCGTAGCCGGCGAGCGACGAACACAGGGTGAGCCAGCCCATGGCGAGCCAGCTGTCGGCCGTCACCGCCGTCCAGTCGGTGTAGGGATGGAGGATCAGGATGGCCGGAACGGTCAGCATCAGGGCGGTGCCGAGGCCGTAGAAGGTCGCGCTCCAGCTGCCGACGATCGGTCCCAGCTTCGCGCCGCCGACATAGCCCGCCGAGCACAGCAGCACGCCGGCCAGGACGACCAGATCGCCGATCAGCCAGGTCGGCGACAGGGCGAGGTCGCCGGCCGGCTGCGTCAGGAGGATCAGCAGAACCGTGCCGGCGATCGCTATGGCCGCGCCGGACCACCAGCCCGGCTGCGGCCGGACCCGGTTGACGATGGCGGCGATCAGGCCGGTGGTGACGGGCAGCAACGCCATGATGAGCGCCGCGTGGCTGGCGTTGGCGAGCGCGACGCCGAGGCTGAGCACCGTCGGCCAGATGGCGAAGTTGATCCAGCCCGAAACGACCAGCAGGCAGCGGTGGCGCGCCGCTTTCGGGAAGGGCAGCCGAAACGCCAGGGCGATGCCGAGGCCGATGAAGCCGGCCAGCATCGAGCGCAGGGCGCCCGCCGTCAGCCCGTCGATGCTCTCGACCGCGGCCCGGTTGGCCACGACCGTCCCGGACCAGAAGATCAGCGTCGCGAACGCCGCCGCCAGCGCGACCGGAGGAATGCCGCGGTTGGCGCCGCCGGCCGCTGCGCCCGTCGTGGGGCCGGCGGTCAAACCGCGATGGTTCCCTCGAGATAGGGTGCGGCGTAGCCGGCGATCGAGACCCGGTCGCCCCTGAGCGCGCACCACAGCGCGCCGCCGCGCGCCGAGACCTGGCGGGCGAACATCTCCGTCTTGCCGAGCCGTTCGGCCCAGTAGGGAATCAGGATGCAATGGGCGGAACCGGTCACGGGATCCTCGTCGATCCCGCCCGTCGGCGCGAAGAAGCGCGAGACGAAATCGCAGTCCCCGCCCTCCGCGCCCGGCGCGGTGATGATCAGCTCGGGGATGTCGAGCGCGGCGACCCGGCGGAAATCCGGCCGGACGGCGCGTACGGTCTCCTCGCTGTCCAGCACCGCCAGGGCGTAGGGCGCGGCGAGCACCGCCTCCGGTCGAACCCCGATGGCGCCGGCAACGTCGCCGATCCCCGCCGCGGACCCGATCGGCGCCGGCGGCTGGGCCGGGAAATCCATCGCCAGCCGGTCGCCGTCGCGCGTCACGGTCAGCGGCCCGCTGCGGGTGTGGAAGGTTATGGTCCCGCCGGCGTGGCCGAGCCGGTTGAACAGGACCCAGGCCGTGCCCAGCGTGGCGTGGCCGCACAGGTCGGCCTCGATCAGCGGCGTGAACCAGCGCAGGTCGAATCCGCCGTCATCGCGGGGCACGAAGAAGGCGGTTTCCGACAGGTTGTTCTCCAGCGCGATGGCCTGCATCGTCGCGTCGGGCAGCCAGTCGTCGAGCGGCACCACGGCTGCCGGGTTGCCGCCGAAGGTCCGCTCGGTGAAGGCGTCGACCTGGTAGAGCTTCAATTGCATGGCGCGAACTTTCTCTGCGGTTCCGGCCCGCCGATTTCCGCGCTCCGGCAATTCGCACTGAACGGGCCGCTCCATCCGGAAATGTGCGGAAGAGGCGCAAGCCCTGCCGGAGCCGGCTCCAGCCCGTTCTCCATCGTCATTTCGACCGAGCAAAGCGAGCGGAGAAATCTTTCCGCACGATGCTTCGGACCGTGCACCGCGCGGGAAAGATATCTCCGCTCCGCGGCCCCTTCGACTTCGCTCAGGGCAAGCCCCGCGGACCGCTCCGGTCGATATGACGACGACTATTGGCGGGCGTCGCCGAAAGCAGCCTCAGGCCGCCTTGTCGAGGGCCTGCTCCAGGTCGGCGACGATATCGTCGATATGCTCGATGCCGACCGACAGGCGGACATAGCCGTCCGTCACGCCGGTCTGGAGTTGTTCCTCGGGCGTGAGCTGGCTGTGGGTCGTGCTCGCCGGGTGGATCGCCAGCGACCGGGAATCCCCGATATTGGCGACGTGGTAGAGCATCTCCAGCGAGTCGATGAACTTGCGGCCGGCGGCGCGGCCGCCCTTCAGTTCGAACCCGACCAGGCTGCCATAGCCGCCGTTCATATACTTGTCGGCGCGGGCCCTGAATTCGCCGGACTGATGGCCGGGGAAGATGACCTTGCTCACGTCGCTGCGCGTCGCCAGCCAGTCGGCGACCTGCGCTGCGTTCTCGCTGTGCTTCTGCATGCGCAGGGCCAGCGTTTCGAGGCCGTTCAGGAACAGGAAGGCATTGAACGGGCTCATGCAGGAGCCGAGGTCGCGCAGCAGGGTCGTGCGCGCCTTGATGATGTAGGCGACCGGGCCGAGCGGCGCCGTCGCCTCGACCCAGACCGCGCCGTGATAGCTCGGGTCCGGGGTGTTGAGCGCGGGCTGCCGTTCCGGATGCTCGGCCCAAGGGAAGTTGCCGCCGTCGACGATCAGGCCGCCGATGGAGTTGCCGTGACCGCCGATATACTTGGTCGTCGAGTGGACGACGACCGCAGCGCCGTGCTCGAACGGCTTGCACAGGATCGGGCAGGCGGTGTTGTCCATGATCAGCGGGATGCCGTATTCGCGCCCGATGGCGGCGACCTCGGCGATCGGGAAGACGTGGAGCTTCGGGTTCGGCAGGGTCTCGGCGTAGATCGCCCGCGTGCGGTCGTCGATGGCGTTGCGGAAGGCCTCCGGATCGGCCGGATCGACGAAGCGGACCTCGATGCCCTGGTCCTTCAGCGTGTTGTTGAACAGGTTCCAGGTGCCGCCGTACAGGTCGGTCGAGCTGATGACGTTGTCGCCGACCCGCGCGAGGTTCTGGAGCGCGAAGGCCGAGGCCGCCTGGCCGGACGACAGGGCGAGCGCCGCCACGCCGCCCTCCAGCGCCGCGACGCGCTGCTCGAGCACGTCGTTGGTCGGATTCATGATCCGCGTGTAGATGTTGCCCAGTTCGGCCAGCGCGAACAGGTTCGACGCGTGGTCGGTGTCGTTGAACTGGTACGACGTCGTCTGGTGGATCGGCACGGCGACGGACCCCGTGGTCGGGTCGGCGCGCCAGCCGTGATGGAGGGCGATGGTCTCGGGATGTTGGCTCATGAATCCTTTTCCTGGCCTGTTGCGCGGCCCGGCGGGAACCCGGGCGCAGTTCTCGAAGCCGGTCTTGAATCCGGCAAATTCAGCCGGCGGCGCCGGTCGGCCGGGCGCGGGCAGAAAAGGGAAAAACGGGCAACAAAAAACCCGCTTCAGCGTTCCTGCCAGCGGGGCCAGAGACACGGCGCCGCTTTAGCTGCATTTGTTATGCGCCCGCAAGCTGGTGCTCAAATCGGCGCAGCGGTGCAGGATGTAACGGCAGCGGCACCGATTGGCAAGAGCCAAGCCGCCTCGAAGGCTCCGGCGGCGGCCCGCCGTCCACCGGGCCGGCGGAGGCCGGCGGGCTGCCGTCGTATCAGGGCTCTGCGAGCCCGCCGTGCCGCCGGTCCAGTTCGTCGAGCACGGCCAGGCCGCGTTCGGCGTTGCCGCGCGCGGCGCGCATCCGGAAGCGCAGTTCGGTATCGTGTTCGGCCAGCGCCCGCACAGACAGTTCCTCCATCAGCTTGTTCAGGCTCAGGCCGCGGCGCGCGGCCATCGCCGCCAGCCGGTCGCGATGGGCGTCGGGCAGCCGGATGGTCAGGGTAGCCATGTCAGCCTCTCCTCCGTCAGCAGGTCGCCCGGCGCGACGACGCGAAAGCTGTCGAACGCCAGTTCTCCTGTCGCCAGATCCCTGGCGTTGTGGGTAACGATCGCGGTTGCGTTGCCGGCAACCGCGAGTTCGATGAGGTGGTTGTCGGCCTCGTCCGGCAGGTTCGGGCGCCAGAGAAAAGCGATCTCGATCCATTGGCACGCTCCGAGAAACGCATCGAGCAGGGCCTCCCGGTCTTCCGGACCGACCGGCGCCGCGGCGAAGAGCTGTTCCCTCGACAGGACATCCTCATACTCCAGAAACAGGGCATTGCCGACCAAGGGCCGGTATTTGCCCGTCAGGCATCGCCGGAGAACCTCCCGCGCGGCGCCGTCGGGCGACAGGATCGCGGAGACGAGAATGTTCGTATCGACAACGATTCTGCGCACCATGACATGATAGCATATATGCTGTCATATGGAATTTCAAGAGGGTGAGGATGGGCGTTTCGGTTTCGGGCATTTCAGGCCGCGGAGGTTTCGTCGGCCCGACGGTTCCGGCCGCGGCCTGCGGTGCGGCCGGTGCATCGCTTCCGTTCGTTCCGCCTGTCGGGCGCCCGGCGACCTCGACCTTGCCGCGCGACGCGCCCGGCGTTATTGCCCGGTCGAAGCACCCCGGAACCGCGTGCGCCGGAGCACCGGAAAAACGAAGGGAGAAATGCGGGATTGGCCAGCTACGCGGAATCGCTCGCTCTTCTACGGAAGGCCCTGGACGACGAAACGACCGAATTTCGGGACGGCCAGTTCGAGGCCATCGACGCGCTGGCGAACCGGCGCGAGCGCCTGCTCGTCGTCCAGAGGACCGGGTGGGGAAAGAGCTTCGTCTATTTCATCGCGACGCGGCTGCTGCGGGATCGGGGGCGCGGACCTACGCTGATCGTCTCGCCGCTTCTGGCGCTGATGCGAAATCAGATCCAGGCCGCCGAACGCCTGCACCTGCGGGCGCGCACGATAAATTCGACAAATCGCGAAGAGTGGGCGGAAATCGATCGGGCGCTGCAGGAGGACCGTGTCGACATCCTTCTGATATCTCCCGAGCGGCTGGCCAACGAGGATTTCCTCGAGAACACGCTCATGCCGATGGCGGGGCGTATCGGCCTGCTCGCGGTCGACGAGGCGCATTGCATTTCCGACTGGGGTCACGACTTCCGGCCCGACTACCGGCGCCTGGTGAACTTCCTGCGGCTCATGCCCGGCAATGTGCCGATCCTTGGGACGACCGCGACCGCGAACGACCGCGTGATCGCGGACGTAAGGGCACAGCTCGGCGATATCGGCATACAGCGCGGGAGCCTGCGCCGCCGCAGCCTTGAGCTGCAGAACATCCGCATGCCGTCTCAGGCTGAACGACTGGCCTGGCTCGACGAGCATGTCGGCGCGCTGCCCGGCACGGGGATTATCTACACCCTCACCAAACGCGATGCTTACCGGGTTTCGGGATGGCTGGCCCGGAACGGCGTTGCCGCGGAGGCCTACCATTCGGACGTTGCGGACGACCGCCGCCGCCGCCTCGAAGACCGGTTGCTGGAAAACCGCATCAAGGCCCTGGTCGCGACGACCGCCCTCGGCATGGGCTACGACAAGCCCGATCTCGGTTTCGTCGTGCACTTCCAGGCGCCCGGATCGATCATCGGCTACTATCAGCAGGTCGGGCGCGCCGGCCGCGCGATCGACCGCGCGGTCGGGGTCGTGCTGTCGGGCGAGGAAGACGGCCGCATCCACGAATTTTTCCGGCGCACGGCCTTTCCGGACGAAGGGTGGGTGACCTCGATACTGGACGCACTCGAAGACAGCGACGGGCTGAGCATCCGGGAGTTGGAAACGGCGATCAACCTGCGCTACGGCCAGATCGAGAAGGCGTTGAAATTTCTCTCCGTCGAAAGCCCGGCGCCGGCGGTCAAGGTCGGCTCGCAGTGGCGGCGCACCCCGGTTCCCTACAGCATGGACCGCGAACGTATCCGCCGCTTGACCGGCCAGCGCGAAATGGAGTGGGACGAGGTGCAGCGCTACATCGACCACCGCGGCTGTCTGATGGCATATCTCGCCCGCGCGTTGGACGATCCGGCGCCCGGACCATGCGGAAAGTGCGCTTCGTGCCTGGGCCGCCCGGTCATATCGCCGTCGTACGATCGTGCGACCGCGCCGACCGCATCGCGCTTTCTCGCCCGATCCGAACAGCCCTTGCGCTGCAAAACGCAAGCTCCAAAGGATGCCTTTGCAGAATACGATCTGGCTGGAAGCCTGCCTGCGGACTGGCGCGCCGAAACCGGGCGCGTCCTGTCCCGCTGGGGCGATCCGCCCTGGGGCCGCGCGGTCGCGGAAGACAAGCAGAAGGGCCGCTTTCGCGACGAGTTGGTCGATGTCGCCGCCGAGATGCTGCGCGAGCGCTGGCGGCCGGCGCCCTGGCCGGCCTGGGTCGCCTGCGTTCCGTCCCGAAAACGCCCCCGGCTGGTGTCCGACTATGCCGCCCGACTCGCCCGGGCATTGGACTTGCCGTTCGAGGAAGCGGTGGTCAAGCTGCGCGACAACGAAGAACAGAAGATGCAGCACAATCGCCATCATCAATGCCGCAATCTCGACGGCGTTTTCGCGATCGAGGGCCCAATTCGCCCCGGTCCGGTGCTGCTCGTCGACGATGTTGCGGATTCGGGATGGACGTTGACGGTGATTTCCGTGCTGCTCAGGCGCGCCGGCAGCGGGCCGGTCTGGCCGCTGGCCCTGGCGAGTGCAAGCATGGCGGGCTGACATGATCGCGAACCTCCGGACCCAGGCGGTGCTTCTGCTGACGGTCTCGCTCGGCAGGGCGGACAGGGACGGCGCGAAGCCGCTTTCGGCCGGCGAGTGGGCGCGGCTGGCGTCATGGCTCGAGGAGTGCAATCTCGACCCCGCCGCCCTGATGACGGGCGATCCCGAAGAATTGCTGTCGGGCTGGGTGGATCGGACAGTCACCCCGGGAAGGCTGGACGGTCTTCTCGGCCGCGGCGCGGCGCTCGGCCTGGCGGCGGAGAAGTGGCAGCGCGCCGGTCTGTGGCTCCTGGCCCGGCCGGATCCGGGCTATCCGGCCCGTCTCGAAAAACGCCTTGGGCGCAAGTCGCCTCCCGTCCTGTTCGGCTGCGGCCGTGCGGCGCTCCTGAATCCGAAGCGCAGCGGCCTTGCCGTCGTCGGGTCGCGCGGCGCCAATGAGGAGGAACTGGCGTTCAGCGGGAAACTCGGCGCAGCGGCGGCGCGCCACGGCCGAACAATCGTTTCCGGCGGCGCGCGCCGCGTCGACCGTGCCGCAATTAAAGGCGCGCTCGACCGCGAAGCCA
>VXNK01000089.1:34251-37022 GCA_009840595.1 Rhodospirillaceae bacterium | reverse complement strand
GGCGCCTGGGATTGTGTATACCCCCCCGCGCGGGCCCGGGGGGGCCCCCGGGGCGGGGGGGGGGGGGGGGGGGGGCCCCCCCCGCCGTCAGGACGAGCGCGGCCAGGGCCGGTAACGCGCGCAACAGCTTCATGGCGACCTCGAAAGCGGCCCGGCAGCGGGCCCCTGGGGCAACGGCGGGTCAGGCGCCGGTCAGGATTTCCCGTTTCCCGGCGTGGTTGGCCGGACTCACGACGCCGCGCTGCTCCATCTGTTCGACGAGCCGCGCCGCCCGGTTATAGCCGATCTGCAGGCGGCGCTGAATGAAAGAGGTCGAGCACTTGCCCTCGGACATGACGATGTCGACCGCCTTGTTGTAGAGATCGTCGCCGCCGCTCTCCCCGCCGGCTGCGCCCGGAAGCCCGTCTTCTTCCTCTTCCTCGGTGATCCGGTCGAGATATTCCGGCGCGCCCTGGGTGCGCAGATAGGCCACCACGTCCTCGACCTCCTCGTCGCTGACGAAGGGGCCGTGCACGCGGGTGATGCGCCCGCCGCCGGCCATGTAGAGCATGTCGCCCTGGCCGAGCAGCTGTTCGGCGCCCTGTTCGCCCAGGATGGTCCTGCTGTCGATCTTGGTCGTGACCTGGAAGGAGATGCGCGTCGGGAAATTGGCCTTGATCGTGCCGGTAATGACGTCGACCGACGGGCGCTGGGTCGCCATGATGAGGTGGATGCCGGCCGCCCGCGCCATCTGGGCAAGGCGCTGGACCGCGCCTTCGATGTCCTTGCCCGCGACGAGCATGAGGTCGGCCATCTCGTCCACGATCACCACGATATAGGGCAGCGGGTCGAGGGACATTTCCCGCTCTTCCATGACCGGCCGGCCGTTTTCGTCGGCGCCGGTCCGGACATTCTCCGTAATCGTTTCCCCGTTCTTGCGGGCGTCGGCCAGGCGCTGGTTGTAGCCGTCGATATTGCGCACGCCCATCTTGGACATGGCCCGGTAGCGGTTCTCCATTTCCCGGACCGTCCAGCGCAGCGCGACGACCGCCTTCTTCGGATCGGTCACCACCGGCGCGAGCAGTTGCGGGATGTCGTCGTAGATCGACAGCTCCAGCATCTTGGGGTCGATCATGATGAACTTGCAGCGGTCCGGCGGCAGCCGGTAGAGCAGCGACAGGATCATCGTGTTGACCGCCACCGACTTGCCGGAGCCGGTGGTGCCGGCGATCAGCAGGTGGGGCATTTTCGCCAGGTCGGCCAGGACCGGCGCGCCGCCGATATCCTTGCCCAGCGCCAGCGCCAGCTTGTGGGCCGACCGCTCGAAGCTGCGCGCCGCCATCATCTCGCGCAGATAGACCGTCTCCCGGTTCTGGTTCGGCAATTCGATGCCGATCACGTTGCGGCCGGGCACGACGGCGACCCGGACCGACAGGGCGCTCATCGACCGCGCGATGTCGTCCGCCAGGTTGATCACCCGGGACGATTTCACGCCCGGCGCCGGCTCCAGTTCGTACAGGGTGACGACCGGCCCCGGCCGGACCTTGACGATGCGCCCCTTGACGCCGAAGTCGGCCAGCACGGTTTCCAGATAGCGCGCATTCTGCTCCAGCGCCGTCGCGTCCAGATTGTCGCCCGCGCCGGGCGGCGGCTCCTGCAGCAGGCTGAGGGCCGGGGTCTTGTACCGGCCCGGATCCAGGTCGAGCTTCGGTTCGCGGGCTTCGCGCGCCCGGTCCCCCTGGGCCGGCGGCCTGGCCTTGTCGGCGACCAGCCGCGCGCGCCTTTTCAGGAACGGCCCGGTCCTGCCCCGTTTCGTCGTTCGCGCCGCGGCGGCGCCCTGCTTCCCGCCGGCGCCCGCTTCGGTATCGCCCGGCTCCGGCGTCCGGGATTTCCGCCGGCCGGCCTTCGCCTGTTCGCGCTTGACCTTGGACGCGAGCGGCCGGGCGGCGATCTCCGCGGCCGGGCCGGCGTCCGGCGCTTCGGCTCCAACTGAATCCGGGGCCGACTCCGGACCGAAATCGGGCTCCTCGCGCCCGCCCGCCCGCGCCGGGCGCTCGACCCGCAATTCGCTGCGCGCTGCGCGCCGCCGGAACGCAAGGCGCAGGGGCCAGAACAGCAGTTCGCCGATCCGGCGCCACTCGCGCAGCGTCAGCCCCAGAACCGGCAGCAGGAACACGGCGCCCAGCGTCAGGGCGGCCAGAACCGCCGGCCAGCCCTGCGCCGCGCTGCCGAGCAGGTCGCGCGCCGCGATCGTCAGCGCCCGTCCCACGGCGCCGCCCGGCCCGGCATGGACCGGCCAGCCCTGCGCGCCCGGAATGCCGGCAAAGGCCGCGACCAGGAACAGCAGGGCGAGGGGCAACAGCAGCAGCCGCCAGCCGATGGCGTCGAGCGGCGCGCCGCTGACCAGCCGCCCGGCCCAGGCGGCGAACGCCAGCACGACGACATACCCGCCCACGCCGATCGCCTGCAGCACGGCGTCGGCCGCCCAGGCGCCGCCCAGCCCGAGGAGATTCCCGACCGGCGCGCCGGACTGCGTGTTCCAGGAGGGATCGGAAGGCGCGTAGGTCAGCAGCGCCAGCAGGAAGGCGCCCGCCGCCAGCCCCAGCGCAATCCCGCAGATGCGCCGCCAGCTGCGCGTCAGCAGATCCTTCATTTCCGGCGGCAGGAAGGCCCGTTCGGCGCCGCGCCGGGCCCGGGCGCGGGGGGGGGGGGGGGGGGGCCGGGGGGGGGGGGGGGGCGGGGGGCCGGGGCGGGGGGGGGGGGGGGGGGGGGGGGGGGGGGGGGGGGGGGGG
>VXNK01000089.1:0-34241 GCA_009840595.1 Rhodospirillaceae bacterium | reverse complement strand
CCCCCCCCCCCCACCCCCGCAGCTGCGCCGCCCGCCGCGCGGCCGCCGCGCCGGCGCGCCCGGCGGCGGGGCGCCCCCGCCGGCGCCGCGCCGGGCGGGGGCGCCGGCCCGCGGGCCCGCGGGCCGCTTCTTCAGCCGCCGGGGCGGGGGCTTGCCTTTGCCGGAAAGGGTGGCGGCGCGCGCCATGGCTTCTCCCGATATTGCCGAAACGATGCCGGGACCGCGCTTCGGTCGGCCAAAGTATACAACAAACAGTGGGAAATAAAAAAGGGGCGCTCAAGGCGCCCCTTAATTACCGTAGAGTCCGGTGTTTATCGTTTTATGAACTCTTCTTCCGGATACGCGCCGATATTGTGTATCGCAAGATCGGCCCCCCGGTCTTCTTCTTCCTCGGTCAGGCGAATGCCTATCGCCAATTTGACAACGCCATAGGCAATTGCGCCGGCGGCCAGGGCATAGCCGGCGCCGGCCAGCGAACCGACCAGTTGCGACAGGAAGGAGACGCCGCCCAGCCCGCCGAGCGCCGTCAGCCCGAAGATGCCGCAGGCGATGCCGCCCCACAGGCCGCACAGGCCGTGCAGCGGCCAGACGCCGAGAACATCGTCGATCTTCCAGCGGTTCTGGCACAGCATGAACGTGACGACGAACAGCACGCCGGCCACGGCGCCGGTCGCGAGCGCGCCGATCGGGTGCATCAGGTTGGAGCCGGCGCAGACCGCCACCAGCCCGGCGAGCGCGCCGTTATGGACGAATCCCGGATCGCGCCGCCCGACCACCGTTGCGGCGAGCAGGCCGCCGGCCATCGCCATCACCGAGTTGAGCGCGACCAGACCGGTCACGTCGGCGAGCTTCTGGGCGCTCATCACGTTGAAGCCGAACCAGCCGACCGACAGGATCCAGCTGCCCAGCGCCAGGAACGGGATGTTGGAGGGCGGAATGGGGTTCGGGCTGCCGTCCTTGCGGTAGCGGCCCCGGCGCGCGCCGAGCAGCAGGACCGCCGAGAGCGCCATCCAGCCGCCGACGGCGTGGACGACGATCGAGCCGGCGAAATCGTTGAACGGCGCGCCGAAGCTGCTTTCCAGCCAGCCCTGGATGCCGAAATTGCCGTTCCAGACGACGCCTTCGAACAGCGGATAGAACAGGCCGACCAGGATCGCCGAGGCCAGCACCTGGGGCCAGAAGCGCGCCCGCTCGGCGATGCCGCCGGAAATGATCGCCGGGATCGCGGCAGCGAAGGTCAGCAGGAAGAAGAACTTCACCAGGTCGTAGCCGCTCTTGGCGAAGGGGCTGCCCTCGGCGGCGCCGGTCAGCATCGCGGCGTCGGCGAGGAAGTTCACGCCGTAGGCGACCATGTAGCCGATGAAGAAATACACAACCGTCGACACGCAGAAATCGGCGAACAGCTTGACCAGCGCGTTGACCTGGTTCTTGCGCCGGACCGTGCCGACCTCGAGAAACGCAAAGCCCGCATGCATGGCGAGCACCATGACCGCGCCCATCAGGACGAACAGAACGTCGCCGCCCGATTTGAATGCCTCCATGGAAATTCCCTCCTGTTTGAACTCTTTTCCGGTCCGCCGGGGCGTTACGGCTGTTCTGCCGCGCGCCGGCGGGCGCCGGCAACCGGGCGGCAAACCCGGCCCGGATCGTCGATCCGGACCGGGTTCGCCCGATGCTGCCGGAGCGGCGCCGGGGCCGGTTCCGCCCCGGCGCGTCCGGTCCGCTTACTGCACCGTTTCGCCATGAAGTTCGAGGTCGAGGCTGCCGCGCTCGATCTCTTCGCTCACCCGCAGCCCGGTGACCGCCCTGACGAGGACCAGAATGACGAAGGTCAGAACGCCGGTCCACACGATCGTCGCGGCGATGCCGTAGATCTGCGGCAGGATCTGCGCGAAATTGCCGTCGATCCAGCCGACCGCGTTCTCGCCGCCGGTGACGAACCGGGTGGCGAAAACGCCGGTCAGCAGCGCGCCGACGATGCCGCCGACGCCGTGAATGCCGAAGACGTCCAGCGAGTCGTCATACCCCAGCTTGTGCTTGAGGCTGGTTGACGCCCAGTAGCAGACCAGGCCGGCGGCAAGGCCGATGACGATCGCGCCCAGGACGCCGACGAAGCCGGAGGCCGGCGTGATCGCGACCAGGCCGGCGATGGCGCCGGAGACGATGCCCAGGACGCTCGGCTTGCCCCGCTGCGCCCACTCCGCGAAGGTCCAGGCGAGCGCCGCCACGGCGGTCGCCAGCTGGGTGACCAGCATGGCGAAGCCCGCGCCGGTTCCGGCGGTAAGCGCCGAGCCGGCGTTGAAGCCGAACCAGCCGACCCAGAGGAGCGACGCGCCGATCACACTCAGCGTAAGATTGTGGGGCGCCATGTTTTCCCGGCCGTAGTTCAGCCGCTTGCCGACCACGATGGCGGCGACCAGGGCGGCGACGCCGGAGTTGATGTGCACGACCGTGCCGCCGGCGAAGTCCAGCGCGCCGAGCCCGCCGATCCAGCCGCCCGAGCCCCACACCCAGTGGCAGATCGGCGCGTAGACGACGATCAGCCAGATGACCGTGAACAGCAGCATGGCGGAGAATTTCATGCGGTCGACGAAGGCGCCGACGATCAGCGCCGGCGTGATGATCGCAAACGTCATCTGGAACATCGCGAAGACGCTCTCGGGGATCGAGCCGGACATGGAGTCCGGCGCGATGCCGGCCAGGAACAGCTGCGAAAAGCCGCCGATATACGGGCCGTCGCCGCCGAAGGCGATGGAGTATCCGACGACGACCCAGACGACGGACGCGATGCAGCAGACGGCGAAGACCTGCATCAGAACGCTCAGCACGTTCTTCTTGCGCACCATGCCGCCGTAGAACAGGGCGAGCCCCGGAATCGTCATCAGCAGGACGAGCGCCGTCGCGGTCAGCATCCAGGCGGTATCGCCCGAATCCAGCTTGTCGGCCGCCCGGGCCGCGCCGGGCAGCAGGAACGCGGCGATCCCGGCGAGCGCCGCCGGCAGCCTGCGGGTGTTGCGAAGGTTCGGCATGCTCCGGACTCCCCCTACAAGGCTTCGGTGCCGGCTTCGCCGGTGCGGATGCGCACCGCCGACCCGACGTCGACGACGAACACCTTGCCGTCGCCGATGCTGCCGGTCCGGGCGGCCTCCACGATGGTTTCCACCGCCCGGTCGGCGAGGGCGTCGTCCACGACCGCCTCGACCTTGATTTTCGGCAGGAAGCTGATGGCGTATTCCGCGCCGCGATAGATTTCCGTATGGCCCTTTTGCCGGCCGAATCCCTTCACTTCCGAGACGGTGAGCCCGGTGACGCCGACCTCGGTCAGCGCTTCGCGCACCTCGTCCAGCTTGAAGGGCTTGATGATCGCCATGACCAGTTTCACAACGACTCTCCCCTTGTGGCTTGCGGCGCTCTCGCAACTGCAAAAACGCCAGATGCCCAAGGGAAAGCAACTTTCGTGCCAAGTTTGGGCAACAGCCGGAAACCGGCGGAAAAATCCGGCACGCCGGCGGGGCGACCGATATTGCGGCGCAACAATCGGCGCGGAAATGAACAAAATATCGGCAAAAATGATTTTTGCCTAAAATAACGGCAGATTGTGCCGCGGACGATTTGGCCGTGGACCCGCCGCGGCCCAAGCGCCACTTCTCGCCCCATGGCGGCGCGCGGCACCCACGGACGGCCGGACCCGGCCGACGTCATCGTCGTCGGCGGGGGCATGGTCGGCGGCGCGCTGGCGCTGGCGCTGGCGGCCGGCGGGCTCGCCGTCATCCTGGTCGACCGGACGCCGCTGCCGGCGCTCGCCGCCGCGGCCTATGACGGCCGGGCCTCGGCGGTCGCCTATGCGTCGCAGCGGCTGCTGGCGCAGATCGGCCTGTGGCGGGAGGTCGAGCACGCCGCCGAGCCGATCCTCGATATCCGCGTTTCCGACGGCGCCTCGTCGCTGTTCCTGCACTACGATCACCGGGAGCTCGGCGGCGCGCTGGAGGGCGCCCCGTTCGGCTGGATCGTCGAGAACGGCGCCATCCGCCGGGGCCTCGCGGCGCTTCTGGAGGCCGCGCCGAATGTCCGCGTCCTGGCGCCGGCGACGGCTGGCCGGATGTCGGTCGGCGATCCGGCCGCCGGCCTGGCGCTCGACGACGGCACGGCGCTGGCCGCCCCGCTGATCGTCGCGGCCGACGGCGCCGAATCCGCGCTGCGCGCCCAGGCCCGCATCGCCGCCGTGCAGTGGCGCTATCCCCAGGACGGCATCGTCTGCACCATGGGCCACGAGGCGCCCCACGACGGCATCGCCCACGAACGGTTCCTGCCCGCCGGTCCGTTCGCCGTCCTGCCGATGACCGACGCGCCGGACGGCACGCACCGCTCGTCGATCGTCTGGACCGAGCGGGACGAGCGGGCGCCGGGCGTCATGCGCCTGTCCGACGCGGCGTTCGGCGCGGAAATGCAGCGCCGCTTCGGCGACTGGTACGGCGCGGTGCAGGTCCTCGGCGGCCGCTGGCGCTATCCGCTGCGCCTGCTTCACGCCGAACGCTATGTCGGCCCGCGCTTCGCCCTGATCGGCGACGCGGCCCACACCATCCACCCCATCGCGGGCCAGGGCCTCAACCTCGGGCTGCGCGACGTGGCGGCGCTGGCCGAGGTCGTGGTCGACGACCGGCGCCTCGGCCTCGATCACGGCGCGCTGCCGACGTTGCAGCGCTACGAGCGCTGGCGGCGGCCGGACAATGCCGCCCTGATGGCGGTGACCGACGGGCTGAACCGGCTGTTCTCCAACGATATCGGCCCGGTCCGGCTGGCGCGGGATCTCGGCCTGGCGGCGGTCGACCGCATGCCCGGCCTGAAGCGCCTGTTCATGCAGCACGCCATGGGCACGGTCGGCGCGCTGCCCCGCCTGCTGCGCGGCGAGGCGCTCTGACGGCAGTCCCGGTCCGGCCCCGGTCCGGCCCCGGTCCGCCTGAAACGAACACGCGCTACGGCTCGCGGCTCAGGCCCCGTTCTTCCAGCGCGTCGAGATAGCGCTGCCAGATCGCGTCCCTGTTCCGGCCGAGGCCGTACAGGTAGCTCCAGCTGTAGATGCCGGTGTCGTGCATGTCGTCGAACGCGATCCGGATCGCGTAGTTGCCGACCGCCTCGATATTCAGGATTCCGACATGCCGGCGCCCGGCGACGATTTTCTTCTCGTCGGCGCCGTGGCCCCGGACCTCGGCGGACGGGCTCTCGACCCGCAGCAGTTCGGCCGGATAGCTGAAAGTCTCGCCGTCCTCGAAGGTGACGGTCAGCCGCTTTTCCGCCCGGTCGAGATCGATCTCGGTCGGCCAGACCCGGGTTCCGTATTCCGGGGTGCCGAATGCCTGGGCTTCGCTCATTCGTCGACCGACAGGGCGCGCGCCTCGTCCTGGAGCATGATCGGGATGCCGTCGCGGATCGGGTAGGCGAGGCCGGCGGCCGCCGAAATCAGCTCCTGCGCCCCGGCATCGTATTGCAGCGGCTGGCGGGTCACCGGACAGACCAGGATTTCCAGCAGTTTCGGATCCACCTGCGGGCTGTCCGCCGAGGCCGGTTCGGTCATGCTCTTCGTTCCCCCTGCGTCTGGTTCACCCATCCGGTTCGCCCGTTCAGTTCACCCGGTCCGGCGCCGGTGTGGCGGCGCTGTCGCCCGCACTGTCGATAATCAGCATGGAAATGATCAACTCGGCCCGCTCGGTCAATGTCCGGCTCTCCAGCAGCGCCTGTTTCTCGATCGGCGAGAACGGGCAGACCATCGCGACGATCGAGATCAGTTCTTCGGTCGGCGTCTTCCCGATCGTATCCCAGTCGGCGCCCAGCTGCCGGGCGGCGAGATAGGATTTCAGCGCGCCGGCCAGCTTCTCCCGGTCGATGCCGGCATCGTCCCGGCGCTCGAAATCGACGGCCCACGCGCCGTAGTCCGGCCGGATCCGGCGGTAGCCGTTGTGCAGGTCCAGTTCCCCGGCAACGCCGAACCGGCACAGGCCGCGCAGTCCGATCAGGTAGCGCCCGTCGGCGGTCTCCTCGAACGAGACGAGGCGGCCGGCGCAGCCCAGGTCGTGCAGGGGCGGCCGGTCGTCGGGCTCGGTCCGCTCCGGCGTCTTCGGCTGGATCATGCCGATGGTGCGGTGGCCCGCCAGGGCGTCGTCGACCATCGCCAGGTAGCGCGGCTCGAAAATGTTGAGCGGCAGCCGCGCGCCGGGCAGCAGCAGGGCGCCCTGCAGCGGGAAGACCGGGATCGGCGCGGGCATGTCGGCGACGGAAGAGGGCCGGGACGTCGGGGGGCGGGGCATCGGCTCGCGGCATCGGTTCGCAGGGATTGCTCCGGTTTACATTGGCCTGCCCGGACGGGATGCAAGGCCGGGATGAAGGGCCGACCGCGTCGGGAACTGTCATGAAATGTCATGTTTTGTCATGCTAACCGGTCCCCTCCCCCTGGAGGGTTCCTCCACGAAAGGGTGTGCCGGACGGGCCGCCAGGCCGGCTATTTTTGAATGGTCGTTTAAGTTCAAGTCTGCCAAGTCTTTGAAATCGCTTGATTTTTGGAATTGGACAGACCGTTCTATATACTATGCTTTTTTTGTACTCGACAGCCCTAACCCTTTGGAATCGTTGGAAACACACCCTTCGAGAGTGCACAAAAACGATTCCAATAGGAAATTTTCCACTATCCCGGCCGGGCGGGAGCGGAGCCCGACACCGGGGGCGTCCTTCGAGACGGGCGTTTCGTCCTTCGAGACGGCTCAGGCGTTCGCCTTCGCCTCCTCAGGATGAAGCTGTAAAATTTGGCCAGACTCCCAACCCTTCATCCTGAGGAGGGGCTGAGGAGCGATCCGCAGGATCGCGTCTCGAAGCCCCGTCTCGAAGGACGGAACGACGGCCGGGAAGCGGACCGTCGCGGCAGGCGCATTCCGGGCGTTGACAGCGCCGAATATAGGGCGCGGGATATGCCATTTCAAGGAATATTATCGAGAAAAAGGAAATATTTTTCGAAAGGCCGGCCCGGCGGCGCCTTATTCTTCCCCCGCTTCAGCGGGGGAAGTGGCCGAGCGCAGCGAGGTCGAAGGGGGTGTCCCTGCGCCTGTAGGGCGTGCGGGCGCTGCAACACCCCCACCTGACCTCCCCCTCTGAAGAGGGGGAGGAATGGCGGCGCGGACGCTTGCCGCCTTTCGCAGAGGAATCCTCCGAAGAGGGGGAGGGGCAAGGTTGCGGCGGCTTGCGCTTTCCCACGGGGAAGCCGGTTTGCGGGAGGCGCGAAACGGCCGCCGCCGCGCCCGGTCCGGCTATCCGGCGCGCCTGGCCTGCCAGCGCCGCACCGTCGCGACGACCGCGGCCATGTGGTAGGCCGCCGGCTCGCGGTCGTAGGCCCAGGGGCGGCCGACCGGGCAGGCGCGGCGCGCCAGGCAGCCGGCGGTGCGGCAGCCGCGTCCCGCCGGGCTCTCGACATGGTCGACGCAGGCCGGCGAATCGAATTCGGCGAACCGGCCGCCCTCCGGCCCGTTCCCGGGCAGGGCGAAGGCCTCCGCCGGGCAGGTCGTCAGGCAGGGCTTGCCGACGCAGGTCTCGCACGGATTGTCCAGCGCCGGCGCCTCGGGCAGGGGCAGTCTTTGCGCGGTCAGCAGGGCGCCGCGGAAGGTGTGCCAGAGGCCGTATTCCGGGTGGATCACCAGATTGATCGGCGCGCGGTGGCCGGCGCCGGCGCGCACCGCCCATTGCTGGATCGGCGGCCAGGGCGGGCGCATGGCATCGACGAGCTCGGCGCCCAGCGCGTCGGCCGCGGCGCGCAGGTAGCCGGCGACCCAGCCGTCCAGCGGATGACGCGCCGCCATGTCGGGATCGCCGGCCCGGAACGCGCGCCACAGGTCGTTGCCGGCGTTGCCGATCAGCACGACAGTGCCGGCGGCGCGGCCGTCGGACAGCGGCGGCACCCCGTCTTCCGGTGTCGGATGGAACGCGCCGCGCAGGAACAGGCCGCTGCCGGCCAGCGGGGCTTCGATCCTTCGCGTCCAGTCCGGTCGGGCCATCGCACCGTTCCCGCGTCGTGCGGCTGCCGCGCTTTTCGCTTCAGGCCGCGCCTGCGGCCGCTTTCAGCGCGTCCTCGATCGCCGCCAGCGCCGCCTCGGCGCCGGCCGGGTCGGGGCCGCCGGCCTGGGCCATGTCGGGCCGGCCGCCGCCGCCTTTGCCGCCCAGCGCCACCGAACCGATACGAACCAGATCGACGGCATTGATCCGGTCGGTCAGGTCGTCGGTCACGCCGACCACGAGCGAGGCCTTGCCGCCGCTGCCGGTGACCAGGGCGACGACGCCGGAGCCGATCTGCGCCTTCAGGTCGTCGGCCATCGGCTTGAGGTCTTTCGGCGAGGCGCCGTCGAGGGCGCGGGGCGCGAAGGTGACGCCGCTGACCTGGCGGGTCGCCGGGCCGGCCGCCGCGCCGCTCCCGGCCGCGCCGCCGGCGCTCACCAGGGCGCGCCGGGCCTCGGCGAGTTCGCGTTCGAGCTTCTTGCGCTCGTCGAGCAGCGCCGCCACCCGCGCCGGCAGGTCGGCGGCGGCGGTCTTCAGGACCGCGGCGGCGCCGGCCAGCGCCTGGGCTTCGGTGCGGGCGTGCCGTTCGGCCGCGGCGCCGGTCGCGACCTCGATGCGCCGCACGCCGGCGGCGACCGCGCTTTCCGAAAGGATGCGGAACAGGCCGATATCGCCGGTCCGGCGGACATGGGTGCCGCCGCACAGCTCGGTCGAATAGAAGTCGCCGGCCTCGCCGGGCGCCGGCGGCCCCATCGAGACGACCCGCACCTCCTCGCCGTATTTCTCGCCGAACAGGGCGAGCGCGCCGGCCTCGACGGCGGCGTCCGGCGTCATCAGGCGGGTCGCCACGTCGCCGTTGGCGCGGATGCGGCGGTTCACGTCGTCCTCGACCGCGGCGATCTCGTCGGGCGCGAGCGCCTTCGGATGGCTGAAATCGAAGCGCATCCGCTCCGGGCCGACCAGCGACCCCTTCTGGGTCACATGCGCGCCGAGCACCCGGCGCAGCGCCTCGTGGGCCAGGTGGGTGACCGAGTGGTTGGCGCGAATCCGGGTCCGCCGTTCGCCGTCGACGACCAGGCGCACCGCGTCGCCGACCGCCACCGCGCCCTCGGCAACCCGGCCGACATGGACGTGCAGACCCTCGGCGCGCCGGACCGTGTCGGTCACGTCGATGCGCCCGCCGTCGGCCTCCAGGGCGCCGGTGTCGCCGATCTGGCCGCCGGCCTCGGCGTAGAACGGGGTCTGGTTGGCGAGAACGGCGACCTCGTCGCCGGCTTCGGCGCGTTCGACGGTTGCGCCGTCCCGCACCAGGGCGACGATCTGGCCTTCGGCGCTCTCGGTCTCGTAGCCGAGGAATTCGGTGGCGCCGTGGCGGTCGCGCAGGCCGAGCCAGACGCTGTCCTCCGCCCGGTCGCCGGAGCCGGCCCAGGCCTTGCGCGCCTCCGCCCGCTGGCGCGCCATCGCCGCGTTGAAGCCGTCGAGATCGACCGCCCGGCCCTGGCCGCGCAGCACGTCCTGGGTCAGGTCGAGGGGAAAGCCGTAGGTGTCGTACAGCCGGAAGGCGACGTCGCCCGCCAGCGTTTCGCCGTCGCCGAGCCGGCCGGTTTCCTCGGCCAGCAGCCGGAGGCCGCGGTCGAGGGTCTGGCGGAAGCGGGTTTCCTCCAGCTTCAGGGTCTCGGCGATCAGGGCCTCGGCCCGGAGCAGTTCGGGGAAGGCGTGGCCCATGATGTCGTTCAGGACCGGGACCAGCCGGTGCATCAGCGGATCGCGCGCGCCGACAATATGGGCGTGGCGCATGGCCCGGCGCATGATCCGGCGCAGGACGTAGCCGCGCCCTTCGTTGGACGGCAGCACGCCGTCGGCGATCAGGAAGGCCGCGGCGCGCAGATGGTCGGCGATCGCCTTGAAGCTGGCCCGCCGGTCGCCGTCCGGGTCGCCGCCCGTCGCGCCGGCGGCGCTCTCCATGACCGGGCGGATCAGGTCGCTGTCGTAGTTGTCGTGCTTGCCCTGGAGGATCGCGGTGACCCGTTCCAGCCCCATGCCGGTGTCGATCGACGGCCGGGGCAGCGGCTCGCGGCGGCCGTCTTCGAACTGCTCGAACTGCATGAAGACGAGGTTCCAGACCTCGACGAAGCGGTCGCCGTCCTCGTCCGGGCTGCCGGGCGGCCCGCCGGGGACATGATCGCCGTGATCGTAGAAGATCTCGGAGCACGGCCCGCACGGCCCGGTGTCGCCCATCGACCAGAAATTGTCCGAGGTGCCGATCCGGATGACCCGGCTCTCCGGCAGCCCGGCGATCCGGCGCCACAGGTCGAAGGCCTCGTCGTCCTCGGCGTAGACCGTGGCGAGCAGCCGGTCGGCCGGCAGGCCGTATTCCTTCGTGACCAGGGTCCAGGCCAGCTCGATGGCGACATCCTTGAAATAGTCGCCGAACGAGAAATTGCCGAGCATCTCGAAGAAGGTGTGGTGGCGCGCGGTGTAGCCGACATTCTCGAGATCGTTGTGCTTGCCGCCGGCGCGCACGCATTTCTGCGAGGTCACCGCCCGGCTGTAGTCGCGCTGTTCGAGGCCGGTGAAGACGTTCTTGAACTGCACCATGCCGGCGTTGACGAACATGAGCGTCGGGTCGTTGCGCGGCACCAGCGGGCTCGACGCGACCGGCGTGTGGCCGTGGCGCGCGAAGAAATCGACGAAGGTCGAACGGATTTCGTTGCCTGTTGACATGGCGACAATCTATGGCTGGGCGGACGGACGAGAAAGGCGGCGGCCGGGCCGGCGCGACGCCCAATCGCCGCACAGCCCCGCCGCACGGATGCGGGTTCGGACGGGGCCTGGATGGGAGCGGAACATAGATGAGCAAGCGGGCGAGGAACGCAAGGCCGTCGCGCTGGTTCGAGGATTTCAGCCTGGGCGAGACCTATGCCCTGCCGTCGCGGACCCAGACCGGCGGCCTGTTCGCCATGTTCCAGGCGGCCTCGGGCGACAACGACCCGATCCACTACGACGCGGAATACTGCCGGGCGCGCGGCCATCGCGACATGCTCGCCCACGGCATGCAGGTGATGATCCAGTCGGCGGCCGGCGCCGGAACCTTCCCGTCCGAGGTCGCCGATTCGCTGATCGCCATGCTCGACGTGCGCGGCGCTTTCCTCAAGCCGGTCTACCGGGAGGATACGCTCTATCCCGAACTGGAAATCGTCGGCCTGGAGCCGCAGACCACCACCGGCATCGTCGAGATGCGCGCCACGATCCACAACCAGGACGGCGACCTGGTGTTCGAGGGGCAGCACCGCTACCTGATCCGCAAACGCCCGGACGGCTGAGCGGCCGGCAGCGAATTTTGCGCCGCGGAGGAGGCGCGGCGCGGCCCGATCGGGCCGATCGTCCGTTTTGCTCCGCTCAGGGCAGGCTACTGATCCACCCTCCATTGCCACCCCGGACGGAGCGCAGCGGAGATCCGGGGTCCAGGGGCCTGCCCTGAGCTCATCGAAGGGGCCACGAGCAAACGCCTTTCGGGTCGGCCCTGGGCCCCGGATCAAGTCCGGGGCGGCAACGGTGTTTGTTGACGTAGCGCGAAACCGGGCAGAAGCGGCGGATTTCTGGCGGCCCGCTCACCGATTCAGGTCTTCGTACAGATCGCGCCATTGCGGGTTGTCGCGCTCGATCAGGGCCAGCTTCCAGGAGCGGCGCCACTTCTTCAGCTTCTTTTCCTCTGCCATGGCGAGCGAGACGTCTTCGTACAGCCGGGCATGGACCAATCTGGTCACGCCGTGTTTCCGGGTGAACGCCGCGCCGGCGCCGGTCCTGTGTTCCCAGACGCGGCGCGCCAGGTCGTTGGTCAGCCCGACATAGAGCGTGCCGTTGCGCTTGCTGGCCAGAATGTAGACCCAGTAGGGCAATATCCGGCCCTTTCCGTTACACCGCGCTCTATCCCCGGAACCGCCACCCCTTGCCACCCCGGACGGAGCGCAGCGGAGATCCGGGGTCCAGGAGCCACAGGCTGATGCCTTTCGGGTCGCTCCTGGGCCCCGGATCAAGTCCGGGGCGGCAATATTGGTTTTTGGCATCGATGAACAGACGGCGCCTGCCGTTATCGCCGGCCTCTCCCCGCCGTCGGTGGAAAGTCCGGCGCTGCGCGATCAACGATGGAAGAGCCTAGCCCTCCCGCGGCGGCAGGGGCGCGCGGCCGTCGTCGGTGGCCGGAAAGTGGAGCCGGTCGGACAGGTCGTAATAGTCGCCCTTGTCGTCGGCGTAGATGCCGAAGGCGGTTTCGAGGCCGGTTTTGCCGTCCAAGGTTCCGGCGGCGATCGAGATCTTGCCGGAGCCGGTGAACTCGAAGAACAGCGTCGCGCCGCAGCGTTCGCAGAAGCCGCGCCGGCTGTGCGGCCCGGAGGCGTACCAGCGCAGGCCGTCGGCCGCCTCGAGCTCGAAATCGTCGGTCCAGGCCTGGGTCGCCGCCAGATAGTGGCCCGTGGTCTTGCGGCAGGCGGTGCAGTGGCACTCGATCACGTCGCGCAGCGGGCCGCGTATCCGGTAGACCACGCCGCCGCACAGGCAGGAGCCGCGCTGCCCGGCGCCTCCGCCGCTCTTCCCTGAGCTGCCGGAGTCGCCGCCGGCCATTACGGCGTCCGTCCGGCGCTTCGATCGGGTGCAATCATCCGGCGAGCTCTTCCGCCGGCGAATCGCTGGCGGCGCTGATCTCGAGCTTCGAGGCCAGCAGGCCGGCGCTTTCGAGGATGCGGTCCTTGATCTGCCCGGCGATGTCCGGGTTGTCGCGCAGGAAGACCTTGGCGTTCTCCCGGCCCTGGCCGATGCGCTGGTTGCCGAAGGAGAACCAGGTGCCGGATTTCTCGACGATGCCGGCGGCGACGCCCATGTCGATCAGCTCGCCGGTCTTGGAAATGCCCTCGCCATACATGATGTCGAACTCGACGACCCGGAACGGCGGCGCCATCTTGTTCTTGACCACCTTCACCTTGGTCTGGTTGCCGACGACCTGGTCCCGGTTCTTGATCTGGCCGATGCGGCGGATATCCAGCCGCACCGAGGAATAGAATTTCAGCGCGTTGCCGCCGGTCGTGGTTTCCGGGCTGCCGAACATCACGCCGATCTTCATGCGGATCTGGTTGATGAAGACGACCAGGCAGTTCGACCGGGAGATCGAGCTGGTCAGCTTGCGCAGGGCCTGGCTCATCAGCCGCGCCTGCAGGCCGACATGGGTGTCGCCCATCTCGCCTTCCAGCTCGGCGCGCGGCACCAGCGCGGCCACGGAATCGACCACCAGCACGTCGATGGCGCCGGAGCGCACCAGCGTGTCGGCGATCTCCAGCGCCTGTTCGCCGGCGTCCGGCTGGGAGATCAGCAGTTCGTCCAGGTCGACGCCCAGCTTCTCCGCATAGGTCGGGTCCAGCGCGTGTTCGGCGTCGACGAAGGCGCAGGTGCCGCCGGCCTTCTGCGCCTCGGCGATCAGGTGCAGGGCGAGCGTCGTCTTGCCCGAGCTTTCCGGGCCGTAGATCTCGACGATCCGGCCCTTGGGCAGGCCGCCGATGCCGAGCGCGATATCGAGGGAGAGCGACCCGGTGGAGACGGTCTCGACCTCCACCTGGCGGTCGGTTTCGCCCATTTTCATGATCGAGCCCTTGCCGAAGGCGCGTTCGATCTGGCTGAGGGCGGATTCGAGGGCTTTCTGGCGGTCCATATCGTCCGATTCGACAATCCGGAGGGCAACCTGAGACATTGAACGCTCCCTTATTTCATATCCGCCGCGGCGTGACGAGGGGGTCGCGGCGGCTCCGAAACCTTGTGAGCGCGGAATGTATCCTGTTTGTTCAAGTTCCGCAAGTGTTCATGTTATGTCTGAATTTGTTCTTTCCGCAAGATCGGGGAACGGACGCGAGGAAACGCGTCAGGCGTCGTG
Organism: Rhodospirillaceae bacterium; assembly: GCA_009840595.1. Classification (GTDB taxonomy): domain Bacteria; phylum Pseudomonadota; class Alphaproteobacteria; order Bin65; family Bin65; genus Bin65. The sequence goes on along the minus strand of VXNK01000089.1, from coordinate 20,293 downwards.
GCGCCGGAACACCAGGCTGCAATTCGTGCCGCCGAAGCCGAAACTGTTGCTCATCACCTGGCGGAGGCCGGCCTCGTCGATCCGCTCGGTCGCCAGCGCCAGGCCGTCCGCCGCCGGGTCCGGCTCGTCCAGGTTGGCCGACGCGGCGACGAAATCCTCGTCCAGCATGATCAGCGAATAGATCGCCTCATGCACGCCGGCGGCGCCCAGCGCGTGGCCGGTCAGCGACTTGGTCGACGCGATATGGGGCTGCTGGTTGCCCTTGCCGTTGGTGAAGACGGTACGGATCGCCTCCAGTTCCGTCGCGTCGCCGACCGGCGTGGAGGTGCCGTGGGTGTTGATGTAGTCGACCGGCGCGTCGAGGCCCGCCATCGCCATCTTCATGCAGCGCACCGCGCCGTCGCCGGACGGCTGCACCATGTCGTAGCCGTCGGACGTCGCGCCGTAGCCGACGATCTCGCCGTAGATTTTCGCGCCGCGCGCCTTCGCGTGCGCCAGCTCCTCGACGACGACGCAGCCGCCGCCACCGGAAATCACGAAGCCGTCGCGGTTGACGTCGAACGGCCGCGAGGCCTTCTCCGGCGTGTCGTTGAAGCCGGAGGACAGCGCCGGCATGGCGTCGAACAGCATCGACAGCGACCAGTGCAGTTCCTCGCCGCCGCCGGCGAACACGATGTCCTGCTTGCCGAGCTGGATCTGCTCCAGCGCGTTGCCGATGCAATGGGCGCTGGTCGAGCAGGCCGAGGTGATCGAATAGTTGACGCCCCGGATGCCGAACGGCGTCGCCAGGGTCGCCGAATTGGTGCTCGACATGGTGCGCGGCACCATGAACGGGCCGATCTTGCGCGTCGTGCCCCGGTCGCGCAGCAGGTCGGCGGCGAGCACCTGGTTGCGGGTCGAGGGCCCGCCCGAGCCCATGATCAGGCCGGTCCGCTCGTTCGAAATGTCGTGCGGCTCCAGCCCGGCGTCGGCGATGGCTTCCTCCATCGCGACATAGTTGTAGACCGCGCCGTCGCCCATGAAGCGGCGCAGCCGCCGGTCGACCGCCTTGTCCGGGTCCATGCGGATCGCGCCGTGGATGTGGCTGCGGAAGCCCATGTCGCGGTAGGTCTCGCAGAAGCGGATGCCCGAGGCGCCGTCGCGCAGGGAGTCCGTCACCTCGCGCCGGTTGTTGCCGATCGCCGAGACGATGCCGATGCCGGTGACGACCGCGCGCCGCATCCCGCCGCCCCCCATCAGCCGGTGAACAGGCCGACCCGGAGGTTCCGGGCCTCGTAGATGACGGCGCCGTCGGCCAGCAACTGGCCGTCGGCCTGGCCGAGCACGAGCTTGCGCGCGATCACCCGGCGGAAATCGACCCGGTAGGTCACCGTATCGACCGACGGCAGCACCTGGTCGGCGAACTTGACCTCGCCGACGCCGAGCGCCCGGCCGCGGCCGGGATGGCCGAGCCAGCCGAGATGGAAGCCGGCGAGCTGCCACAGCGCATCGACGCCCAGGCAGCCCGGCATTACGGGATCGTTCTCGAAATGGCAGCCGAAGAACCACAGGTCCGGCCGGATATCGAGTTCGGCGGTCACCGCCCCCTTGCCGTGGGCGCCGCCGTCCCGGACGATCTCGGTGATGCGGTCGAACATCAGCATCGGCGGCAGCGGCAGCTGCGCGTTGCCCGGGCCGAACAGGTCGCCATGGCCGCAGGCGATCAGGTCGTCGTAGTCGAAGGCGTTGCGGTCGCGGAAATCCGTCATCGGGCCGTCGGCGGGCTCTGGCGTCATCGGTGTCGGCAGGCGCGCCGAAACCCTACGCACCCGCCGGCCTCCGCGTTACGCAGACCGCAAGTCCGCAGGGGGCGTTGACGCGCCCGGAACTGTCAACATGCTCCTGAAAAAACGCATATAGGAAGCGGTTCCGGAAAACGCCAAGAAATTTTACAGCGCCGCGGCAATCGCGCCGGGACGATCGCTGAATATCCCGGCGACGCCCCAGGACAGCAATTCGCGCGCCCGCGCCGCATCGTTGACCGTATAGACGCCGATCTCGATGCCCTCGGCGACGAGCGGACTGACCGCCTCCCGGGTCAGGCCGCGCGCGCCGACATGCAGGCTCGCCGCGCCGAGCGCCTCGAAGGCCGCACGCCAGGCGTCCGAGAGGGCCGGCGTCACGACGGCGACCGGCAGATCGGCCCGGGCGGCGCGCACGGCCGACAGCGCGGCATGGTCGAAGCTGGAAATCAGCGGCGGCGCATCCGCCGTCCAGGCCCGGCCGACCTCGCGCACCAGCGCCGCTGCCGCCGTTGCGGAATCGCCGGGATCGCATTTCAGTTCGATATCGAGATGGAGCGCCAGCGCGTGCGCCGCGGCGATGGCGTCGGCGAGCGCGGGGACGGGTTCGCCGGTCCAGGCCCGGCCGAACCGCGCACCGGCATCCATTGCGGCGATCTCCGCCAGCGCAAGCTCGCGGACCCGGCCGGCCGCCGTGGTCGTCCGGTCGACGGTCGGGTCGTGCATCAGCACCAGCCCGTCGTCCGCGGTCAACCGGACGTCGATCTCGACCCAGCGGCAGCCCTGGCGGGCGGCCTCGCGCAGACCGGCCAGCGTGTTCTCCGGCGCGTGCAGGGCAGCGCCGCGATGGCCGACGATGCGGGGCAGCATCGGCCGGCGGCGCGGATGCGGCGCGGAAAACGCCGGCCGGTCGGCCAAGCGGTCGGCCAAGCGGTCGGGCCGTCAGGCGCGCCGGCGCGGCCTGTCCCTGTCGCGGTCCCGATCGCGGTCCCGGTCGCGATCGCGACGGGGGCCGCGGCGCGGTTCGGCAACCTCGACATCGGTGCGCTCCTCGCCGGTCTCCTGGTCGACCTTGCGCATGGAGAGCTTGACCTTGCCGCGGTCGTCGAAGCCGATGCAGTAGACCTTCACCTCGTCGCCCTCGTCGACGACGTCGGTTACCTTGCCGACCCGGCCGTCGGTCAGTTCGCTGATATGGACCAGCCCGTCCTTCGCGCCCAGGAAGTTCACGAAGGCGCCGAAATCCATGACCTTGACGACCTTGCCGGTATAGATCTTGCCGGCTTCCGGCTCGGCGACGATGCCCTCGATCCAGTCGATGGCGGCCTGGGTCGCCGCCTCGTCGGTCGCGGCGATCTTCACCGTGCCGTCGTCGTCGATGTCGATCTTGGTGCCGGTCTGCTCGGTGATCTCGCGGATCACCTTGCCGCCGGTGCCGATGATGTCGCGGATCTTGTCCTTGGCGATCTGGATGGTGGTGATCCGCGGCGCGTGGGCGCTCACGCTCTCGCGCGAGCCGGCGATGGCCTTGCCCATCTCGTCCAGGATGTGCAGCCGGCCGTCGCGCGCCTGCTCGAGCGCGACCTGCATGATCTCCCGGGTGATCGAGGTGATCTTGATGTCCATCTGGAGCGAGGTGATGCCCTCGGCCGTGCCGGCGACCTTGAAGTCCATGTCGCCCAGATGGTCCTCGTCGCCCAGGATGTCGGACAGGACGGCGAAGCGCTCGCCCTCCTTGATCAGGCCCATGGCGATGCCGGCGATCGGCCGCCGGATCGGCACGCCGGCGTCCATCATGGCGAGCGAGGCGCCGCAGACCGTCGCCATGGAGGAGGAGCCGTTCGATTCCGTGATCTCGGAGACGACCCGGACGGTGTAGGGGAAATCCTCCTCGCCCGGCATCATCGGGCGGACGGCGCGCCAGGCCAGCTTGCCGTGGCCGACCTCGCGCCGGCCGGTGAAGCCGACGCGGCCCGTCTCGCCGACCGAGAAGGGCGGGAAGTTGTAGTGCAGCAGGAAGTTCTCCCGGTACTCGCCCTCCATCGCGTCGATGATCTGCTCGTCCTGGCCGGTGCCCAGCGTGGCCGTGACCATGGCCTGGGTCTCGCCGCGGGTGAACAGGGCCGAGCCGTGGGTGCGCGGCAGCACGCCGACCTCGGCAACGATCTGGCGCACGGTGCTCGTGTCCCGGCCGTCGATCCGGTTGCCGGTATCGAGGATGTCGCCGCGGACGATTTCCTTTTCCAGCTTCTTGAAGGCGTCGGCCGCGACCGCCTGCCTGTCCCCGTCGTCCGAGACGGCGGCGAAGGCCCTGTCGCGCACGGCACCGATCTTCGCGTGGCGCTCCTGCTTGATCGTCTCGGCATAGGCCTCGCGCAGGTCCGCGTCGATGCCGGCCTCGCGCCAGGCGCCGTCGACCTCGGCGAGCGCGGCCGGCGGATCCGGCACGTCCCGGGGCTCCTTGGCCGAGGCTTCGGCCATGTCGATGATCATATCGATGACCGGCTGGAAGCTCTCGTGGCCGAAGCTCACGGCGCCGAGCATGACCTCCTCGGTCAGCTCGCGGGCTTCCGATTCGACCATCAGCACGCCGTCGCGGGTGCCGGCGACGACCAGCTCCAGCGCCGATTCGTCCAGCTGGTCGAAGGTCGGGTTGAGGATGTATTCGCCGTTGGCGTAGCCGACCTTGGCGCCGCCGATCGGCCCCATGAAGGGGATGCCGGAGATCGTCAGGGCCGCCGAGGCGGCGATCATCGCCGGGATGTCGGCGTCGTTCTCCATGTCATAGCTCATGACCTGGAGCATCACCTGGGTTTCGTTGCGGAACCCGCTGGCGAACAGCGGCCGGATCGGCCGGTCGATCAGGCGCGAGACCAGCGTTTCCTTTTCGCTCGGCCGGCCTTCGCGCTTGAAAAAGCCGCCGGGAATCTTTCCGGCGGCGTAGGTTCTTTCCATGTAGTGAACGGAGAGCGGGAAGAAATCGATGCCCTCGCGCGGGGTCCTTTCGGCGACGACCGTCGCCAGGACCGTGGTTTCTCCGTAGCTGGCGAGCACGGCGCCGTCCGCCTGGCGGGCGATCCTGCCGGTTTCGAGCGTCAGCGTACGGCCGCCCCACTCGATGGAGCGTTTGCAGATGTCGAACATGTAGGGGTTTGTCCTGTATGCCTTGCGTTACCCGCTGGCCGGATTGCCTGCGGGGCCTTCCAGGGCCCGCCGCGTGTGGACGGGCTGCACATATCGCCGATGGGTCGCCGACAGGTCGCCGATGCGCCGGGCCGGGCGGTGCGCCTCGAACCGGGGCCGGCGGAATCTTATCGCCGGATTCCGAGGCTCTCGATCAGCGATGCATACCGGCTCTCGTCCTTGCCTTTCAGATAGTCGAGCAGCCGGCGGCGCTGGCCCACCATGATCAGCAGGCCGCGGCGCGAATGGTGATCCTTGCGGTGATCGCCAAGATGGTCCGTCAGGTTGCGGATGCGCTCGGTCAGGATGGCGACCTGGACTTCCGGCGACCCCGTGTCGCCCTTCTGCCGGCCGTATTCCTCGATGAGCGTCTGCTTCCGCTCGGCGGTAATCGACATCGTTCGCCTCCTCGGGGGCTAGAGATTGAAAACCCGCACCGGTTGCGCCGAACGGCCGCTCAGTCGCATCAGCGCGATCGCTTCGCCGTTCAGCAACGCACACAGGGCGGCGTTGTCGGGAAGGCCGTCGATCCGCCGGCGGTTGCCGGTCCGAAGAACCGGCACCGGCTGTCCGTTGCGGATGCGGGCGGCCTCACTCTCGGTCACGTCCAGGGCCGGGATGTCGTCCAGCGCCTTGGCGACCGGTTGCAGCAGGACTGCACACTCGATGGCGGAAACGTCCCCGACTGCGGAAACACCCGGGGCGCCGCCATCCTGCGCGCCCATATGGCGCGGCTCCGGGAGTTTTTCCAGTGGAATCGCGTCGCAGTCGCGAAACGGGCCGTTGCGGGTGCGCCGCAGGGCGCTGACATGCCCCACCGTGCCCAGCGCCACCGCAAGATCGCGGGCCAGGCTGCGGACATAGGCGCCCTTGCGGCAGTCCATCTCGAAGACGGCGCGCTCGGCGTCGACCGTTTCGACCAGCGCCAGCCGGTCGATGACGACCGGCCGCGCCGCCGGTTCGACCGGCGTGCCGGCCCGCGCCAGCCGGTAGGCGCGCTCGCCGTCCACCCTGACGGCGGAGAAGGCCGGCGGCGCCTGCGCGATCTCGCCGACGAAGGCGGGCAGGGCGCGCTCGATTTCGGCTTCGGTGGGCCGCCGGCCGCAGATCGCGACGACCGCGCCCTCGCTGTCGTCGGTGTCGCGCGCCTCGCCCCAGCGGACGGTAAAGCGGTAGGATTTCCGCCCGTCCATCACAAAGGAGACGGTCTTGGTCGCCTCGCCCAGGGCGACCGGGAGAACGCCGGAGGCCAGCGGGTCGAGGGTTCCGGCGTGGCCGGCCTTCTGCGCGTCGAACGCGCGCCGGACGATGCTCACGGCGCGCGTCGAGCCGATGCCGGCCGGCTTGTCGAGATTGACCCAGCCGTGAACCGGCCGCCCGCGCCGCCTACGGGCCATCGTCGGCCGTTTCGGTCCCGCGGTCGAGGTCGCGCGCCACCCGGCGGTCCCGCAGCAGGGCGTCGACGGCGCTGGCGGCGTCGTAGGACGGATCGGCGCGAAAGACGAGCCGCGGCGTGAATTTGAGATGGACCGCGCGCCCCAGCCGCCCGCGCAGGAAGCCCGCGGCCCGGTTCAGCGCGGCGGCGACCTCTTCCGCCGAGCGGCCGCCCAGCGGACAGACGAAGGCCTCGGCCGTCTTCAGGTCGCGGCCCGGCCGCACCTCGCTGACGGTGATCGACACGTCCCGCAGCGCCGGGTCGCGGAAATTCTCCTCGGCCAGCAGGCGGACCAGCGCGTGGCGGATTTCCTCGCCGACGCGCAATTGCCGCTGGGTCGGGGGCTTGCCTGCGGTCATCGGCCCCTAGCCTCGAACGGTCGCCTCGAACGGGAGCGGCAGGCCGCGCCGGACTACAGCGCGCGCTGCACCTCCTCCACCTCGAAACACTCGATCTGGTCGCCGATGCGGATGTCCTGGTAGCGGTCGAACGACATGCCGCACTCCATGCCGCCATGGACCTCGCGCACTTCGTCCTTGAAGCGCTTCAGGGTCGCCAGCGTGCCTTCGTGGATCACCACCCGGTCGCGCAGCAGCCGGACGCCGGAGCCACGCCGCACGACGCCTTCGGTGACCCGGCAGCCGGCGACGTTGCCGACCTTCGACACCCGGAACACTTCGAGGATCTCGGCATAGCCCAGGAAGGTCTCGCGGATTCCCGGCGCCAGCATCCCCGACAGCATCGCCTTGATGTCGTCGTTGATGTCGTAGATGACCGAGTAGTAGCGGATATCGATGCCGTCGCGCGCCGCCATGTCGCGCGCCTGGCTGTTGGCCCGGACGTTGAAGGCGAGAATCATCGCTTCCGACGCCTTGGCCAGCGTGATGTCCGATTCGCTGATCGCGCCGACGCCGCTGTGCAGGATGCGGACCTTGACCTCGTCGGTCGAAAGCCTGTCCAGCATGCCGGCGATGGCTTCGGCCGAGCCCTGGACGTCCGTCTTGATCAGGAGGGGAAGCTCCTGCGCTTCGCCGGCCTGGATCCGGGAGAACATCTGCTCGATCGAACTGCGCGGCAGGCCCGCGTCCTTCTTGGCGACGCGCTGGCGGTATTCGGAGATTTCCCGCGCCCGGCCCTCGTCGCCGACGACCAGGAAATCGTCGCCCGCGCCGGGGGTGCCGTTCAGGCCGAGAACCTCGACCGGCGCCGAGGGGCCGGCCGTCCGGGCCGCCTCGCCGCGGTCGTCGACCAGCGCGCGCACCTTGCCCCATTCCTGGCCGACCACGAAGATGTCGCCGACCGAAAGCGTGCCGCGCTGCACCAGCACGGTGGCGACGGCGCCGCGGCCGCGCTCCAGCTTGGCTTCCACGACCACGCCCTGGGCCTCGCGGTCCGGGTTCGCCTTGAGGTCCATCAGTTCGGCCTGGAGCAGGATGGCTTCTTCCAGCTTGTCCAGGTTGGTCCGCTCCGTCGCCGACACTTCCACGCACAGCACGTCGCCGCCCATCGGCTCGACCTGGATGTCGTGCTGCAGGAGTTCGGTCATCACCCGCTTCGCGTCCGCGCCCCTGGCGTCGATCTTGTTGACGGCGACGATGATCGGCACCTCCGCCGCCTTGGCGTGGGCGATGGCCTCGACGGTCTGCGGCTGCACGCCGTCGTCCGCCGCCACGACCAGGACCACGATGTCGGTGACCGTGGCGCCGCGCGAGCGCATCTCGGTAAAGGCGGCATGGCCGGGCGTGTCGAGGAAGGTGATCCGCCCGCCGCCCGCCAGGGTCACCCGGTAGGCGCCGATATGCTGGGTGATGCCGCCGGCCTCGCGCCCGGCGACATCGGTTTCGCGCAGGGCGTCGAGCAGCGACGTCTTGCCGTGGTCGACATGCCCCATGACGGTGACCACCGGGGGCCGCGCCTGCAATGTCTCTTCGGCGTCCGGCGCGCCTTCGAGGCCGATTTCGACATCGGCTTCCGATACGCGGCGGATCTTGTGGCCGAATTCCTCGACGATCAGCTCCGCCGTATCGGCGTCGATCGACTGGGTGAGCGTCGCCATGACGCCCATCTTCATCAGCGACTTGACCAGGTCCGCGCCCTTTTCCGCCATCCGGTTGGCCAGTTCCTGCACCGTGATGGTCTCCGGAACGACCACTTCGCGGCTCTGCTTGCGGTGCTCGATCGGGCCTTTCTGGGCGCGCTGCCGTTCCTTTTCCCGCCGCCGGCGCGCGGCCGCTTCGGAGCGCTTGCGCTCCATTCCGGCATCGCCGATCTCCAGCGCCTGCGTGATGGTCAGGCGGCCGGTCCGGCGGCGCGGCTCGCCCCGCTTGCCGGCCGCCGGGCGCTTGGGCTCGGCGCGCCGCCGCCGCTCGTCGCGGTCGTCCTCGCGGCCGGGCGCGGCGTCCGCCGCGCCGGCGGCCCGGTCCGGCGCCGGCGCCGGACGCGCCGGCGGTTTCGGCGCGACCTTCGTGCTCGGCGTGAAGCCGACGCCCAGTTCCTGGGAGGCCAGCCTACGCGCCAGGTCGTCGGCCTTGGCGCGCTCTTCGGCGTAGCGGCGCATCTTTTCCGCATCCGCCGGGTCGGGCTGCTCGTCTTCCGGCTGCACCACATCGGGCGCGGCCCCGTCCGCCGCCGCGGCTTGCGAATCGCTCCCTGCATCGCTCTCGGGAGCGCCGTCCTCGGCGGGAATCCCGAGGTCCGGCTGGGGGGCTTCGCCGGGATCGACGGTTTCCGCCGCCCCGGCCGGGATTTCCGGCGGCGCAGCGCTGTCCGGCCCGTCGTCGCCGGTCCGGTCCTCTTCGGCCGGCGCCAACTGCTCGGGGTGTTCGGGGTGCTCGGGGCGCGCCGGGGCGACGTCGGCCTGTTTCAGCGCGCGCATCCGGGCTTCGCGCTCGGCCTTGCTGAGCACCGGCCCGGCGGCGTCCTTCTTTTCGGCGAAGGCGCCTTCCGCGCTTTCCGCCGCTTCCTCCTTGACCTCGGCCATCCGGCCGCTCTCGCCGCGCCGGAAGGTGCGCTTCTTCTTCACTTCGACGGCGACCGTCTTCGACCGGCCGTGGGAGAAGCTCTGCTTCACCACACCGGATTCGACCGTCTTCTTGAGTTCGAGGCGGCCGGGCCTTGTCAGCGTCAGCGGCTTCTTTTCTGCGTCCTGTTTCGTCTCAGCCATGCCGTTACCGTCCCTGCGCCGCGTCGTGCGCCGCTTCCTCGACCTTCCCGGAGCCGGCGTCAGCCGTCTCCGTCGTTCCGTCCGAAACGTCCGTGCCTCTCACGCCGGCCAGCCGCTGCAGATCGCGATACAGGCGATCGGCCAGCGGACCGTCCGCCACCGCGACATGGACCAGCCGTTCGCGGCCCAGAGCGGCGCCGAGCTCGGCCGAGTCCAGCGCCGCGCCGGTCCGCACGCGCCGGCGCCCGGCCGCCGCGCGCCGGGCCAGTTCCCGGCTGTCCCTGCCCGCACTGTCGCGCGCCGTCAACATCAGCGTGGCCCCGCCGGCCGCAATCGCGGCCCGCACCTTGTCGAACCCGGCATCGACCAGCCCGGCCCGGCGCGCCAGGCCGAGGGTCGCCCGGCAGCGTTCGGCCAGCAGCCGCTCGACCGTATCCGCCAGCCCGTCCGGCACCGATACCCGTTTGCGGACCGACCGCGCCGCCGCTTTCGCCAGGCCCGGCGCGGCGAGCGCGTCCCGGGCGGCCGCGATCCAGACGCCGCGGCCGGGCAGGGTTTCCGCCAGGTCCGGCGTCAGCGTCCCGTCCGGCGCCACGACGAACCGGATCAGGCCTTCGCGCGGGCCGGTGCGGCGGGTGACCGCGCAGCGCCGCGGATTGCCGCCGGCCCGGTCGTTTCCGGCCCGGCCGTTTCCGGTGCGGCTGTCCGCGTCCGGGGCATTCCCGCCCGGCCCGGAAAGGTCCGGGTCGGCGGGGCAGGCCGGCGTTGGGGTCGCAGCGTCGATCGGTCGGTCTCCTCGGGCTCGGGTCGGTTCGTGCCGGTCCGCTTCGCTCAGGCCGCCGCCGGCGCTTCGCCTTCGGCGGCTTCGCCAGCCTCGGCTTCCGGCGCCTCGGCTTCCGCCGCCAGGGCGGCCAGGTCTTCTTCGGTCACCCAGCCGGCGGCCTTGCGGGCGTCCATGACGATGGCCTCGGCCTCCTCCGTGTTGAGCGGGCTCGGCTGCACCATGGCGGCGAGCTTGTAGGGCTTGAGGAAGTTCAGCATGTCGAGGGTGAGGTCGATCCTGTTGTCCTCGTCCGGGGTCTGGCCGGCCATCAGCCGGGCCCGGCGGTTCTCGTTGACATGGCCGAGGTCGTCGGCCGAGATGCGCGCCTCCTTCGTCAGGACGATGAAGCGCAGCTCCTCGGAACTGAGGTCCGCCAGATCGTCCATCTGCCGGACTTCGGCCTCGCCGAGCTGCACCAGCATGGCCGGCGTCAGGCCGTCGATTTCCGCCAGCGCGTCCTCGACGCCGAGCGTCCGGCGCCGCTCGGTCAACTCGGCGTCGCGGCGCTCGAGGAAATCCCGGGCGCGTTCGCGCAGGGCCTCAGCGATATCCTCGTCGAAGGCTTCGATCGCCATCAGGTCTTCGAGCGGCACGAAGGCGACCTCCTCGATGGTCGAGAAGCCTTCGGTCACCAGCAGGTGCGCGATCACGTCGTCGACATCGAGCGCCTCGATGAACATGGCGCTGCGGGTGCGGAACTCTTCCTGCCGGCGCTCCGATTCGGCCTGCTCGGTCAGGATGTCGATGTGCCAGCCGGTGAGCTGCGAGGCGAGGCGGACATTCTGGCCGCGCCGGCCGATGGCGAGGCTCTGCTGCTCGTCGGGCACGACGACCTCGATGGTGCCGGTGTCCTCGTCCAGCACGACCTTGGCGACCTCGGCCGGCGCCAGGGCGTTGACGACGAAGGTGGCGTGGTCGCGCGACCACGGGATGATGTCGATCTTCTCGCCCTGCAACTCCTGCACAACGGCCTGGACCCGGCTGCCGCGCATGCCGACGCAGGCGCCGACCGGGTCGATCGAACTGTCGTTGGAGATGACGGCGATCTTGGCCCGGGAGCCGGGATCGCGCGCCACGGCGCGAATCTCGATGATGCCGTCGTAGATTTCCGGCACCTCCTGGGCGAACAGCTTGGCCATGAATTGCGGATGCGTGCGCGACAGGAAGATCTGCGGCCCGCGCTGCTCCTGGCGCACGTCGTAGATGTAGGCGCGGATGCGGTCGCCCTGGCGGAAATTCTCGCGCGGGATCAGCTCGTCGCGCCGCACGATCGCTTCGGCCCGGCCCAGATCGACCATGACATGGCCGAACTCGACCCGCTTGACGACGCCGTGGACGACCTCCGTCACCCGGTCCTTGTATTCCTCGTATTGCCGGCCGCGCTCGGCTTCGCGCACCTTCTGGACGATGACCTGCTTGGCGGTCTGCGCTGCGATGCGGCCGAAATCGATCGGCGGCAGCGGATCGATGATGAAATCGCCGACCTTCTTTTCCGGATCGATCCGGGCGGCGTGCTCCGGCGTGATCTGGGCGCCCTCGTCCTCGATCTCCTCGGCGACCTCGCGATAGCGCGCCAGCAGGATCTCGCCGTTGTTGCGGTCGATCGAGGCGCGGATATCCAGATCGTGGCCGTATTTCGAGCGGCCGGCCTTCTGGATGGCCTGTTCCATGGCGTCCAGAACCTCGTCCCGGTCGATGCACTTCTCGCGGGCCACCGTGTCGGCGACCTGGATCAGTTCCGGCCGGTGCAGCGTCGTTGCCACGTTCATGGCGCAATACCGTGCGAAGTCATGTCTCGGTTCCTCATGCGTTGGTCCGGGCGTTGGTCCGGGCGTTGGTCCGGGCCCGCTGTCCCCGCGCCGCGGCGGCGGGCGCGCCGGGCCCGGTTTCGGCCGGGATCAGCCGGGCCTTCTCGATGTCCGGCAGGGCGAGGCGGCAGGGGCCGTCGCCGGTCTCCAGAAGGACGGTTTCCCCCTCCAGGCCGCGCAACACGCCCTTGAAGCGCTTGCGGCCGTCGACCGGCAGGCGCAACTCGATGCGCGCCTCGCAGCCGGCGAAGCGGTCGAAATCCTTCGGCCGGGTGAGCGGCCGGTCGAGCCCCGGCGAACTCACCTCCAGTGTGTATGCGCCGGCGATCGGGTCCTCGACGTCCAGCACCGCCGAGGCCAGCCGGCTAATCTCCGCGCAATCGTCCAGCGTGAGCGCCTGCCCGTCCAGCCGGTCGCACATGATCTGCAATGTCGCGCTGTGGCCGGACCGGTTATGGCCGCCGCCGAGCTGCACGCGCACGATCTCGTAGCCCATCGCCGCCAGGGCGGGCTCGATCGTCTCGGCGATCCGGTCGGTCAGTTGCATGGCGCTCCGTGGCGGCTGGTCGCCGGGGAAACAGGGTGCCGGACGGGGTCGGGAAACGCAGCGCTGCCGGCGCGCCCGCCTCGCGCGGTTTCGCCAACAAAAAAGAGCGGGCCGCCAGGCCCACCCTTTGCACCGGGCCCCTCAGGGACCCATCGGGTTTTTGTTCTACCGCGCAATATACGGACTTGCCGCGGTCTGGCAAGGCTCTTGCGCGGCTTTTGCACGCCCGCCTTATTCTTTGAACCGGGCCGTCCTTTCGGGCAAGAAGGCGGCCGGACCGGTCCGACCGGATACGAAAGAACAGACGGGGACATCACGGCATGACCGAGGGACGGCTGAAATTCTGGGGCTGGGGCTGGGAAGGCGAAGGCGCGACGGCGGCGGAGATCGCACACCTCAAGCGCACCTACGGCGCGGCGCTGGACATCGACGGTTTCCCGGACGGGCCGCCGCCGCGCGCGGACGAGTTCGACCTGCCCGCCCCCCGGCTGTCGCCGCCGCCGGCGCTGGAAGCGATCTGCGCCTCCGATCCCCACACAAGGCTGGTCCACGCCATGGGCAAGTCGCTGCCCGATGCCGTGCGCATGTTCGACCGGCAGGCGCCCCACCTTCCCGACATCGTCGCCTTCCCGGAAACCGAGGAACAGGTGCTCGCGGTCATGGACTGGGCCGCCGGGGCCGGGGCGGCGCTGATCCCGTTCGGCGGCGGCAGTTCGGTGGTCGGCGGCGTCGAGCCGAAGGTCGGCGACGGCTACGCCGCGGCGATCACGCTTTCGACCGTGCGCATGACCGGCGTGGCCGAGATCGACCGGACGTCCCGCGCCGCGCGCATCCGCGGCGGCACGCGGGTGCCGGACCTGGAGGCGGCGCTGAAGCCCCACGGGCTCACCCTGCGCCATTTCCCGCAGAGCTTTCCGATGGCGACGGTCGGCGGCATGATCGCAACCCGCTCCGGCGGCCATTTCGCCATGCTCTACACCCATATCGACGATTTCGTGGAGTCGCTGCGCACGGTGACGCCGGCCGGCGCCATGGAGAGCAGGCGCCTGCCGGGCAGCGGCGCGGGGCCGAGCCCGGACCGCTTCGTGATCGGCTCCGAAGGGTCGGTCGGCGTCATCACCGAAGCCTGGCTGCGGCTGCAGGACAAGCCGGTCCATCGCGCCAACGCCGCGGCGGCCTTCGACGATTTTCACGCAGCGGCCGAAGCCGTGCGGGCGGTCGCGCAGTCCGGCCTGAACCCGGCCAACTGCCGCTTGGTCGACGGCGAGGAGTGCCGGATCAACGGGGTCAGCGACGACGGCCGGCACCTGCTGGTGCTGGGTTTCGAATCGGCCCATGCCGATGTCGCGCCGGCGATGGCGCGGGCGAAGGAACTGGTGCAGGACCATGGCGGGAAGGTCGACGGCAGCGGCCACGCCGAGGGCGCGGTCGGCCGCTGGCGCACCGCCTTCATCCGCATGCCCTATTTCCGCGAGATCGTCACGCCCTGGGGGGTGCTGAACGACACCTTCGAGACCAGCATCACCTGGGACCGGTTCCCGGAGTTCCACCGCAACGTGATGGCCGCGACCCGCGCTGCGATCCGCGCGGCGACCGGGCGGGACGGCATCGTCACCTGCCGCTTCACCCATGTCTATCCGGACGGGCCGGCGCCCTATTTCACCCTGCACGGCAAGGCCGACCGGGCGCGCATGATGGAGCAGTGGACTATCGTCAAACAGGCGGCGTCGGACGCGGTGATCGACAATGGCGGCACGATCACCCACCACCACGCCGTCGGCCGCGACCACCAGCCCTGGTACGAGCGCCAGCGGCCGGACCTGTTCGGCGCGGCCTACGGCGCCGCCAAGCGGGCGCTCGATCCGGCCGGCATCATGAATCCGGGCGTGATCGTCGGCTGAAGACGCTGCGGGCGGCCGGACGGACGGAGGAACCGGGCCGATGTGCGGCCGTTATTCCCTGACCGATCCGGACAAGGCGATCCGCCTGCTGTTCGGCTATGACGGGCCGCCGCTGAACTGGCCGCCGATGTACAATGTGGCGCCGACGGTGGAGGTGCCGGCGGTCGTCCGGGGCTCCGGCGACAGGCCGCGCGCGCTGGTCAAGGCGCGCTGGGGGCTGATCCCGTCCTGGGCCAAGGACATGAAGATCGGCGCGAAGCTCACCAACGCGCGGGCCGAGACCGTCGCCGAAAAGCCGAGCTTCCGCAACGCCTGGAAGGCGCGGCGCTGCCTGATCGCCGCCGACGGCTTCTACGAATGGCGGACGGACGGCGCGGCGAAAGCGCCCTTCCGGGTGTCCTACGAAGACGAACGGCCCTTCGCCTTCGCCGGCCTGTGGGAGCGCTGGGACGGCCCGGACGGGCCGGTGCGCTCCTGCACCGTAATCACGACCGCGGCCAACGCCGTGCTGGCGCCGATCCACCACCGGATGCCGGTCATCGTCGATCCGCCGGATTTCGGGCGCTGGCTGGGCCTCGAACCGGCGGCGGAAGACGCCCTGCACGCCCTGCTCGCGCCGCGCGAGATCGCGGGGTTCCGTCCCTATCGGATCAGCGACCGGGTCAACAAGGTGCAGAACAACGATCCGTCGATCCTGGAGCCGCTGGCCGCCTGATCCCGGCCCGGTCTGCGCCGCCCCGGCCTTCGGCGCCCGCCGGCCAATGTGGCGCAGCGCGCCGCCGCCGGCTGTTCCGCCGGCCCGCGAACGCCCATATCCTGCAACGGGCGGATGGCCGCCCCCTGTCCTCCACAGCGGGAGCGCCCGGCATGTCGAAAACCGCGCTTTTGGCCCTGCTGGTGGCTCTGGCCGCTGCCGTCGCGGCCGGCGGCGGGGTCTATCTGTGGCGCGCCGGCGACGAGGCGCATCGGGCCGGCGCGACCCGGACGACCGGCAAGGCGCTGATCGGCGGCCCGTTCGCGCTGGTCGACCACACCGGCGCGGCCCGGACGGAGAAGGACCTGCTCGGCAGGTTCGCCGTGGTCAATTTCGGCTTCACCAACTGCCCGGACGTCTGCCCGACGACGTTGCAGACGATTTCGGACGCCCTCGAACTGATGGGGCCGGCGGCGCAGCGCATCCGGCCGGTCTTCGTCAGCGTCGATCCGGATCGCGATACGCCCGAACGCCTCAAGACCTACCGCGAAGCCTTCGACGAGCGCATCCTGATGCTGACCGGCAGCGAGGCGGCGGTCGCCCGGGCCGCCAAGGCCTACAAGGTCGGCTACAACCGGATGAAACCGGCCGAAGACGGCAGCTACATGGTGAACCACACCGCGCTGATTTACCTGATGGGCCCGGACGGCGGCTACATCACCCATTTCCCCTTCCGCATCGCGCCCGACAAGCTGGCCGCGGCGCTGAAGAAGTGGGTGGATCGCGAGAGCTGACAGGCGTGGTGTAGCCTGCCGAAACGCTCCTTGAAAATTACAGGTTCAATACCGTGAGCACTCTGAAAACGGGCATCGCCAGCTACGAGTCGATGAAGGCGCGCACGCTGGCAATTGCCGGGGGCCGCTACAAGCCGGCCGAGGACGATCCCTCGGTCTGGTTCGCGTCGGTCGAAAGCTTCGCGAAGGTGCTGTCCGAACGCAACCGGGAGCTTCTGGGGCTGATCGCCCGGGAAAAACCGGCGTCGCTCACCGAACTGGCGGCGCTCTCGGGGCGAAACAAGTCCAACCTCTCGCGCACCCTCAAGACGATGTCGCAATACGGCCTCGTCGAATTGAAGCGCGGACATCGCGGCGCCGTGACCCCGCGGGTGCGGTTCGACCGGGTCCGCCTAGATCTGGCGTTGACGTCGGCGTCCCGCCGGGCGGCGTAGGTCGGTCGGGATCGGCCGGCTTCGCCTTGTCCTCCCGCCGCTTCCGGGCCATGATGCCGGCATGGTTTCGCTCGCCGCTCCCGCCACGTCCCATCGCGCAGCCCGGCCGCCTTTGCCGCGCCGGCAGGCGATCCTGCTCGGCGCCGCGCTGGTAGGGGGCGCGCTCGGGGCTGCCTTCGGGAGCGAGATCGTCCAGGCCGCGACCGGCGTGTGGAGCGCCTTTGTCGTTCCCGCCTTCTTCGAACTGCTGCTGAGCGGCGTTCCCTTCTGCGCCTGACGCCGCCGGCGTTTGCCCGGCGTTTGCCCGGCGGTTATCGGGAGGCTACAGGGCGGCGCGGGCCTGCGCCGCGCCGGCGGTCATGGCCTTCAGTTTCCGTTGCGCGATGTAGCGCGGCAGGGCCGAGAAGCCGCAGTCGGCGGTGATCCACAGCGCCCCGGCGGGAATGTGCTCCAGGCACTGCTCGATCCGCCGGGCGACCGTGTCCGCATCCTCGACCAGGAAATTCTTCACGTCGATCACGCCGGCCGCGATGGCGAAGCGGTCGGCCAGCGCCGCCATCAGCTCCAGTTCGGCCATTTCCCGGTTGGCGAACTCGAACATCAGCACGTCGCAAGGCAGGGCCCGGACGGCGTCCATCATCGGACCGATCCGGCGGTCGGCGAACGGCCGGCCGGCATTGTTGCCGAAACAGACATGGACAGCGGTGCGCGCCGCGACGCCGTCCAGGCAGCGACCGATGACATCTGCACATTCCGCAAAGGAGAGGCCGTGCGGCGCCCGAGGCAGGCCGGGTTCGTCGATCTGCACCAGAACCGCGCCCGCTTCGGCCAGCGCAACCAGTTCGGCGCGGACGATGGCGACCAGCCGGTCGATCGCGGCGTCGCGGCTGCCGCCGTCCGGTTCGATCGCCTGGAGGAAGGTCAGCGGGCCGGGGATCGCGACCTTGAGCGGAATGTCCGGCGCCAGCGCCTTGAGCAGCGCGAACTCCTCGACCGCGCCGAGGCCGTCGGGCGCGTCGATCGCGCCGGCGACGGTGAAATGCGGCGCCATGTCGTAGCCGGCGATGCCGAGGCGCCGGCGCGGCGCCACGCGGTCGAGGCCGCTCAGCCGGTCGAACATCTCGTAGACGAAGCGCTGGCGCCGCAATTCGCCGTCGCTGACAATATCCACGCCCGCGTCGCGCTGGTCCGCCACGACGGTCCGCGTTGCGTCCTCGAACAACTCCTCGATGTCGTGGGCGCCCCATTCGCCCTTTCGCGCGGCGCGCCAGGAGGCGATAAACCAGCCGGGCGCCGCCATCGAGCCGACCCCCATCGTGGGCAGCGGGGGCAGCGCGGGAAACGGAATATCGGCCATGCGGTACGCCCTCTCGACTTACCGGCCCGACTGTTGCAGCGTGCGGTCCCGGAGGCAACGGCCTTCGATGCGTCGCCGTGACCGGGGGAAGCGCAAGGGCGCAGGAGAGGAAGGCAGGCCGAGATGAGCGCGCGACCCGCCGTCGAAACCTTCTTTCACGAGCCGACCTTCACCGCCACCCACGTCGCCTGGTGCCCGGACACCGGCAAGGCCGCCATCATCGATTCCGTGCGCGATTTCTGCCACCGGTCGGGCCGGCTGTCCTCGGTTGCGGCCGAAGAGGTCGCCGCCTTCGTCCGCGGCCGGGGGCTGACGGTCGAGCGCATCCTCGAAACCCACGCCCATGCCGACCATCTGAGCGCCGCGCCCTGGCTCAAACGGGCGCTGGGCGGGCGCATCGGCATCGGCGTCGGGATCGTCGACGTGCAGCGCGCCTTCGCCGACGTCTTCAACAGCGGGCCGGATTTCAGCGCCGACGGCTCGCAGTTCGACGACCTGTTCGGCGACGGCGCACAATTCGCGCTCGGCAACCTGACGGTGGAGGTCCTGCACACGCCGGGCCACACGCCGGCCTGCGTCAGCTACCTGGCCGGCGATGCGGCGTTCGTCGGCGACACCATCTTCATGCCGGACTACGGCAGCGCCCGCTGCGACTTCCCCGGCGGCGACGCGCGCACCCTGTACCGCTCCGTGCAGCGCCTCTTCGCCCTACCCGACGACACCAGGGTTTTCCTGTGCCACGACTACAAGGCGCCGGGGCGGGACACATTCGCCTGGCAGACCACCATCGGCGAGCAGAGGCGGCGCAACATCCATATCCATGAGGGGATCGGCGAAGACGGCTTCGTCGAGATGCGCACGAGCCGGGACGGGACGCTGGAGATGCCGTTGCTGATCATCCCCTCGATCCAGGTCAACGTGCGCGCCGGCCGTATGCCGCCGGCCGAAGACGACGGCGCGGTCTATCTGAAAGTGCCGCTGAACCGGCTGTAGCCGCGCCGCGCCGGCACGCACGACCGGAGATCCGGCAGCCGCCATGACCCACGCGCCGCAATCCCCCCTCAGCGTCAGGGAACAGCCCTATGGCTGGGTCATGGTGGCCGTCACCTTCCTGCTGTCGATCCTGACCTTCGGCGGCCTGCCCGCCGTCGCCGTCTTCATCAAGCCGCTGACCCTGGAATTCGGCTGGACCCGGGGCGAAACCTCCCTGGGTTACACCGCCATCGCCGTCTCGGCCGCCGTGGCCGGGCTGGCCTATGGCGAGCTCGCCGACCGGTTCGGCACCCGCGCCATCGTCGCGGTGGCCGCCGTCGGCATGGGCGCCGCCTATCTGCTGCAGTCCGGCCAGTCGACGCTGACCGAATATTATCTCGCCCACATCCTGTTCGGCGCGACCGGCCTCGCCGTGGTCAGCGGGCCCATGCTGATCGGCATCGGCTTCTGGTTCGGCCGCAACAAGGGACTCGCCATCGGCATCGTCGCCTGCGGCGGCGGCGTCGGGCAGGCGCTCATGCCGGTCGTCAACCACTGGCTGATCGAAACCGGGGGCTGGCGCAGCGCCCTGTTCGACCTCGGCCTGATCTATCTGGCGCTGGGAATCCCCCTCGCGCTGATGGTGCGCGATGCGCCGGTCCGCCTCGCGGCCCGGGCCGCCGGCGGCGAGGCAGGCGGCGCCCTGACGCAAAGCCAGTCCGGCCTGCCGGCGTACGAGGTCATCGCCTGGCTCTCGGCCGCCGTCCTTCTGTGCTGCACCTGCATGTCGGTGCTGATCGTGCACCTCGTGCCGCTGTTGACGGATCGCGGCGTGGATTCGTCGACGGCGGTTCAGATCCTGTCGGCTCTGATGCTGGCCGGGGCCGGCGGCCGGCTGGTCGGCGGCACCATCGCGGACAGGCTCGGCGTCCTGCCGACCTATTTCATCATGTCGCTGGGGCAGACCGCGGTGGTCTACTGGTTCGTGGCGGTCGACAGCATGCTGCTGATCTGGCTTCTGGCGATCCTGTTCGGCCTGTTTTTCGCCGGCGTGATGGTGTCGTTCATCACCTGCTGCCGGGAATTCATCCCGCCGCGCATCGGCGGCCGGGGCATGGCGATCGTCGCCCTGCTCGGCTGGGGCGGCATGGGATTCGGCGGCTTCCTCGGCGGCGCCGGTTTCGACTGGACCGGCGACTACCGCCTGGCCTTCGCCCTGGCGGTCGCCGCCGGCATCGCCAACCTGGTCGTGCTCGCCTGCTTCGCCGGCCGGATCCGCCGCAGCGGCGGCATGAAGCTGTGGCTGCCCCACCGCGCCGCGGCGTGAAGGCGGCTGCCACTGAGTTCGTCTGCAAAAAGACGCTGACCGAATCCCCCTCCCCTTGGGGGAGGGGCTAGGGG
>VXNK01000011.1 GCA_009840595.1 Rhodospirillaceae bacterium | reverse complement strand
GTGCTGCCCGGGCCCGCGCCCCCGCCCGCCGGCCGCCAGGACTGGATCTCGTCGCCGAACGGGCCGGCCAGCACGTCCCGGTGCGCGTGCAGCACGCCGGCGGCCAGGCGCGCGTCGAACGCCTTGAGGATGCGCGCCGCCTTCTGCTCGCGGTTGTGACGTTTGTGGACGGCGATTCCCGACTCGCGCAGCACGCTCTGCAACAGGCCGGGCAGGAACTTGCCGATGCCGTTTTCCTCGACCGTCACCGAGGTGAGAAAATTGGCACTGGCGAAATCGGCGACCTGGCGGCACTGGGCGGTCGCCTCGGCCTCCCTTTCAGTATCGGCGCCGTCGGGCGCCGGATCGTGGCGCAGATAGCGCACGTCGTGGATGAAACGGTCGCCGTCGGTATCGGTGAAGACGCAGGCGATCGCGCTGGCGTCGCGCCGCTCGTCGCCGCCATAGGCCGGGTCCCACCAGCAGGAGGCGGAGCGCAGCCGCCGCTCGCCGAGGCGCAGGATCTGCTCGCCGTTGGCGGTGCTCAGGTCGAGTTCGGCCTCGTAGGGCCGGATCAGGCCGATATCGAGGCGGGTCGTCGCGCGGGTGGGTGCAGACGTAGCGGCAGCCCTCCGGCCCGGCGGCGAAGCGCCAGCGGCCGGTCGGGATCGTGCGCGGGCTGACGAAGCCGCGGCGGCGGGTTTCGACGACGCCGTCGGGCCGCTCGACGGTCAGGCTGCCGCCGAGCACGACCATGCCGTAGGGATGGTCGATCGCCGCGCTGCCGGCGTCGTCGGACACGTCGGCCTCGTAGGCGTGGCCCGCCGGGTCCCGGCTGAAGGCGATGACGAAGCGGTCGGCCCGGAAGGTTTCGGCCCGGAAGGTTTCGGTCACGGTCATGCGCTCGCCCTCCCGATGCCGTCCACCGTGCGCATCTTGAAGTGGCGCGCTTCGCGGTCGGGGCGGGCGTTCATGGCCTCGCAATAGGCGGCGTAGTCCGCCGACACGTCGAATTCGCCGGCGAGCACGGCGAGCTCCGCCGCCGCCGTCTCGCAGACGCCGGCCCGGCAGCGCGCCGCCTCGGCCCGCGCGGCGTGGTGGCAGGCGATCGCCTGGTCGATCACCGCGTCGCGCAGCGCGACGCCGCGCAGCGGGTCGTAGTTGCTGTCCAGCGGCAGCGGAAAGGCGTGGGCCGTTCCGTTGACCGTGACGTTGACGGTTCCGGTCTCGCGGTCCAGGCCGTCGATCCGGATCGATACCTGTTCAGCCATGGCGGCAATCCTCGCAGCGATAGTGGCGTTCGATGTGACGGGCGATGAAATGGGCGATGTCGATCTTCCGGCCTTCGAGCGGCTTGAGCCGGCCGAAGTCCGGCGGCCCGGCGCCGGCCAGTTCCCGGCGCACGGTCGGGACGGCCTCGGCGGCCATCGCCTCGACCAGCAGGTCGGGCCCGGCCGGGCGGCCGTCCCGGTCCAGCGGGATCGGCAGGCCGAGGCGGTAGCCCTCGTCCTCCCGGCCGTTGAGCCGGAAGGTCGCCGTGCCGTTCTCGGCGTCGATATGCTCGACGACCAGGAACCAGCGGCCGAAATCCGGCGCCGGCTCTGCGCCGCCGATATCGCGGTCGTCGTTCCGGCCGCCGAACCGCCGCCGGACCGAGTTCAGGGCCGCGCGCAGCATGGCGCGGCGCCGGCGGCAGCCCGTGCAGGCGGAAAGGCGTTGTCTCACGTCAGCGAACGGGGCCATTGCGCACTCCTTCGTTTGTCCATTCGATGTTGGCGTTGCCGGTAACCGCGGCGCCGGCCGCGCCGCCGTTGCCGCCGCCGGCCTGGCCTTTCCCGCCGCCGTTCCGGCCGCTGCCGCCCCGGCAGCCGCCGCAGCCGCCGCAGGAGCCGGACTGGCCCGACGCGCCGCGGGTCGCGGCGTTCGGCCCGTAGCCGGTGCCGCCCGCGCCGCCGGCGCAGTAGGTCGTCGACCCCGAGCAGGAATAACTCTTGCCGTCATGCGAACCGTTGCTGCAGGAATCGCCGCCGCCGCGCCGGCCGCCGCCCCCGCCGCCGTTGATCTCGCCCCGGTTGTCGATGGCGAGGGCGGCGCCGCCGTTATTTCCGGGGCCGGCCGCGACCTCGAGCGCCCTGCCGCCGGCGGCGCCGGACGCGCCGCCCCGGCCGCAGATTTCGCCCAGGACGGTCAGCACGATCCGGCAGCCGCGCGGAAAGTCGGCGAGGTCGACCGTCAGGCCCGCTTTCGCGGTCGTCGTGCTGTAGACCTGGACGCCGGCGGCGACGGTCACGGCGACCTCCGGTTCGTTGCGGTAGCCGCGCGCCGCGAGATGGCCGTGCAGGTCGACATCGGCCGTGCTTGCGCCGATCGTCAGCTCGAAATCCGCCGGGCGGCGCGATGCGCCGAAGCCGGCGAGCGGGGTGAGTTTCAGCATCCGCCGGCCTCAGTCGTCGTTCGCCGCGGCGAGGCCGAACAGGATCCGCGCGCCGAGCAGCTCGGCCGGCGCCGCGAGCGTGTCCCCGGCGTGGGCGGCGTCGCGGAAAATGCGCAGCTGCACCAGTCCCGAACCGGACCGGCCGCCGTCCCGCGCGCCCGCCGGTGCAACCGCCGCGCTCTCCGGCGTCTCGTGCAGGTCGTCGGCGGCGAGCAGCGTGTCCCCGACCGCCACGGCGGCGGAGAAGGCGGCGTCGAGCGCCCCGTCGTCGCCGACCGCCGCCGCCTGGACGCCCCAGCGCACCGCGCCGGCGCCGCTTGCGGCGGTCCACAGCAGGCGCACGGCCAGGCCGCCCGCGTCCCAGCCCTTCGGCATGGCGAGCGCGAACTCGGCGTGCTGCGCCGTCGCCGCGTCGAACTCCAGGACGGACAGCATGAGCCCGCCGGCGAGCTTGCGCGCAACGGGCGCCGGCTCGCTGCCGGTCTCGGCGGTCATCGCGCCGGCCGGCATCCAGACGGTGTGGCGGCCCAGCGGATTGGCCTCGGCCGCCAGGCGGTCGGCGCCGACGCGCGACAGGGTGGCAAGCGCGCCCAGGCCGAGGGTCCTGCGCATCGCCGCGGCGTCGGCGTCGTCCAGCAGGGCGGCGGCCAGGGGCGTGACCGGCGCGGCCGCCGGGCCGCCGGCCCCGTTGGACGGGACCGGGGGCAGGGCGGCGATCGCCCGGCCGTCGCCGTCGAAGGCCAGGTAGCGGCCGGCGCGCGTCTCCTTCGGCGGCAGGGACAGCGCGACCGCCGGGTCGGTCGGCGCCGCGGTCAGCGCCCGGGCCGCCTCGTCGGCGACCTGCTGGATCATCGCGGTCTGGCGGTCCAGCTCGTCGTTGATGGTATCGGCCCGGAAGGCGCCGCCCTCCTGGAAATCGGTGGTCCGCTCGACGGCGATGACGCGCTGCAGCGTGACGCGCACGCCGTCCGGCGGCGCGGCGTCGAAATCGACCGAGCCGCCGTGCGACCGGCCCGCGCCGTTGACGGTGTAGCCCGTGCGTTGCGCGGCCTCGTCGAGATAGACCGCGAGGTCCGCGGCGTCGAAGACGGGGAAGGGAAAGTCGAAGGAGGTCAGCGCGCCGTCCGCAACATACTGCACGCGCGGGCGGACATCGCCGATCCGGATATGGTCGGGCATCGGGCACTCCTGGGTTTTCATGTGGTGGTCGGTGGGGCAGGGGCGCCGCGAACGCCGCGGCGTCTCCGCGCGTCCCCCCTCCCCTTGGGGGAGGGGGTCAGGGGG
>VXNK01000129.1 GCA_009840595.1 Rhodospirillaceae bacterium | reverse complement strand
TCAGGCTGCTTTCCGGCGTCCGGCCCGTCCGGCGCAGCCTTCCGCAGAGGAATCCTCTCCCCCAAGGGGAGGGGACTCGATCGGTGACCTTTTCGCAAAGGAATCCACAGTCGGGGGTAACCGGATGTCGGTATTGTAAGGCGAAACTTGACATATACGGGCCGGCCGCTACGCCGTCCGCCTGACGGCCAACTACCGCGTCACCTTCGGATGGGACGGCGACGCGGCGACGGACGTGGACATCGAGGACTATCACCGATGATCGAACGGCACCCTTCCATCGAACCGGCGCATCCGGGAGAAATTCTGCGGGAGGACGTCCTGCCCGCCCTGTCGATGAGCAGGACGGCGGTGGCGGAAGCGCTCGGCATATCCCGCCAGACGCTCTACGCCATCCTGAACGAGAAGCAGCCGGTCACCGCCGAGATGGCGGTCCGGTTCGGCAAGCTGTTCGGCAACGGAGCCGGTTTCTGGATCAACCTGCAACGGCTCCACGATATGGCGCGCGCGGAACGCGAGGTGGACGTGTCGGGGATACCCACGCTCGAGGTCCGGGCCGGTTGACTCCGGCGCATGGCGCGGGAGGCTGCGCACCGCCGGCGGACGGAAGTTCGGCTTGCCAAGCGTTGCCGCCGCCGCTTGAATCCGGGGATGGACGGCGCCGCTACCGCAACCGGGCTGAAGGTCGTGCCGATCGCGCCGGCGATCGGCGCGGAAATCCGCGGCGTCGATCTGGCGGCCGAACTGCCCGACGCGACCGTGGCGGCGATCCGCCGGGTCCTGCTCGACCATCTCGTCGTCTTCTTCCGCGATCAGGAGATCACCCCGGCCCAGCAGCTTGCCTTCGCGCGGCGGTTCGGTGAACCGGTGCCCTATCCGATGGTCGAGGGCATCGACGGCTTCCCGGAAATCGCCCCCGTCCTCAAGCTGGAGCACGAGCGGGTCAATTTCGGCGGCATCTGGCATTCCGATACGACTTACACGGCAGAACCGCCGATGGGCGCGATGCTGGCGGCGCGGGAGCTGCCCCCGGCCGGCGGCGATACCCTGTTCGCCAACCAGTATCTGGCCTGGGAGACGCTGTCCGAGGGGCTGAAGGCCGCGCTCCGGCCGCTGCGGGCGGTCAACAGCTCGGCCAAGGCGTCGGCCCAGATCACCCGCAACCGGGGTGACGCCGACGGGCCGGGCAAGGACGCCAAGACGCTGAAGGAGGCCGTCCACCCGGTCATGCGCACCCATCCCGAGACCGGGCGGCCGGCGCTCTACGTCAATGCCGGGCATACGACGCGCTTCGAGGGCATGACCGAGAGGGAAAGCGCCCCGATCCTGGAGTATCTGTTCCGGCACCAGATCCAGGCCGAGTTCACCTGCCGCTTCGCCTGGACGCCGGGCGCCGTCGCCTTCTGGGACAACCGGGCGTCCCAGCACTATCCGCTCAACGACTATCACGGCCACCGGCGCCTCATGCACCGCATCTCGATCGCCGGCGACCGGCCGGCCTGAGCCGGCCTGCCGGAGCGCCGGCCGGGCGCTATTGGCCGCTTCCGCGGCGGCCCGGCTTCTGGCACCTATGCGCCCGCAGCCCGTCTCGCCTCAATCCGCTTCCGCCATGTCCGATGCCCCTTCCAGCGACAGCCCGCGCGATTTTATCCGCGACATCGTCCGCGCCGACCTGGAAAGCGGCAGGGAAAGCGCGGTCGTTACCCGCTTCCCGCCGGAGCCGAACGGCTATCTCCATATCGGCCACGCCAAGTCGATCTGCCTGAATTTCGGCGTCGCGGCGGAGTTCGGCGGGCGCTGCCATCTGCGCTTCGACGACACCAACCCGCTCAAGGAGGAGCAGCTCTATATCGACGCCATCGAGGCGGACGTGCGCTGGCTCGGCTTCGACTGGGGCGCGCATCTCCACCACGCCTCGGACCATTTCGACCGGCTCTACGAATGGGCCGAACACCTGGTCGAGCGCGGCCTCGCCTATGTCGACGATCAGACGGCGGAGGAGGTGCGCGCCAGCCGCGGCACGCTGACCGAGCCGGGTGTCGACAGTCCGTACCGCGACCGCACGCCGGCGGAGAATCTCGACCTTCTGCGCCGCATGAAGGCCGGCGAATTCC
The DNA here is from genome assembly GCA_009840595.1 of Rhodospirillaceae bacterium. GTDB lineage: Bacteria > Pseudomonadota > Alphaproteobacteria > Bin65 > Bin65 > Bin65. The sequence goes on along the minus strand of VXNK01000129.1, from coordinate 35,056 downwards.
CGGAGGGCGCCCGGGTGCTGCGCGCGAAGATCGACATGGCGAGCGGCAACATCAACCTGCGCGACCCGACGCTCTACCGCATCCTGCACGCCGCCCATCCGCGCACCGGCGCGCGCTGGAAAATCTACCCGACCTACGATTTCGCCCACGGCCAGTCCGACGCCATCGAGCATGTCACCCACTCGATCTGCACCATGGAGTTCGAGGACCACCGGCCGCTCTACGACTGGCTGGTCGAGCATCTGCCGGTTCCGGCGCGGCCCCGGCAGTACGAATTCGCCCGGCTCAATCTCGGCCATACGGTGCTCTCGAAACGCCGGCTGATCCGGCTGGTCGGGGAGGGCCATGTCGCCGGCTGGGACGATCCGCGCATGCCGACGCTGGCCGGGCTGCGCCGGCGCGGCGTGCCGCCGGAAGGCATCCGCGAGTTCATCCGGCGCATCGGCGTCGCCAAGGCCGACAACCTGGTCGAGGCGGCCCAGTTCGACGCCGCGGTGCGCGACGTGCTGAACGAAAGCGCGCCGCGCCGCATGGCGGTGCTCGACCCGCTCCGGGTCGTCATCGAGAACTGGCCGGAGGGCGAGGTGGATTGGCTCCCCGCCGCCAACCATCCCGCCGACCCTGGCCGCGGCACCCGCGACATCCCCTTCGGCCGCGAACTCTGGATCGAGCGTGCCGACTTCATGGAAGACCCGCCGAAGAAGTTCTTCCGCCTCGCGCCGGGCCGGGAGGTGCGGCTGCGCTTCGCCTACCTGATGACCTGCACCGGCGTCGTGCGCGGCGCGGACGGCGAAGTCGCCAAGTTGCGCTGCGTCATCGACCCGGAGTCGCGCGGCGGCACCGCGCCGGACGGCCGCAAGGTGCGCGGCACGATCCACTGGGTCTCCGCGGCTCACGCGCTCGACGCCGAGGTCCGGCTCTACGACCGGCTGTTCAATGCCGAAATCCCCGGCAGCGGCGGCCGCGACTGGCTCGACGACCTCAACCCGGAGTCGCTGACGGTGGTCCCGGACGCGAAGCTGGAACCGGCGCTGGCCGAAGCCGAACCGGGCGAGACCCTGCAATTCGAGCGCACCGGCTATTTCGCGCCCGACCCCGACTGTTTCCGGGACAGCAGCCCCGCCCGCCCGGTCTTCAACCGCACCGTCACCCTGCGCGACAGTTGGGCGAAGCAGGCGGGGCGGTAGGGGGACCGCCGCCGTCACGCCCCCTACGGCCGCTGGACCAGGGACCAGGCGAGGGTTCCTGCTTCCTCTTCCGATTCGACGATCCGGTCCTTCGGGATGCGGTCGAGGGCGCCGAGCGCCATGGCCGTCGGGACACAGGATGCCGTCAGGGTTATGCCGGCCTTGAGGTCCGCCGAAAAGATCGCGGGCGCATCGGGCGACCGTGTCTCATCGCGCAGGTTTTCGGACAATTCGATCCCCCGTCGGATGCAAGGCACCACAGGAGGATCGGGCGACATTCAATTTTGTCCGGTTCCGCCGCGAGTCCGAATCGGGCATCCTCCCGGTCTGCCGGACCCGCGGGATCGAGCGAATCGCCGAACAGGGGAAGATCGGAATGATCTACGAAATGAGAACGATCACAATAAAGCCGGGCGCGATGCCAGAGGTCCTGTCCCTCAGCCAAAAGACTCATGAGATCCTGAGCCCGCGATACGGAGAGACGGTCGGGTTTTGGACGGCCGAAATCGGCGCGCTCAACCGCCTCTGGCGGCTTTCCGCCTACGACAGCTTCGAGGATTACCGGGAGAAGCGGGACGGCCTGTCGAATGACGCCCGCTGGCAGAGCGAATTCCTGTCGAAGGTGTCGCCGCACCTCCTGCACCGCGAGACGCGGATCCTGAAGCCGGTCATGCCGGTGCAGGCTCCGGAGGCCGCCGGCAACATCTACGAATACCGCTATTACAGGACGGTGCCGGGGCAAATCTCGCAGTATGCGTCGCACATGGCGCGCGCCGCGGCGATCCGCAAGAATCATGTGTGCGATGTCGGCATGTGGACCACGGAAGCAGGGCTGCCGGACGAGTTCTCGCACATGGTTGCCCATCCCTCCATGGATATCCGGACATCGCAGCGCGCGGCCCTGATGGCGGATGCGGAATGGGCGGAGATCCAGCGTGAAATTGCGTCGCTGATCTTCGACGCCCGGTCCGAAATCCTGGTTCCGCTTGCCTGGTCCGGATTGCGCTAGCTATCGTTGCGGCGGGAGGGGCGAAGGCCGCGGCCCGTCTCCCCGGCCGCCCCGACCTTGACAGGAACCGCCATGCCCGCCCCGCAGCTCTATCTGATCGACGGCTCGGCCTATATCTTCCGGGCGTTTCATGCCATTCCGGTCGATTCCTTCAAGCGCTCCGACGGCGTCCACACCAACGCCGTCAACGGCTTCTGCAACATGATCGTCAAGCTGATCGAGCAGGTGCGCTCTGACGAGGCCGAGGACTATGTGGCCGTGATCTTCGACGCCTCCTCGAAGACCTTCCGCAACGATCTCTATCCCGAATACAAGGCCAACCGCGACGAGCCGCCGGAGGAGCTGCGCCCGCAGTTCGCCCTGGTGCGCGAGGCGACCCGCGCCTTCAACCTGCCCTGCATCGAGCTGGAGGGCTACGAGGCCGACGACCTGATCGCCACCTATGCGAAAGAGGCGACGGCCAAGGGCTTCGAGACGGTCATCGTGTCGTCCGACAAGGACCTCATGCAGCTGGTGAACGACGCGGTCACCATGTTCGATCCGATGAAGGACAAGCGGATCGCCGCGCCGGAGGTGGCCGAGAAGTTCGGCGTTGCGCCGGACAAGGTGGTCGACGTCCAGGCGCTGATGGGCGACAGCACCGACAACGTGCCCGGCGTGCCCGGCATCGGCCAGAAGACGGCGGCGCAGCTGATCGGCGAATATGGCGACCTGGATACGCTGCTGGCCCGGGCGTCCGAGATCAAGCAGAACAAGCGGCGCGAGAACCTGATCGAATTCGCCGACATGGCGCGCCTGTCGCGCGACCTGGTCGTGCTGAAGGACGATGTGCCGACCGATGCGGCGGTCGAGGATTTCCGCCTGAAAGAGCCGGAGCCGGACGTCCTGCTCGGCTTCCTGCGCGAACAGGAGTTCCGCACCATCACCCGCCGGATGGAGGCGGGTTTCGTCGAGTCCGGAATGATCGAGGCGCCGGCGGACGAGGCCGCCGATCCCGCGCCGGCGCCGGAGGCCGCGGTCTACGAGGCGGTGCAGGACGAGGCGCGGCTCGCCGAGTGGATCGCGCTTGCGCGCGAGCGCGGCACGGTCGCCTTCGACACCGAGACGACGTCGCTGAACGAGATGCGCGCCGAGCTGGTCGGTTTCTCGCTGGCGGTCGAGCCGGGCCGGGCCTGCTATGTACCGCTCGCCCACGTCGCGCCGGGCTCCGACGGCGGCGCGGCCCTGGCGCTCGACGGCGCGGCGGCGCCGGAGCAGATCCCGTTCGGCCGCGCGCTCGCCCTGCTCAAGGAGCTGCTGGAGGACCCGGCGACCCTCAAGATCGGCCACAACATCAAATACGATGCGGTGGTCATGGCCCGCTACGGCATCGAAATTGCCCCGGTCGACGATACCATGCTGCTCAGCTATGTCTGCGACGCCGGCCGCCACAAGCACGGGCTGGACGATCTCGCCTGGCTGCATTTCGAGCACGAAACGATCAAGTACGCCGACGTCTGCGGCAAGGGCAAGGCGCAGATCGGCTTCGCCGAGGCGGCCCTCGACAAGGCGACCGACTATGCCGCCGAGGACGCCGAGATCACCCTGCGCCTGCACCGGCTGCTCAAGCCGCGCCTGGTCGCGGAGCGGGTGACGACGGTCTACGAGACGCTGGAGCGGCCGCTGGTTCCCGTGCTGGCGCAGATGGAACGCACCGGCATCCTGGTCGACGCCGGGCACCTCAGGCGCCTGTCCGGCGATTTCGAGCAGCGCATGGCCGGCTACGAGGCGGAGATCCACGAACTTGCCGGCGAGCCCTTCGCCATCGGCTCGCCCAAGCAGCTCGGCGAAATCCTGTTCGACCGGATGGGCCTGGAAGGCGGCCGCAAGACCAAGACCGGCGCCTGGGGCACCGGGGCCGACGTGCTGGAGAGCCTCGCCGCCCAGGGCCACGACCTGCCGGCCCGGGTGCTCGACTGGCGCCAGCTCGCCAAGCTCAAGAGCACCTACACCGATGCGCTGGTCGGCGAGATCAACCCGCAGACCGGCCGGGTCCACACCTCCTACGCCATGGCGGTGGCCTCGACCGGGCGGCTGTCGTCGAACGATCCGAACCTGCAGAACATCCCGGTGCGGACCGAGGAGGGACGGCGCATCCGCGAGGCCTTCGTTCCGGACGCCGGCTACACGCTGGTCTCGCTCGACTATTCCCAGATCGAGCTGCGGCTGCTCGCCCATGTCGCCGACATGGAGGTATTGAAGCAGGCCTTCCGCGACGGCGTCGATATCCACGCCATGACGGCGTCCGAGGTGTTCGGCGTGCCGGTGGACGGCATGGACCCGATGGTCCGCCGCCGCGCCAAGGCGATCAATTTCGGCATTATCTACGGCATCTCGGCCTTCGGGCTGGCCAACCAGCTGCGCATCGACCGCGGCGAGGCCCGGGCGTTCATCGACGCCTATTTCGAGAAGTTCCCCGGCATCCGCGACTATATGGAGACGACCAAGGACTTCGCCCGGCGCAACGGCTATGTGGTGACGCCGTTCGGCCGCAGGATTCACGTCACGGGCATCGGCGACAAGAACCCGTCCCACCGCGCCTTCGCCGAGCGCCAGGCGATCAACGCGCCCTTGCAGGGCGGGGCGGCCGACATCATCAAGCGCGCCATGATCCGCGTGCCGGCCGTGCTGGCGGCCGAAAGGCTGGGCGCCCGGATGCTGCTCCAGGTCCATGACGAACTGCTGTTCGAGGTGCCGGAAGCCGAGGTCGAGCCCACGGTCGCCGCGCTCAAGCCGATGATGGAGCGCGCCGCCCTGCCGGCGGTCGACCTCTCCGTCCCCCTGGTTGTCGACGCCGGCAGCGCCGGCAACTGGGCCGCGGCGCATTGAGGCGGAATCGGTGCTGCTGTTGCGGACCGTGCATCCGGACCGCGCCGCAGGGCGGCGCCGTCTGCTCCGGTATAGTGCCCGCGTCGTTCCGGCCGAACGGGCGCACGCGGCGCGACAAAACATACGATGCCCGAACCGGGTGGCGCGACTATTGTTTTCCGGTCCGCGAACTCCAGCCGTAGCCTCGCGCTAACCGTTTGAGATTACATCTTTTTCCGGCCTGTCTTCGGCGCGGCTTCCCGCGAATGGCAGCCGGAATACCGCAGTGCGAGCGGAGACCTTGATGACCGCCTTCAGCCAGGAAACCTTCGATTCGGTCGCCGACATCATCGCCGACATCTGCTCGATCGACCGGGCGGCGATCGCGCCGGACTCCCACGCCGTGAACGACCTCGGGATCGACAGCCTGGATTTCCTGGACGTCACCTTCGACATCGACAAGAAATTCGGCATCAAGATGCCGGTCGAACAGTGGATGGAAGAGGTCAACCAGGGCGATGCCGACGCCGACGAATTCTTCGTCATGAAGAACCTGGTGGTCCGGATCGAGGAACTGCGCGCCGCGAAGGCCGTCTGACCGGCCCGCCGACGGCGCACCCCGCTCCGCTCCGGCGAACGGTCGTGAATCTCGAATATTTCCAGATGGTGGACCGGGTCGAGGCCATCGACCTGGAACGCCGGGCCATCCGGTGCCTGGCACAGGTTCCCGAACGCTCGACCATCTTCGAAGGCCATTTTCCCGGCTATCCCGTCATGCCCGGCACCCTGCTGGTCGAGGCGGTCGCGCAGGTCGGCGGGTTCCTCCTGATGGCGCTCGACGGCTACAGCCGGATGCCGGTCCTGACCCAGGTGGTGAAGGCGCGCATCCGCGAAGCCGTGGAACCGGGCGCGGTGCTGACAATCGAGGCCGAAGTGCAGCAGGTCAGCTCCGGCATCTCGGCCATCGACGGCCGGATTTCGGTGGCGGGCTCCGAATCCCGGACTCGTGCGGCAGAGTGCGAAATCCGCTATAGGACGATGCCGTTCCCGGCGCCCGGACTGCGCGAGCTGGTCATCGCCCGGGCCCGGGAGATCGGCGCGCCGGTGACTGCGGCCGGGCCAGGCGAGGCACAGAGGTGACGGATCGCGAGGTTTGCATTACCGGCTACGGCCTGCTCTCGCCGCTCGGCGAGACGCCGGCGGCCTGGTGGGCGGCGCTGGACGATCCGGCGGCCCGGCGCGCCCGGATCGACGAAACGGCGACGGCCCCCTTCCCGATTCACACCATCGGCGACTACGACCTTGCGGCCCAGGTGCCGCGGCCCGGCGACCGGCGCGCCATGGGGCCGATGATGCAGTACGGCGCCTATGCCGCCGGGCTGGCCCTCGACATGGCCGGCCTCAAGAACGACGCGGACCTGCTGCAGCGCACCCACATGATCGTCGCGTCCGGCGGCGGCGAGCGCGACTTGGAGCTCGACCGCCAGATTCTCGAAGGCGCGCCCGGGCGCGACACCCGCGGCGCCCGCGACGAATGGATCACCGCCCAAATGGCCGACGGGCTGCGGCCGACCCTGTTCCTGGCCCAGCTGCCCAACCTGTTCGCCGGCAATATCTCCATTGTCCACAAGGTCGCCGGCTCAAGCCGGACCTTCATGGGCGAGGAGGCGGCCGGGGCCGACGCCCTGCGCATCGCTCACCGCCGGCTGGCGTCGGGCCAGGGCGAGATCTTCCTGGTCGGCGCCGCTTTCGCCTCCGAGCGCCCGGAAATCCAGATTTCCTACAACGCCGGCGGCATGCTGCTGCGCGGCGGCTTCGCCGATCTCTGGAGCCGGCCCGACGCCGGCATCTGCTTCGGCGCGGCCGGCGCCTTCCTGGTGCTCGAATCGCGGGAAAGCGCGGCGGCCCGCGGCGTCGCCGTGCGAGCGGTCCTGCGCGGCGTGGAAAGCGACCGGACCGACCGCCGATCCGGCGATCCGGCGACGACCGCCCGGCGGCAGGTCGAAAAGCTCGGCATCGGGCCGGTCGGTTCGGACACGGCGGTCCTCAGCGGCGCCAGCGGCGCCGGTGCGGCGACCGGAATCACCGCCGCCGAGCGGGCGATGCTCGAAGAGTTGGCCGCCGGCGCACCGGTGCGCGGCACGGCCCAGGCGGTCGGCCACGCCGTCGAGGCGGCGTTCCTGCAGAATGTCATTCTCACCGCCGCCTGTGTAGAACGCGGCGCAGTCTTTGCGCCCCTGTCGCCGGATGCGCCGGTCGAGGCCGTCGGCGCCGGTCCGGTCTCCCGCGCCCTGGTCACCGGCTGGGGCCATGTCCGGGGCGAGGCCCTGGCGCTCGTGGAAGCAGCAGGATGACCCGCCCATGACCGGTTCCCGCGATCTCTTTGCCCGCGCCGTCGCCGTCACCGGCATCGGCATGATCACGTCGCTCGGCCGCGGCGTGGCGGAGAACTGGCGCCGCCTGACCGCCGGCGACTCCGGCATCCGGCGCATCGCCCGTTTCCCGACCGAGGGCCTGCGCACCCAGATCGCCGGCTGCGTCGATTTCATGGATGTCGATCCGGTCACCATCCCGGCGCTCAGCCGGGCGATGGCCGAAGCGGTCTCCGACGAGGCCGTCGCCGCCAGCGGCATCGCGGCGGACGGCGCCATCGACGGCGACCTGTTCCTCGCCGCGCCGCCGATCGAGCATGACTGGGAATCGCGCTTCGACCTGCTCGATACCGTCGATCCCGGCGGCGGACCCTATGCGCGCGGCGACGGCGCCGCCGGAACCGAAGAAACGCTGCCCTGGCACCGCGAGTTCATGAACGGCTCGCTGGCCGACTGGCTCGCCGGCCGCCACGGCTGCACCGGCTCGCCGATCACGCTGACGACCGCCTGCGCCTCCGGCGCCTCGGCGATCCAGCTCGGCGTCGAATCGATCCGCCGCGGCGAGCGCCCGGCCGCGCTGTGTATCGGCACCGACGGCAGCATCAACAGCGAATCCCTGATCCGCTTCGCCCTGCTCTCCGCGCTCTCGACCAAGAACGACCCGCCGGAGCGGGCCGCCAAGCCCTTCTCGCGCAACCGCGACGGCTTCGTCATGGCCGAGGGCGCCGCCGCCCTGGTGCTCGAACATCCCGAGCATGCAAAGGCAAGGGGCGCGCCGGTCCTCGGCTGGATTCTCGGCTGCGGCGAGGCGGCGGACACCTTCCACCGCACCCGCTCGAACCCTGACGGTGGGGCCATCGTCCGCTCGATGGCCGGCGCCATCGCCGATGCCGGGCTGGCGCCGGCGGACATCGGCTATATCAACGCCCACGGCACCGGCACGCCGGAAAACGACAAGATGGAATATCTCGGCATTACCGAGGTGTTCGGCGACCATAGCGGGCGGCTGGCGGTCAGCTCCAACAAGTCGATGATCGGCCACACGCTGACCGCCGCCGGCGCGGTCGAGGCCGTGGCGACGGTCAAGGCGCTGGGCGACGGCCTGCTGCCGCCGACCATCAACTACCGCGAGCCGGACCCGAACATCGCGCTCGACGTCGTGCCCAACGAAGCGCGGGCGCAGAAGGTCGAGTTCGCGCTCTCCAACAGCTTCGGCTTCGGCGGCCAGAATGTGAGCCTGGTGCTGGGCGCGGCGGGGTGAAGAGGCGCGTCGCGGATCGCCGGACGGCGCCGGCTATTCCGTCGGCGAATAACCGAAATCGTACCCGTCCATAGCCCGCACCGCGTCGGCGCCGCCCAATTCTTCCAACCGCGCCCGCTGGTCGGCGAAGGCCTGCCTGTTGGCCGCTGCCGGATCGACGATCTCGCGCAGATCGGTCTGCATCGACGCCAGGATGTCCGCCGCGGCCGGTCCGGCTGCCAGGTCGCGCTGCTCGTCCGGATCGTCGGACAGGTTGAAGAGCTGGGGCGGATAACCCTCGTGATGGACCAGCTTCCAATTGCCCCGGCGCAGCATGAAGGCGCCGGTCACCGAGCCGCCGTCGTGATACTCGGACAGGACCGGCCGTTCCGGATCGTCCGGCTCTGCCGCGATCTCGAGCAGCGACCGGCCGGGCAGCGGGTCGGGACCCGACTCGGGAAGGGGCGGCGCGCCGACCGCGTCGAGCACGGTCGGGAAGACGTCGACCAGCGAGACCGGCGTCTCGACCGTCCGGCCGGCCGCGACGCCACCGATGATTCCGGGTCCGGCCAGGATCGCCGGGATGCCGGCGCTGCCCTCGAACATGACCTGCTTGGTCCAGATGCCGTAATCGCCCAGCATCTCGCCATGGTCGGACGTGAAGAGGACCGTCGTTTCGTCGGCGAATCCGCCCGCTTCGAGCGCGGCGAGCACCCGGCCGATCAGGTCGTCGACGAAACTGACCAGCCCGAAATAGGCGCGCGTTGCGGCATCGCGCGACTTTTCGTCGAAATGGCGGTCGTAGTCGAAGAAGCGCAGGGTCTCGCGCAGCGCCGGATGATCGCGCCAGTTGCCATTGTAGGGCTTCGGCGCCGGCAGGTCGGCATCGGCATAGAGATCGAACCATTCCGGCGGTGCGGCCAGCGGATAGTGCGGGCTGACGAAGGAGACGAGAAGCGCCCAGGGCGGTCCGCCGGCCGCCGCCCGCGCCTCCAGCCAGCCCGTCGCCGCGTCCGCCACCGCCCGGTCGTAGGCGTGATATTCGGTGTCCGAAGCCCCGACCTGCCCGGCCAGTTCCGCGGTCGCGGGATAGTCGCCCAACGGATCGCGCAGCAGGCCGGGCGCCCAGCCGATGCCGTCCTTGACATGCATCGCCCGCAACTCCGGCGCGAAGCCGTTGCTGTCCGCCGTCCGGCGGAAATGCAGCTTGCCGGCGGAGACGGCGTCCATGCCGTGGCGCCGCAACCGGTGCGCCCAGCTTTCGTGCCGGCCGCGGTAAGGCTCGGCGCTGCTCCAGCAGCGGATGTCGTGAACGTACCGGCCCGTATGCATCGCCGCGCGGGCCGGCACGCAGATCGGGCTGTTGGTATAGGCCTGGGTGAAGCGCACGCCGCGCGCCGCCAGCCGGTCGAGGTTCGGCGTCTGCACGACCGGGTGGCCGGCGCAGCCGATCGCGTGGCGGGCGAACTCGTCGGCCACGATCAGCAGGACGTTGCGCCCGTTCACCCCGAACTCCCCTCCAGACTCCCGTTCGCGCAGGCATCCGTGCGCCCGGAACGCCGGATCGTCAAGCCGGCCCGGCGCTCCGCCGCCTTGAAACCGCCCCCTCCGGTGAGCATCTTCGGCACCATGGCGACCGGGGTTCTTCAGCAGGGCGGCGCGGCGCCGGCGGGCAGTGGCCTCGACCGGCGGCTCTGCGTGGCGCCGATGATGGACTGCACCGATCGGTTCGACCGCTATTTCCTGCGCCGGATCACCCGCCGGGCGGTGCTCTACACCGAGATGGTGACGACCGGCGCGATCCTGTACGGCGACCGCGAGCGGCTGCTGCGCTTCGATCCGGAAGAGCATCCCGTCGCCCTGCAACTCGGTGGGTCCGATCCGGCGGCGCTCGCCGAATGCGCGCGCATCGGCGCGGCGCGCGGCTACGACGAGATCAACCTCAACGTCGGCTGCCCGAGCGACAGGGTGCAGTCCGGCCGGTTCGGCGTCTGCCTGATGGCCGAGCCGGGACTGGTCGCCGATTGTGTGCGGGCGATGCGGCGCGCCGTGACGGCGCCGGTCACGGTCAAGTGCCGGATCGGCATCGACGGGCGCGACGACTACGGATTCCTGCGCGACTTCGTTGCCGCCGTCGCCGACGCCGGCTGCCGGACGGTCATCGTCCACGCCCGCACGGCGATCCTCACCGGCCTGACGCCGAAGCAGAACCGCGAGATTCCGCCCCTGCGCTACGAGGTGGCGGCGCGGGTCAAGGCCGATTTCCCGGACCTCCAAATTGTGCTGAACGGCGGCATCGCGAGCCTCGACGAAGCCGAAGCGCATCTTGCGACCTTCGACGGCGTCATGATCGGCCGCGCCGCCTATCACCGGCCCTGGTCGCTCGCCGGGGCGGACGCCCGCCTGTTCGGCGATCCGCCGCCGTGCGCCAGCCGGGCCGATGCGGCGCGCGCCATGCTGCCCTATATCGAGCGCGAGACCGCCGCCGGGGTGCCACTGCACCGCATCCTGCGCCACATGACCGGCCTGTTTCACGGCGTGCCCGGCGGCCGGGCATGGCGGCGCTATCTGGCGCAAAATGCCCACAAGCCCGGCGCCGGGCCGGAAGTCCTGCGCGCCGCGCTCGCCCTGACCGGTTGCGATGCTGGTTCGGGCGCCCGGGCCGCAGCGTGACGGCGCCGCCCGCGCCCGCGTCGCCGGATCGGCCGGCGCGCCGCGTTCAAGGCATGTCCGGCAACGACGGCCGGCCTGACGGGGAGACATGACCGACGTGACCGCCGCCCATCCCGCCGCCGATCCCGCCGTTCGCCGGACCGTTCCCTGGGCCGTCCGCTGGGCCGCCCGCGCCGGCGCGCTCGCGCTGTGCACCGTGCTCCTCGGCTGTTCGGTCCTGCGCCCGCTGCCGGACGAGACGACGCTGGACCAGCGGCTCGCCGCGTTTCCGACGAGCGGCCTGCCGCTCCGGGGCGAGGTCGCGATCGACTGGAACGAGAACCAGGTCCCCTTCATCACGGCTGAGCACGACGACGACCTCGCCTTTACGCTCGGCCTGGTCCACGCCCATCTGCGGCTCGGCCAGATGGAGGTGCTGCGGCGCGTCGCGGCGGGCCGGATTTCGGAGATGGCCGGGCCGTTCACCGTCGACATCGACCACGCCCTGCGCATCCTGAATTTCGGCCGCGGCGCCGAGCGGACGCTGGCGGAAATGCCGCCGGAAACCCGAAATTGGATAGACCGGTTTGTCCAGGGAATAAATTACTACCAACGCACGGTGAAGGATCTGCCGCACGAGTATCGCATCTTCGGGCTGGAGCGCGAACCCTGGACGGCGCGCGACGTGCTGACGGTCGGGCGGATCGCCGGCACCGATGTAAACTGGCTGGTCTATTTTCGTCTTCTGGCGCTGCGCAATCGAAAGGACTGGCCGCAACTCTGGCGACGGCTGGCAACGGTCGGCGGCGATTCGGTGCTCAGTTTCGGCTCGGAGGACCGGGCCGGCCGGCTGGAACGGCTGCTCGGTGCGGCGGCGCGCTCGGGCAGCAACTCCTGGGCCGTGGCGCCCCGGCGCAGCACGACCGGCGGCGCCCTGATGGCCAACGACCCCCATCTCGGCAACACCATGCCGAACCTGTGGATTCTCGCCGGCTTCAGGTCCCCCGGCTTCCACGCGGTCGGCATGATGATCCCGGGCGTGCCCTTCGTCGCCGTCGGCCGCAATGCCGATATCGCCTGGGGCGGGACCAACATGCGCGCCGCGTCGAGCGACCTCTACGACATCTCCGCCCTGCCGCCATCGGCGATCCGCAGCCGGACCGAGGAGATCAAGGTGCGCTGGTGGTTCGACAGCACGGTGGAGATCCGGGAATCGTCCCTCGGTCCGGTGATTTCGGATGCGCCGCCGCTGGAATGGGAGGGCGGGCCGCTCGCCCTGCGCTGGGTCGGCCACGAGCGGGGCGACGAGATCACGGCCATGGTCAAGGTGATGAAGGCGCGGAATTTCGGGGATTTCCGCCGCGCCTTCGCAAACTTCGCCGTCTCGGCCCAGAACATGATCTATGCCGACCGGGAAGGAAACATCGGCCAGGTGATGGCGACGATCCTGCCGGTGCGCCCCAGGAAGCTCCCGCCCGACTTCATCCTCGATGCGTCGGACGACACCTGGCGCTGGAAAGGATTTCTGAACGTTCTGCAGTTACCGTATATTTATAACCCAGCGACGGGATTTGTCGCCTCGGCCAACAACAAGCCGGCCGAGGCGCCGGTGCCGGTCGGCCGCTTCTTCTCCGCCGACGACCGGATCGTCAGGATCAAGCAGATGCTCGCCGCCAAGGCGAAGCACGCGATGGCGGACATGAAGGCGATCCAGCTCGACGTTTATATGGCCTCCTCGGCCGCCGTTCGCAACGCGATCGTCCGGCGCGTCGACGAACTTGGCCTGACGCCGCAACTGTCGCCGGACGGCGCGAAGGTCCTGGCGCTGATGCGCGATTGGGACGGGCACTACCGGGCGGCGGACCGCGGCCCCGTCGCCTTCGAGCTGGTCTACAAGCACTTCTCGCAATACCTCGCCGAACGGAAGGTCGGCGAAGAGTTTGCCGAGGCCTATGGCGGCTTCTCCCGGATCAAGCGCATGCTGATCGAGGATTTTGCGGCGCTGGCCGACGCGGCCGCGGCGGCGATGCTGCGCAAGGCCTTCGACGCGGCCGGCGAACGCCTCGGCACATTTGCGACCTGGGGCGACATGCACCGGCTCAGCCTGGGCCATCCGCTGTCCTTCGTACCGCTGATCGGCAGCCGCTACGAATTCGGCGACCATGCGGCGAGCGGCTCGTCCGACACGCTGATGAAGACCGCCCACAGCCCGAGCGACGAGCGCCACGACACGCGCTACGGCCAGCAGGCGCGCCACATCTCCGACCTGGCCGACATGGACGACAACCGCTTCCTGCTGCTCGGCGGCCAGGACGGCTGGTTCAACAGCTCGACCGCCCTCGACCAGGTGCCGATGTGGCGGCGCGGCGACTATATCCGCCTGCCGATGCGGGCGGAGAGCGTGAAGGCCTGGCGCGCGCGGACGATGCGCCTGAAGCCCTGACCTTGCGCGTCCACTATCGCGAACAGGGCGCCGGGCCGCCGCTCGTCCTGTTGCACAGCGCCGGCACGGGGGCTTCGCAATGGCGCGGCGTCGCCGGGCGGCTGGAGGGCCGGCGCCGCCTGCTCATGCCCAACCTGCGCGGCTACGGCCGCACGCCGCCGCCCGATCCCGCCGCGCCGCCGCTCGACGAAGAGATCGCCGTGGTGCGGGAGATGGCGACGTTGGCCGGAGCACCGGCCCATCTGGTCGGCCATTCGCTCGGCGCGCTGGTGGCGCTGCACCATGCGTTGCGCCATCCCGAAACGGTGGCGGGCCTCACCCTGATCGAGCCGGTGATCGTCGGCATCCTGCACGCGGACCGGGCGGGCGGCGGCGACGCCGCCCAAATCCGGGCCGTGCGCAGCCTGGACGAGATCGGCGCCATGATCGCCGCCTTCCGGGATGCGATTGCCGCCGGCGACACCGCGGCGGCGATGCGCGCCTTCACCGAATACTGGGAGGGCGCCGGCGCGTGGGACGCGATCCCGGCGGCGGCCCGGCTGCCCTTCTTCGCCCGGGCGGAGAAGATGGCGGCCGACGTCGACCTCGCCTGGGCCGACCGGACCGGCCGGGCGGCCTTCGCCGCGCTCGCCTGCCCGGCGCAGGTGCTGAGCGCCGAACGCACGACCCCGGCGGCGCGCGACATGGCCCGGCGCATCGCCGATGCCATCCCCGGCGCCGCCTTCGCGACGATCCCGGATGCCGGCCACATGGCCCCGGTCACCCGCCCCGCGACGGTCGGCGATCTGCTGCTGGCGTTCGAGGGACGGGCGACGGGCCATGTCAGCGGGATGGCCGGGCCGACGGGCGCCTGAAGACATCCCCGGTATATCGTCGACCGTCATATCGACCGGGGCCCCGGGTTCAATCCGGGGCGGCACAGGGGAGAGGCCGGCGGGGCCGATGGGGTCAGGCCGCCGCCGGTACGCCCGCTGCCTGCAAGGCCGCTTCCTGCCGCGCGGCGAGCGCGTCGACGTCGAAATCGTCGATCATGCCGTGGAAGAGGCGGTGCCAGTTCACCTCGGCGCGCAGGCGCATGAAGACCGAGCCGAGGCCGATGGCGGCGCGGTCCATCAGCACGAATTCGCGCGGCGGTTTCACGCCGCCGACCCGTTTCAGCTCCTCGTGGACCTTGCCGACCGTCCGGGCGCCGTATTGCACGCTGTTGTCCTCCTGGATCGACTGGACCTTGTCCTCCATCAGCGGCTCGTAGAGGAAGCGCGCCCAGATGTTCAGGATGTCGATGGTCTCGCGGTCCAGGCCGGTGAAGCCCCAGGTCTCGTAGGCGTGGACCGCCAGATCCTCGTCGTCGTCCTTCAGCGCGTTGTAGAGGTCGATCACGCCTTTCACGAAGGGCGGCGAGAAGACCCGGATGCAGCCGAAATCCAGCAGGTTGATCGAATTGTCCTCCCGCGCCGCGTAGTTCCCCAGGTGCGGATCGCCGTGGATGACGCCGTAATCGTAGAACGGCACATACCAGGCGCGGAACATGGTGCGCGCCAGCGCGTTGCGGGCCTCGACCGGCGCGTCCTCGAACGCCGTCAGCTTGCGCCCGTCGAGCCAGCCCATCGTGAGCAGCCGGCCGGTCGACAGTTCGGGCACGACCGGCGGGACGTGGATCGCGTCCTCGTCCTTCAGCATGTGCCGGTAGAGCGCCATATGCGCCGCCTCGCGCGCGTAATCGAGCTCTTCGAGCAGGCGGGCGGAAAGCTCCTTGTGGATGTTGGCGGTGTCGATCGCCCGGTCGTAGCGCGCGTAGAGGCCGAAGATCACCCGCAACTGCCGCAGGTCCGCGGCGACGACGGAGGCCATGTCCGGATATTGCAGCTTGCAGGCAACGGGCGTGCCGTCCTCCAGGGTCGCGCGGTGGACCTGGCCCAGCGACGCCGCGGCGGCGGCCTTGCGCTCGAAACTGCCGAACCGGCCCTGCCAGTCCGGCCCCAGCTCGGTCGCCATGCGCCGGCGCACGAAGGGCCAGCCCATCGCCGGCGCATCGCTTTGCAGCTGCGCCAGTTCGCGCGCGTATTCGCGCGGCAGCGCGTCCGGCACCGTCGACAGGAGCTGCGCCACCTTCATCAGCGGCCCCTTGAGGCCGCCCAGCGCGGCGCGCAATTCCGCGGCGTGCCGCTCGCGGTCGACCGTGACGCCGAGATAGCGCTCGCCCGCCACGCGCGCGGCCAGCCCGCCGACGGCGCGGCCGGCCTTGACGTAGCGGCGGACCCGCCCGCCGAGATTGCCGGTTTCGCTCATGGCGGAAAAATGGGGGCCGCCGCCGGTGCGGCAACCCCCGGATTGCTGCGAGCGGGGAGCCTGCGGCGCGAAGGCCGCGGCGATGCCCGCAACCGTGGGTCGCGGCGGTCCCGCTACGGCCGTCGGCCGTATGCCCGCGGTCGGTTTTGCGCCGCTATTCGGGCCGATTCAGTTGTCCGCCTGCGTCAGCTTCGCCGCCGCGGGCGCGAATCAGCGCTTCGATCAGCGCGAACTCGTCATCGGCCCGCGCGTATTCCTCCCGGAATTCAGGGTCCTCCATAAAGCGCTTTTTCAGGTCTCTCAGTTTCGTCATGGCGTCATCCGCTCCCTGGCACTCAGATCCCGTGATAGTCGCGGAACCAGGCGACGAAGCGGGGCACGCCTTCGGCGATGGTCGTTTTCGGGCTGAAACCGAGGTCGCGCGCGCTGGCTTCGATATCGGCGCAGGTTTCCTTCACGTCTCCGGGCTGCATCGGCTTCATCTCCAGGATCGCCTTGCGGCCGCACGCCTTCTCGATCTCGCCGATGAAATCCATCAGATGCTCCGGCCGGTTGTTGCCGAGATTGTAGAGCCGGTGCGGCGGCGCGCCGTTATCCGCCGAGCCGGTTTCCATTCCCGGCGTCCGGTCGAGCGCGGCCAGCGTGCCGGCGACGATATCGTCGATGAAGGTGAAGTCCCGCCGCATGTCGCCATGATTGAACACCGGGATCGGCGCGCCGCTCAGGATCGCCCGGGCGAAGATGAAGGCCGACATGTCCGGCCGGCCCCAGGGGCCGTAGACGGTGAAATAGCGCAGGCCGGTCTGCGGCAGGCCGTAGAGATGGGCGTAGCACCAGCTCATCAGTTCCGCGGACCGCTTGGTCGCGGCGTAGAGCGAGATCGGCCGGTCGACCCGGTCCCCGGCCGCGAAGGGCATTTTCGTATTGCCGCCATAGACCGAGGACGAGCTGGCATAGGCCAGGTGCCGGATGCCGCCGTGATGGCGCACGGCCTCCAGGACCGAAAGCTGGCCGCGGACGTTGGTCTCGACATAGGCGCCGGGATTCTCCAGCGAATAGCGCACCCCGGCCTGCGCCGCGAGATGCAGGACGGCGGACCCGTCCGGCAGGCCGTTCACGATCCGCGCGACGGCGGCCGCGTCCGCGACGTCGATCTTCTCGAACCGGAACCGGGCGTGTTCCGCCAGCCGGTCCAGCCGGGCCCTCTTCAGCGCGGGATCGTAGTAGGCGTTCAGATTGTCGATCCCGACGACCTCATCCCCGCGCGCCAACAGGGCCGCAGCGCAACTCATGCCGATAAAGCCGGCGGCGCCGGTGATCAGGACGGTCATGGCGGGATGGAGGCTGGACTACGGGCGCCGGCAGAATAGTCTGCTCTCACCCGCCGGCCAGCGCCAAATGCGCCGCAGAGGCGGTTTCTGCGATGCAAGGGCGTCTCGCCCAGCCCTGGAAATCGCGAGGGCTCGGGCATGAATTGGCCCGGTCGAAGCCGGGCCGTTTCGAAACGTGGTTCAGGATCGGGCTATTCCGCCGACTTCCGATACATGCCGTCCAGCAAGCCCGCACGCAGGGTTTCAACCGTCCCTTCGAGCCGGGCCAATCTCTCACGCACAGCGGCCATGTCGCGATGCAAATTCCACAGGAAAAGCAGAATCCCGGCAATCCCGGCCAAGGTCACATAATCGAGAATCTGCTCGGTCATCGCCCGGTCTTCGGCTAGTACTCCGTCGCTTTCAGCTATACATGTGCCCGCGGTTTATCGATTGTCAAGACCGTCGCCAAAGGCGGAGTCTCCGCCCGGCTACTGCCCCTCGCGCCGCCAGCCGATCAGCATGGGCAGCAGGGCGAGCAGGAGCGCCGCGAACCCGGCCATCAGCGGGATGTCGCGGATACCGGTGACGACGTAATCGCCGTTCCGCCGCAGGCCGATCCAGCGCCCGGAAACGCCGCCTGCGCCGCTGACGCGCCGGTCCGGCTCGACGCGGCGGATCTCCGGCACGCCGGTCTCGCCCAGCCATACGATGCTGCCGCCCCGCGCCCGGACGGCGGGCTGCACGTTCCGGTCGGTCGTGCGCACGTCGGCCATCTCGCGCGGGTTCAGCGAGCCGATCGCCGCCATCGCGTTCAGCGGCCCGTCGATCACCCGGTACAGGCCGGGCCGTTCGACCGGGCGCGAGCCGGCCGCCGTGCCGTCGCCCCGGTCCTTCAGCGGCACCTCGATCGCCCCGCCGTCGGGGGCCTCGACGCGCACCGGCCGGTTGACGGGCTTCAGGCTGCGGCGCAGCACTTCGAGCCGGCGGTTGCGGATGCGGGCGACGAGATATTCCTCCTCCAGTTCCGGTTCCTTCATCAGCCAATGGGAGACCCGGCGCAGCATCTCGGCCTGCGGCCCGCCGCCTTCGAAGCCGCGGTCCCACAGCCAGGCCTGGTCCGACAGCAGCTGGGCCACGCGCCCCTTGCCGGCCCGGTCGAGAATCAGCAGCGGCCGGCCGCCCAGGCCGCCCAGCAGGATGTTGCCCCGCTCCGCCGCGGCGTCGATCTGGCGGAACCAGCGGCCCCAGGGCTGGGGCCCGACGCCGGCGCCCGACAGCCGGGCGGTCACCGGATGGCGTTTTCCCTGGTCCGTCCGCTTGGCGCGAAAGCCGCGCCGGTAGACCTCCCCGGTCGGCCGGCCCGGCAGCAACGGGCCGATCGCCGTGTGCGCCAGGCTGAGCGGCCCGGCATAGGCCGGCCCGGCGGCCACCATCAGCGCGCCGCCGCGCCGCACGAAATCGGCGATATTCTGCAGATAGACGGAGCGGATGACGCCGCGCCGGCGGTAGCGGTCGAAGATGATCAGGTGAAACTGGTCGAGCTTTTCCTGGAACAGTTCGCGCACCGGAAACGAAATCAGTGCGAGTTCGTTCACCGGCGTCATGTCCCGCTTCTCCGGCGGGCGCAGGATCGTGAAATGGACCAGATCGACGCCCGGATCGGATTTCAGGATGTTGCGCCAGGAGCGCTGGCCCGGATGCGGTTCGCCCGATACCAGCAGGACGCGCAGCCGGTCGCGGATGGCGTTGATCGTGACGACCCGCCGGTTGTTCTCCAACGTCAGCTCGTCGCGTCCGGGGCCGACTTCCAGTTCGAAAAAGGTCTGGCCGCGGCGGTCGAGCACGATTTCGACCGGCACGCTCGCATTCGGCCGGACGCTGAACCGCCGCCACGGCTTGCCGTCGCGGGCAATCCGCACGACAGCGCTGTCGCCGGGCCGGGCGGCGCCGTCGTCCAGCCGGATCGTCACGGTCAGCGGCTTGCCGAGCAGGCCGTATGCCGGCGCCGATTCGACGACCAGCCGCCGGTCGCTCTCCGACTTGCCTCCGGTCAGCAGGACGTGGAGCGGACCGCCGGCGGCCCCGGCCGTTCCGGCCGCATCGTGCAACTGGCCGTCGGTGATCGCGATGATTCCGGCGAGGCGCTTGCGCGGCACCTCGGCCAGGGCGCGCTCGAGCGGCCCGAACAGGAGGGTGCCGTCTTCCGCGCGGTCGAGGCCGATCCGGACGGTCCTGACCTCCAGGCCGGTCATTTGCCGCAGTTTCTCCCGCACCGTGGCCAGGGCTTCGGCATTCAGTTGCCGGCGCCCGTCGAGTTGCTGGCTGGGCGATTCGTCGACAACCACCACCGCGATGTCGCGCAGGGGTTCGCGCAATTCGTCGACCAGCGAAGGATTGGCCAGAATTCCCCACAAAAGGGCTGCCGCCAGCGCCCGGAACAGGATGCCGCGCGCGCGCATGTAGAGCCCGGCCAGAACCAGGGCGCCGGCGACGCCGGCGAACGCGAACAGCACCCACCAGGGCACGAGAGGCGCAAAGGCGATGCTCGTCCCGCCGCCGATCATTGCCGCGTTCCGGTCATTGGCCGAGCCTGCGGATGATCGTCGGGATATGCACCTGGTCGGCCTTGTAGTTGCCGGTCAGCGCATGCATCACGATGTTGACGCCGACCCGGTAGGCCAGTTCGCGCTGGTATTCGCCGCCGGGCTGCACCGGAAACATCGGCCGCCCGGCGCTGTCGGTCGCCCAGGCGGCCGCCCAGTCGTTGGCGCCGATAATCACCGGCGAAACGCCGTCCTTGGCCGCCTGGTCCCGCTGCGCCACCCAGACGGGCGCGCCCGTCCGGCGCCCCGGAAAGCGCTGCAGCAGATAGTAGGACCGCGTCAGCACATGATCGTCCGGCGTGCGCTGCAACGTCGGCATCTTCAGGCCGGCGACGAGGTTTGCCAGCGCGTCGCTCCGGAACCCCTGCTGCAGGCGGATATCGAAAACGATCATCCCGCCGTTGCGGAGGAAGGTGTGGACGCGGGCGTTGCCTTCCTTGCGCGGCGGCGCCTGTCCCGCGGTCACCGGCCAGTAGAGCAGCGGATAGAAGGCGAGGGTGTCGACGTTCACATCGACGCCGTGGGGCGGTCCGGGCTCCACGGAGGTGCGGGACGCCAGGATGTTGCCCAGCCCGATCAGGCCGCGGCGGCTGACGAGATCGGCCTCCCGGTCGCCGGTCCTGACATAGGCGAAGACGATCTCCCGCGTCGCGCGGATGGCCTCTTCCTCCCCGACCGCGGTTCCGTTTGCCGTCTGGGCCAGCGCCGCCGGCGGCGCCAGCGCGAGACCGGCCGGCAGGGCGAGCAGGAGGAGCGCGGCCGCCGTCGCCGCGGCGCGGCGGGGTACGAGCCCGCGCATCAGGAAGCCGATCGCCAGATCGAGCAGGAACAGGGCGAAGGCCGCCGCCAGGAGCCAGGGCCGGAGATCGATTTCCCGCGCCTTCTCGTAGGCCAGGCGTGCGATGCCGGCCGGCAGGGCGGTCAGGGGCTCCAGCGAACGCACCGTGGCCGAAAGGTTCAGGCTCCTCCGGTTGGCCGGAGTGCCGTAAAGGCCCGGCGGGTTGGCGGGCCCCACGACCGTCCGGTCCAGTTGCGCCGTCTCGATCGGCCGGGTCCACTCCGGCGCTTCGGCAAGGCGGCCGAAGCCGTCCAGAACCCGGAACGGCGCCAGAGTCGCCCGGCGCGCGCCGGCGTCGGCGACGCCGCGGCTGAGCGCCACCGTCCGCGCCAGCATTTCGACGAACAGGCCGGAAAGCGGCAGGTTCGACCAGCCGGGATTGGCCATGGTGTGGAACAGGACCAGCAGCCCCTTGCCGCGCGGGTCCGCGGTGACCAGGGGCGTGCCGTCGCGGAGCCGCGCCCAGGTCTTGCGCTCGAGGTCGAGCCCGGGTTCGGCAAGCACCTGCCGCTTGACGGTGGCGTCGGCGGGCACCGCCAGGCCGGCATACGGGCTCTCGGCGCCGAACGGCGCAAGGCCGAGCGGCTGCGCCCAGGTCATGGCGCCGCCGAACGACCGGTTGCCGCTGCGCAGGCGCACCGGGACCAGCGGGTCGGGATTGAGCGCCAGGGCCGGCCCGGCGAAGCGGATCAGCAGGCCGCCGGCCTCGACCCACCCGGCGAGCCGGCTGCGCTCCTGCGCGGTCAGCGTCGCCCGGTCGTTCAGGACGATCGTCGACAGCGGACGCTGGAGCAGCTGGGCGACCGGCCCCTTGCGGATCTCGCTGAACGGCGTCAGCGCCCGTTCGATATAGAACAGGTCCGACATCAGGGGCTGGCTGTCGTTCAGCCGGGCCGGCGAGACCAGGCCGACGGGGCGCCGGCGCAGGCGCTCGTCCAGCAGCAGGGTCGCGCCCGCGCTGCGATGCCGCTCGACCGACACCCGCGCCAGCCGGTTGCGCAGCTCGGACGGCAGCGCCAGCGCGACATCGACCTTCTTCTCGTGCGCCTCGAACGTCACCGTCCGCCGGCCGATGCCGCGCCCCTTTTCGTCGGTCAGCGCCAGGTCGTAGCCCGCCGGGCGGCCGGCGGCGGCGCGCTCCACGGCGAAGACGATCCGGGCGCCCGCAAGGCGCGCCGGGTGCAGCAGGACCGGCAGGTCGCCGTCGCCGTCGCTCAGCGCCTCGACGCGGCCGACCTTCTTCAGCGCGGCCGCGAAGGCGTCCGTGTCCGGCTGCATCAGCCCGTCGGTCAGCCAGACCACGTTGGCGTTGCGCACCCTTTGGGACAGTTCCTCCAGCGCCTGCGCCGCGCCGCCGCGGTCCGCCGGCCAGGGCTGCGGGTTCATGGCCTGGAACACCGTCCGGGCGTCGTCCGGCCGCAGCAGCCCGGAGGCGCTCATTTTCTCGCCGGGGGTCCGCCTGGCCGTCGCCACGAGAATGACCTTCCG
The DNA here is from genome assembly GCA_009840595.1 of Rhodospirillaceae bacterium. Taxonomy (GTDB): domain Bacteria; phylum Pseudomonadota; class Alphaproteobacteria; order Bin65; family Bin65; genus Bin65. The sequence goes on along the minus strand of VXNK01000129.1, from coordinate 12,775 downwards.
GTCTTCGCGCGCCGCGGTATCGAGCAGTTCGGCAACCCGGTTCCGGCGGGCCTGCCAGTTCGGCGCCGCGCTCCAGCCATTGTCGACCGCGATGACCAGCGGGCCGTCCCGTTCGAACCCCTTTTCCGGGTTCATCAGCGGATGGGCCAGGCCGACGATGAGCAGCAGCACGACGAGGATGCGCAACAGCAGGAGCCACCAGGGCGTCCGCGCCGGCGTATCTTCCTTCTCCTGCAGGCGCAGCAGCAGGCGGATCGCCGGGAAGCGCACCAGCTTCGGCGCCGGCGGCGTCACGCGCAGCAGCCACCACAGGATCGGCAGTCCGGCCGCCGCCGCCAGCACCCAGGGCGCCGCGAAGGCGAAGGCGCCGAGCGTCAGCATGTCCGGGCTTCCGGTCCCGTCATCCCGGCCTCTTCATTCCGCGGCCGCCATGCGGACGTAGAGCGCGAGAAGCGCGCGCTCCGGCGACTGGTCGGTCATGTGGACGATATAGGACCAGCCGATGCTGCGGGCGATGTCGCGCAGGCCGGCCTGATGCTCGGCCATCCGGTCGATATATTCGCTGCGGACATTCTCGACGCGCTTGATCAGGATGCGGCCCTCGTCCTCCAGCCCCTCGAAGCGCGTCCGGCCGCCGAAGGGCAGATCGGCTTCCGCCGGGTCCAGCACCTGCACGATATGCCCGCCGATCCGGTTGCCGGCGAACTGGCGCAGCCGCCTTTCGATGTCTTCCAGCGGACTCAGGAAATCGCCGAACAGGACCAGCCGGCTGTAGCGCGGCAGATTCTCGAAGCGCGGCAGTTCCAGCGACTGCCGCTCCAGGGCATCGCCCAGCAGGTTGAAAGCCATCCGGTCCAGCGCGCCGCTGCTGGCCGACGGGCGCTCGTCGATGCCGAGCAGGCCGATCCGTTCGCCGGCGCGGGTCAGCAGCGACGCCACGGCGAGAAGCAGCAGGTCCGCCCGATCGCGCTTTTCCTGCAGCCTGCGCCCGGAGGACCAGCGCATCGACGCCGAAGCGTCGCGCCACAGCCAGACGCTCTGGGCCGCCGCCCACTCGGTCTCGCGGATATAGAGACGGTCCGACTTGGCCGACTGGCGCCAGTCGATGCTGCGCACGGAATCGCCGGCCTCGTAGCGCCGGAACTGCCAGAAGGTTTCGCCCAGGCCGACCCGCCTGCGGCCGTGGACCCCCTGGTCGACGGTGGCGGCGACGCGCTGCGCCGCGACCAGCAGAGGCGGCAGCCGGCTGGCGCTGGCCTCGGCCTGGCGCCGGACGGAAAACCGGGGGGCGGGCGCTGCCATCGCTCCGGTCCGCGCCTATCGCAGGGGATCGCACATCTGCCCGATGACGTGTTCCACCGTGACGCCGTCGGCGCGCGCCGCGAAATTGAGCGCCATGCGGTGCCGCAGCACCGGCGCCGCCAGCGCGACGACATCGTCGACCGACGGCGCCAGCCGGCCGTGCAGCACCGCGCGGGCGCGGCAGGCCAGCATCAGCGCCTGGCTGGCGCGCGGGCCGGGCGCCCAGGCGACGTGGTCCCTCACCGCGTCGAGATCGGTCGATTCCGGCCGGCCGCGGCGGGTGAGGCCGAGAATCGCTTCGAGCACGCTCTCGCCGACCGGAATCTGGCGGATCAGGCGTTGCGCCCGGCGCAGGGCCTCGGGCGCAATGACCGGCGCGGGCCGCTCCTCGCTCGCCCCGGTGGTCGCCAGCAGCATCTGGCGCTCGGACGCCAGTTCGGGATAGCGGACATCGACCTGCAGCAGGAAGCGGTCCAGCTGCGCCTCCGGCAGCGGATAGGTGCCTTCCTGCTCGAGCGGGTTCTGGGTGGCGAGAACGTGGAACGGCTCCGGCAGGGCATGGTATTGTCCGGCGATCGAGACCCGGTGTTCCTGCATCGCCTGCAACAGCGCCGACTGGGTCCGCGGGCTCGCCCGGTTGATTTCGTCGGCCATCAGCAGCTGGCAGAAAACCGGCCCCCGGATGAAGCGAAAGGCGCGCCGGCCGCTGTCCTGCTCCTCCAGCACTTCGGAGCCCAGGATATCGGCGGGCATGAGGTCCGGCGTACACTGGATGCGGTTGGTCTCGAGGCCCAGCACGATCGAAAGCGTCTCGACCAGCTTGGTTTTGGCCAGGCCCGGCACGCCGATCAGCAGAACGTGCCCGCCGGACAGCAGCGTTACCAGCGTCTGCTCGATCACCTCCCGCTGACCGAATATGATGCGTTCGACCCCGTCGAGAACCCGGGTCAGCGTCTCGCCGAGCTGCTCCAGTTCGGCAACGGCCTTGTCAGCCGGATCGCCGGCTACAAGATTTCCGGTTACGAGATTTTCGGTGTCGCCGGTCGGCGAAGGGGCGGCGGGATCGATGGACAACGGCACTCTCCTGATTTGGCCCGCTTCGACGGGCGGCAGGCGGAAGGGCGCCGCGGCTTACAGCGCAACGGGAGCGGCAGGGACAGCCGAATGGCCGGGAAAGGACCGGAACCACCGACCGGCGCCGACCGCCGGAAGTTTCAGGCCATGGTGCGCGATTTGCACATGCGGATCGGGTTCGACGGAACGTGGTACTATCATAACTCCCCGATCCGCAGGTTGCCGCTGGTAAAATTGTTTGCAAGCGTGCTGCATCGCGACGATGCCGGGGAATATTGGCTCATAACGCCGGTCGAGAAGGGCCGCATCGAGGTCGAGGACGTTCCGTTCGTGGCGGTCGAGATGACGGTTGAGGGCGAAGGACGCAACAGGAGCGTGACGCTGCGCACCAATATTGACGACAATGTGACCGTCGGTCCGGCGCATCCCCTGCGGGTCGTGTGCGATCCGCAGACCGGCGAGCCGCGCCCCTACGTCGGCCTGCATCGCGGCCTGGAGGCCCGGCTGTCCCGCCCGGTCTTCTACGAGTTGGTCGATCTGGGCGAGGCGCCGCCGGCCGGCGGTGAAGCCGCCGACGCGGATTTCGGCGGCGCGGATTTCGGGGACGCGGATTTCGGTGTCTGGGCCGGCGGCCGGTTCTGGCCGATCGGCAGTCTCGACGGAGAGACGGTGTGAACCGGCGGTTCATCGCCGAACTGCTCGCCGGGTCGCTGCCCCGGCTGCACGACCCGCTCGACCCGGAAGCGGCGGTTGCGCGGCGCCGGTCGCGCCTGCGCGGCGACCATATCGTCGACGCCAGGATGCGCATTCCGGAGACCCTGCGCGACGCGGCGGTCCTGGTGCCGCTGGTCGATCATCCCGGCGGCATGAATGTCCTGCTCACCCAGAGAACCGCCGATCTGCAGCATCACGCCGGGCAGGTCGCCTTCCCCGGCGGCCGGCTGGACGCCACGGACCGCGATCCGGTCCATACCGCGCTGCGCGAAGCGGAAGAGGAAATCGGCCTGCCGTCCGGCGCTGTCGACATCGTCGGCCGGCTGGACGACTATATCACCGGCACCGGCTATGTCGTGGCGCCGATCGTCGGATTTGTCGGGCCGGGCCGGGACTATGCGCCCGATCCTTCGGAAGTGGACGATGTATTCGAGGTCCCGCTGAGCTTTTTCATGGACCCGGCGAACCATACCCGGGAAACCAAACGGTGGCGGGGCATCGAGCGGACGTTTTACGCCATGCCCTGGAACGGCCGGTATATCTGGGGCGCGACGGCGGCCATGCTGGTCAATCTCTACGAAGTCCTGACACGGAAAGCGGCGGCCTAGGACGCCTGGAGCCATGGTGCGCACGATCATCCAGCAACTGGCGATCTTCCTCGTCCCGCTGCTGCTCTATTTCATCTATTTCCAGATCGAGCGCCGGCGCGCGCGCAAGAAGGGCCTCCCGGGTCCGCGCTGGGAGGACGGCCCCTGGTTCTGGATCGTCCTGTCCGGGCTGGCGCTCACCGTGGCGGCCTTCATCCTGTTCGCGGTGCTGAAGGACGCCAACCCGCTCAACCCGGTCATTCCGCCCACCGGGCCGCAGACCTGAGGCCGGCTTCCCGGCATGGCGGCAAAGGCCAAACGCGCATCGGCTAACGGCGTTCCGGGCGCGACCGGCGTTCGCGTTTCCGAAGACTGGATGACCGGCCCGGCGGTAGCGCCGGTTATCGCGGCGCTGCGCGAAGGCGGCATCGACGTCCGTTTCGTCGGCGGCTGCGTGCGCGATGCGCTGCTCGGAAATCCGGTTGCCGATATCGATATCGGCGTGCCGCTACCGCCGGACGAAGCGGTCCGCCGGCTCGAAGCCGCCGGGCTGCGGGTCGTGCCGACCGGCATCGCCCACGGCACGGTCACGGCCGTTTCGGACAGCACCGGCTTTGAGGTCACGTCGCTGCGCCGGGACGTCGAGACCGACGGGCGGCGGGCGGTCGTCGCCTTCACGGACCAATGGCGCGAGGACGCGCTGCGCCGCGACTTCACGATCAACGCGCTGTCCCTGCGCCCGGACGGCGCGGTGTTCGACTATTTCGGCGGCCTCGCCGATCTCGACGCGCCCTGCATCCGCTTCGTCGGCGATCCGCACGAGCGCATCCGTGAGGACCATCTGCGCATCCTGCGCTTCTACCGCTTCGCCGCCGGTTTCGGCATGGCGGCGGGCGATCCGGCGAGCCGGGCGGCCTGTTCCGCCGAGGCAGCGCGCATCGATGCCCTGTCGCGCGAGCGGGTCGGCCAGGAAGTTCTCAAGACGCTCGCCGAGCCGTTCGCCGCCGAAGCGGTCGAGGCCATGGCGTCCGACGGCATTCTGGAAGCCGTCGCCGATACGGCCTGGATCCCGGCGCGATTCCGGTCCATGGCGGCGCTGGAAGCGGCGCTTGGCCTGCCGCCCGATCCGTGTCGCCGGCTCGCCGCCCTGATCGGCGACTCCGGACGGGCGGACGCGGTCGGCCGGTCGCTGCGCCTGTCCCGCAAGCGGGCGGACCGGCTGCTCGCGATTCTGCAGCTTGCGCCGGACGCCGCGCCGGACCCGCCGGACCCGGATGCTGCGGCTGAAGGCTCAGCGCCCCGCCCCGGGCGGCTCAGGGCCGTGCGCGCCGCCTTCTACCGGCACGGCGCGGAAAACTGGCGCGATGCGTCGCTGCTCGCGGCGGCGGCGCGGGACGGCGCAGATACCGGGCCGCTGCGCGATCTGGTGCAGGCCGCGGCGGGCTGGCAACGGCCGGTCCTGCCGGTGCGCGGCGCCGATCTGGCCGCCCGCGGCATCGCCGGTCCGGCGATCGGCAAGGGGCTGAAGTTCGTCGAGCGCTGGTGGATCGCCCAGGATTTCCGGCCCGGCCGCGAGGCGGCGCTCGAAAAGCTCGAAGAGGCGATCGCCCTGGTCCGCGGGATGGAGGGCGGGCGGCGCTGAACCGCGCTACGGCCAGCGGACCTCCGGCGGCAGGGACATCAGGATGGCCTCGACGTTGCCGCCGGTCATCAGGCCGAACTTGGTGCCCCGGTCGTAGAGCAGGTTGAATTCGACGTAGCGGCCGCGGCGGACGAGCTGATAGTCGCGCTCGGCTTCGGTCCAGGTTTCGCCGAGATGCCGGCGCACGATCGCCGGATAGGCCGCGAGCAGGGCCTCGCCGACCGCCCGGGTGAAGGCGAAGGTCTCGTCCCAGCCGTCGTTCAGCCGGTCGTAGAAGATGCCGCCGACGCCGCGCGCCTCGTCGCGGTGCGGCAGGAAGAAGTAGCGGTCGCACCACTCCTTGAACCGCCGGTAATAGTCCGGGTCGTGGGCGTCGCAGGCCGCTTTCAGCGCGCTGTGGAAGGCCGTCGTATCGGCCTCGTCCGGCACGGTCGGCGTCAGGTCCGCCCCGCCGCCGAACCAGCTTTGCGTCGTTACGATATGGCGCGTGTTCATGTGCACGGCCGGGATTTTCGGCGAGCGCATATGGGCGACGAGGCTGATCCCGCTCGCCCAGAAGCGCGGGTCGTCCGCGGCGCCGGGAATCTGTTTGCGGAACTCTTCGGAGAACTCGCCGTAGACGGTCGAGACGTTGACGCCGACCTTTTCGAACACCCGGCCGCGCATCAGGGACATCACGCCGCCCCCGCCATTACCCCCGGACCCGGGGGGCGCCGCGCCGTCGCGGCTCCATGCCGTGCGTTCGAAGCGGCCGGCCGGCCCGCCGCCGGACAGCGTCAGCGCTTCACCGGACAGCTCGTCCTCCAGGGCTTCGAAGGCCGCGCAGAGCCGGTCGCGCAGGGCCTCGAACCACTGGCGCGCTTCGGTTTTCTGCGTGTCGGTGCCGGCGGCGGTGTCCATGATATGTCCGTTCGTCTGCCGCAATGTCGCCCCCGGCCGGGCCGCGGGCCAGCCTCCGGTTTGCCGCAACGCCGCCGCCGGGGCCGCCGCGCCGCCAGCGGCGATTTCGTGCCGGCCGTTTCGTGCCGGCGTTCCGGTATAGGATCGCCGGGCGATCGGGGAGAGGCTTCCGGGGCGCTCCGGCGGTGAATTTTCCCCTGCGCGCGGGCTGGATTCGGGCTGCCCGGATGTCTCTGCGTCGCGGTGTCACATTTCGCCTGCGAAAGGCCGGACAATACCTTGGAACGCGCCGCGAAGCACCGCTAAGCGCAGCGTAACCTTCGGTTTTTATTGATTTTTCTCGAACGCCAAGGATTGGGAGCAGATGGCGGACAGCGCCAGTACTGACGCTGCCGGCTCGCATGAGCATGGGGCCGGAGCGCATGAGGACGGGGCCGGCCGGCGGGACTTTCTGATCCTGGCGGGCGGCGCTTTCGGCGCGTTCGCCGCGGGCGCCTCGGCGTGGCCGCTGCTCGACAGCCTGAACCCGGCCAGGGATACGCTCGCCGCCTCGACGACCGAAGTGGATCTGTCGCCGATCGAGGAAGGCCAGGCGATCACGGTCAAGTGGCGCGGCTCGCCGGTCTTCATCCGGCGCCGGACGCAAAAGGAAATTGCCGAGGCCAAGGCCGTCGACCCGGACGATCTGCCCGATCCGCAGACCGACGAGCAGCGCTTCGGCAGCGGCGCCCGCGAGCAATGGCTGGTCGTCGTCGGCGTGTGCACGCATCTCGGCTGCATTCCGCTGGGCCAGAAGGGGACCGACAACAAGGGCGAATACGGCGGCTGGTTCTGCCCCTGCCACGGCTCGCACTACGACATTTCCGGCCGCATCCGCAAAGGGCCCGCGCCGCGCAACCTGCCGGTGCCGCCCTACGCCATCACGGCGGAAAACAAGCTGATCATCGGCGTCGAACAGCCGAAAGGCGGGCATGGCGGCAACGCAGCCTGACGCCGCCGCATCGAGGTCCTTGATTCCGGTTCCGGGATTCCGGTTCCAGGGATCCGGGTCCGGTCCAGCGAACGGGAAACGTCATCGAGCGGGCGGCGAGGCGTTGTCGTTGTCCTTCATCGCAACGGCCGCGACGGCCAGGAGCGAGGTTAGGGGATGAGCACTGAAGCGCACGGCGCGCGGCGAAACCGGACGCTGAAATGGATCGACGACCGCATGCCGATCGTCTCCATGACGGAGCACGCGCTCTATTACCCGGTGCCGCGCAACCTGAACTATATGTGGAATTTCGGCTCGCTGGCCGGCCTTGCGCTCATCATTATGATCGTGACCGGCATCGTGCTCTCGATGCACTACACGCCGCACACCGACTACGCCTTCGATTCGGTCGAGCGCATCATGCGCGACGTCAACTACGGCTGGCTGATCCGCTACGTTCACATGAACGGCGGGTCGATGTTCTTCATCGTCGTGTATCTGCACATCTTCCGCGGCCTCTACTACGGCTCGTTCAAGGCGCCGCGCGAACTGCTCTGGTGGCTCGGCGTCATTATCCTGTTCCTGATGATGGCGACGGCCTTCATGGGCTATGTCCTGCCCTGGGGCCAGATGAGCTTCTGGGCCGCCAAGGTCATCACCAGCATGGTCGGCGCCGTGCCGCTGATCGGCGAATCCCTCACCGAACTGCTGTGGGGCGGCTTCACCGTCGACAACCCGACCCTCAACCGCTTCTACAGCCTGCACTATCTGCTGCCCTTCGTCATTCTGGGCGTCGTGGTCCTGCACATCTGGGCGCTGCACACGGTCAAGGCGAACAACCCGCTGGGCATCGACATGAAGGGCCCGCAGGACTCGATCGATTTCCACCCCTACTACACGACGAAGGACCTGTTCGGCACCGGCGTGTTCCTGCTGGTCTTCGCCGCCTTCGTCTTCTACGCCCCGAACTATCTCGGCCACCCGGACAACTACATCCAGGCCGACCCGCTGAAGACGCCGCCGCACATCGTGCCGGAATGGTATTTCCTGCCCTTCTACACCATCCTGCGTTCCTTCACCGACGATTGGTGGCTGTTCCAGGTCCTGCTCGGCTGGTGGGGCATGGAGGCCAAGCTGGCCGGCGTGCTGGCGATGGGAGGCGCGGTCGCCGTCCTGTTCGTCCTGCCGTGGCTCGATACGTCGCGGGTGCGCAGCGCGAAGTTCCGGCCGGTCTACCGCGCGTTCTTCTGGCTCTTCGTGATCGACTGCCTGGTCCTCGGATGGATCGGCGCGCAGCCGGCCGAGCAGCCCTGGACCGCGATCGGCCAGTGGGCGACGATCTGGTATTTCGCCCATTTCCTCGTCATTCTGCCGCTGGTCTCCCGGATCGAGCGGCCGAGGCCGCTGCCCCACAGCATCAGCCAGCCCGTGCTGGGCGGCGGCGCGGCGGCAGCCGCTGCGCCGATGGAGGCCTCCCGATGATCCGCTCCCCGATGCGCTCTCTCCATCGTATGCTGGCGCCGGCCGCCATTGCCGCGGTGCTGGCGGGCGGCGCGGTCCCGGCGGCCGCTCCGGCGCTCGCTGCCGGCGATGCCGTTGCGCCGAAGGCGGTCGCCTGGACCTTCAACGGCGTCTTCGGCCGCTACGACTATCCCCAGCTGCGCCGCGGCCTTCAGGTCTATAACGAGGTCTGCGCGGCCTGCCACGGGCTGCGCCTGGTCGCCTACCGCGATCTGGCGGCGATCGGCCTGAGCGAGGCGCAAATCCGCGCCATCGCCGGCGACAAGGAGGTCGACGGCGAGCCGGACGAGGAGGGCGAGCCGACGACCCGGCCGGCCGAGCCGAAGGACCGGTTCGTCGATCCCTTCCCCAACGTCCAGGCGGCGATCGCGTCGAACAACGGCGCGGCCCCGCCGGACCTGTCGCTGATGGTCAAGGCGCGCGGCGGCGCGGCGGACTATGTCTATTCGCTGCTCACCGGCTATGTCTCCGAAGCGGCCTGCAAGAAGCAGTTCAAGGACAGCCAGGGCAACCCGCTGGCGCCGGGCGAGGGCCAGTATTGCAATACCTACATGCCCGGCCACATCGTCGCCATGGCGCCGCCGCTGACCGAGGACGGCCAGGTCGAATACGAGGAGGCGGGCGCGCCGCCGGCCAGCGTCGACCAGATGTCCAAGGACGTGACCGCCTTCCTCGCCTGGGCCGCCGAGCCCTATATGGTCGAGCGCAAGCGCATGGGCATCAAGGTGATGCTGTTCCTGCTCCTCTTCACCGGCTTCATGTATGCGATCTACCGCCAGGTGAAAAAGGACGTGAAAGGGCACGCGTAGGGGATCGTTCTCCCAGAAGGCGAATGGCTAGAGCCAATCCGTTCTTGATGGAAGCGCCGACGCAACTGAGGCGCATCCTTCGATACGCGGCTGCGCCGCTACTCAGATGAGGAAGTCGTAGCCAGCAATTTTTCCCTCATCCAGTGTAGGCCCGAAGGGCTGTATCGAGGGGCACAGCACCGTAACGATTCCATACAAGACGGATACGGTCTAGTGAGCCTGCCTGTATATGTGATCAACCTTGATCGTGATGTCGAACGCTTGATAAACATACGGGCGTCGCTGCAACAATTGGGAATACCGTTCACTCGATTCCCCGCTTTTCTTGGCACAGACATTCCCGATAGGTGGACGTCAGATTTCGGGCGGGACAATCCGATGGGTGCAGGTCAGATTGGGTGCTATGCAAGCCATCTTCAGGTGATAGCCAACATACTCGAAACCGATGAAACGGCCCGAGTGATTCTGGAAGACGACTGCGAACTGTCGGCGGACTTTGCAGAGTTTCTGGCAGATATTCCTGAACAATTGCCAGAAGATTGGGACATCGTAAGGTTGTCGCCGTCTCTCAAAAACCTCAAGCGTCCTGTGCGCCGGATCGCTACCCTTCGAGAGGGCCGCGGCCTCTACATCTATTCTCGACCGCCGAGCAACGCCGTCGGCTACATAATCAACCGAAGGTTTGCCGAGCACTTTACTAAGCCTGTAGAGCGTCGGGTATCGTTGGATGCGCATTTTCGCTATCTCACATTGTTCGGCGACCTGACTTGTTACGGAGTCTATCCGCCCCCTGTGAGACAGCGAGCTTCGATACCATCATCGATTGATAGAGTAGGCAGAAAAACCGTAAGCATCCGTCATAGACCGCCTGTCGGCTCTGTCCCGGATCGGCGAGGGTTCGCGCTCAGGGATGGGCGCGCGTAGGTGTCCATCAAGGATAAGTGGGCACTATGCGGATGTCGGACGCGGATCATTCGGGCTCCGGGGGTGAGGTTCGGTCTCGCCGCCGCCGCCGTCGCTGGAGCGAGGCGCAGAAGCGCCGGATCGTGACGGAGAGCTACCAGCCGGGGATTTCGGTTTCGGTGGTGGCGCGGCGTCATGACGTGAACGCGAACCTGGTCTTCAGTTGGCGCCGTCAGTATCGGGAGCTGGCGCGCATGGCGGGCGGCTTCGTCCCGGTGGTTATCTCGTCGACGGAGGGTGCGGAACCGGCGAAGCTGCTGCCGGCGCCGCCGGATATCGAGGCGTCTTCCTCCGGGCGGATGGAGATTGCCCTGGCGGACGGCTCGCGTGTGACGGTGGACCGGGATGTGGACGCGGCGGCGCTGTCGCGGGTTCTCGGGGTTCTGGAGCGGCGATGATCCCGGTTCCGAGCGGGGCGCGGGTGTGGCTGGCGACCGGCGTGACGGATATGCGGCGCGGGATGAACACGCTGGCGCTGCAGGTCCAGCAGGGTCTCGGGCGGGACCCACATGCGGGCGATCTTTTCATCTTCCGCGGACGCAAAGGAGATCTCGTGAAGATTCTCTGGACCGACGGGATCGGCACGTCGCTCTACGCCAAGCGTCTGGAGCGTGGCCGGTTCCCCTGGCCTGCGGCGTCGGGCGGGGCCGTGTCGATCAGCGCGGCGCAGCTGGGCTACCTGCTCGAAGGGATCGACTGGCGCAACCCGGTGCGGACCTGGCGGCCGTCGCGGGCCGGCTGACGGGCGGCAAAAGGACTCATCGCACAGGATTGGCGTAGCGGCGCAGCGGCTGTTGTGATTCGCTTCCGGGCATGCCGGACGGATCGGAGATCGACGCGCTGAAGGCGGCGCTGGCGGCGTCGGAAGCCAAGGCCAGCGAGGCCGAGGCGAAGGCGACCGACGCCGAGGCGCGGGCCGCGAACGCCGAGGCGCAGGCGTCGGACGCCGAAGCGCAGATCGCCGCCCTGAAGCTGATGATCGAGAAGCTGCGTCGCGCGCTTTTCGGCCAGCGTTCGGAGCGCAAGCAGCGGCTTCTCGACCAGCTGGAGCTTCAACTCGACGAGCTTGAGGCGAGCGCGACCGAGGACGAGCTGGCGGCCGAACAGGCGGCCGCCGACACGACCCAGGTCAAGGCCTTCACCCGCCGCCGCCGGTCCGGGCGCAAGCCATTCCCCGAACATCTGCCGCGCGAGCGCGTGGTGGTGCCGCCGCCGGACGCTTGCGCGTGCTGCGGCTCGCAGAAGCTCTCGAAGATCGGCGAGGACGTCACCGAGACGCTGGAGGTCATTCCGCGCCAGTGGAAGGTGATCCAGACCGTGCGCGAGAAGTTCACCTGCCGCGATTGCGAGAAGATCAGCCAGCCGCCGGCGCCATTCCATCCGACACCGCGCGGCTGGGCCGGCCCGAACCTTCTGGCGACGATCGTCTTCGAGAAGTATGGGCAGCACCAGCCGCTGAACCGCCAGCGCGACCGCTATGCGCGCGAGGGCGTCGACCTCAGCCTGTCGACCCTGGCCGACCAGGTAGGCGCCTGCACCGTGGCGCTGCGCCCGCTGCACGACCTGATCGCGGAGCATGTCATGGCGGCCGAACGCCTGCATGGCGACGACACGCCGGTGCCGGTGCTGGCCAAGGGCAAGACCGATAAGGGCCGGGCCTGGGTCTATGTCCGCGACGACCGGCCATTCGGCGGTCCCGACCCGCCGGCGGCCCTGTTCCGCTACTCGCGGGACCGGTCCGGGGATCATCCGGTCGAGCACCTGGAGAGCTTCGCCGGCATCCTCCAGGCCGACAGTTTCGCCGGCTACAACCGCCTCTACGCGGCCACGCGACTGCCGGGGCCTGTCACCGAAGTTCCCTGTTGGGCACATAGCCGACGCAAGTTCTTCGAGCTCGCCGACATCGCGGTCAGCAAGGGGCGCAAGAACGCCCCGCCGATCTCGCCGCTGGCGATGGAGGCGGTCAAGCGGATCGATGTGCTGTTCGAGATCGAGCGCTCCATCAAGGGCGAGAGCCCCAGCCGGCGCCATGCCGTTCGCCAGGAGCTGAGCGCGCCGCTCGTCGCCGAACTCGAGACCTGGATGAAGACCGAACGCGCCAGGCTCTCCCGCCATGCCCCCGTCGCCAAGGCCATGGACTACATGCTCAGACGATGGGACCGCTTCGCTCGCTTCCTCGACGACGGGCGCATCTGCCTCTCGAATAATGCCGCTGAGAGAGCGCTCAGGGGTATTGCACTCGGCCGCAAATCGTGGCTGTTCGCCGGCTCCGACCGCGGCGGCAGGCGCGCCG
>VXNK01000120.1 GCA_009840595.1 Rhodospirillaceae bacterium | reverse complement strand
CCCCCCCCCCCCCCCCCCCCACCCCCCCCCCCCCCCCCCCCCCCCCGCCCCCCCGGCCCCCCCGGTTGCGTTATCGCGCCGGGAGGCCGCCGTTGCTGCACGCCTGTGCGGTTCTGCGCCAAAAGGGCTTGACTCCAGCGTTATAGAACATTAAATGAACAAATGAGCGGAGCGCCAGCCTGCGCGGCGGTAAACGAAGATCGATGCCGTTGAAAATACGGCGCCGGATTTCCGTCCAACGGCAAGAGGAGGCAGGTGACATTCGGAAAGCCGCCGGCTGGGGGAATTCAAAATACCAGATTTGCCGCCCCGGACTTGATCCGGGGCCCAGGAGCGACCCGAAAGATCTTTGCTTGTGGCCCCTTCGACAGGCTCAGGGCAGGCTCCTGGTCCCTTCGGCTTCGCTCAGGGCGGGCTCCCGGATCTCCGCTGCGCTCCGTCCGGGGAGGCAATGGAGGGGCAAGTTACGGCATCGGCTGTCGGGGCGCCGGTGCAAAAAAACACTGTAGACAGACCGGTCGGTCTAATTTGCTTTCGGCCGGAAAATGGCGGAATTCTGCGATAAACGGGGCATCTGAAATTGAATGGTCGCTAAAAAATAGCAGGAAAAATTTCTTTTAGAGATCGGGCGCCGTCAGGGTCCGCCAGTCTTCGGCAAGCCGGAGCGGCGCTTCGGCCTTGGCCTGCAGGCCGGCGAGATCGATGCCCTCGATCATCTCGCGCACCGCCGGGCCGTCTTCGGCGATGTCGATCACGGCATAGTCGGAATAGATCCGGTTCACGCAGCGCTGCCCGGTGAGCGGATAGGTGCAGCGGTCCAGGATCTTGGGCGCGCCCTGCCGGGTGCACAGCTCCATCATCACATAGATGCCGCGGGAGCCCATCGCGAGATCCATCGCGCCGCCGATCGCCGGCAGCCGGCTTTCGTCGCCGGTCGACCAGTTCGCCAGGTCGCCCGCGGCCGAAACCTGGTAGGCGCCGAGCACGCAGAGGTCGAGATGGCCGCCGCGGACCATGGCGAAGCTGTCGGTATGGTGGAAGTAGGAACCGCCCTCCACCAGCGTCACCGGCTTCTTGCCGGCGTTGATCAGGTCCCAGTCCTCTTCGCCCTCCGCCGGGGACGGGCCGAGACCGAGAATGCCGTTCTCGCTGTGCAGCATCACCTCGCGGTCGTCGGGCAGGTAGTTCGCGACCATTTCGGGCATGCCGATGCCCAGGTTGACATAGGCCCCGTCCGGAATGTCCTGGGCGATGCGCCAGGCAATCTGGGGGCGGCTCAGCGGTTGTGCCATGTTCATCGGTCCACCTTGACGACCGCGTCGACGAATATGCCGGGGGTGACGATCCGTTCGGGGTCCAGCCCGCCGCCGTCGTGGATTTCGTCGATCTCGGCGACGGTCCGCCGGCCGGCCATGGCCATCGACGGGCCGTAATTGCGCGCCGCCTTGCGGTAGGTCAGGTTGCCGAAGCGGTCGGCGACATGCGCCTTGACCAGCGCGACATCGCCCCGGATCGGCATTTCGAGCAGATAGTCCTTGCCGTCGATGCGCCGGACGTCCTTGCCGTCGGCGACCTGCGTGCCGACGCCGGTCGGCGTGTAGAAGCCGCCCAGGCCGGCGCCGCCGGCCCGGATGCGCTCGCTGAGCGTGCCCTGGGGCACGACCTCCAGCTCGATCTTGCCGGCGGCGTACAGCTCCGGAAACACCACGCTGCCGACGCTGCGCGGGAAGGAGCAGATCATCTTGCGCACCCGGCCCGCCGCCATGAGCGCCGCGATGCCGTGGCGGCCGACGCCGGCATTGTTGTTGACCAGCACGAGATCGCGCGCGCCCTGCTCGATCAGGCCCTCGACCAGGACGTTCGGCACGCCGGCCTCGCCGAAGCCGCTGACCAGCACGGTAGAACCGTCCTCGATGCCTGCGAGGGCTTCCGCGACGGAACGGGCGATTTTGTCGATCATGCAAACCCTGTGCTTCGCGGCGGGAACTCGGCGGCCGGCGCGCGCCGCCTGCGCGGCCCGTCAGCCGGGCATAGCAGATTTCGCCGGGCCGCTTCCCCCTTTTCTAGCGGTTCGGCATCGACTTTTGGCGCAATCCGGTGTCGCAGCGGTCGCACTGCGAACCAGGGGGCGAACCGAGGGGGCGAACGAAGGGAGCGCCGGGCGCATGGCGCTCACGCGCCGAACGCGAACAGGGCGCCCGTCACGATGGCGAAGGCGGCGAGGGTGAAGAGGCCGTTCCAGCGCCAGGACAGCGTCGTGCCCCGGACGCCGGTCGCGCGGCCCAGCATCAGCACGGTCGTGCCGAACGGCGAGCCGGTCAGATTCAGGCACCAGCCCATGACGAAGGCGAAGCCGAGCAGCGACGGATCCAGGCCGAGCGCCGGATTGCCGATCAGCACGCTGCCGAAGAAGGTGACGACGAGGATCGGCGGCGCTGCGAGCTGGGACAGCAGCGGCACGATGGCGGCGGCGAGCAGGTAGATCGCCTCTGCCGGTAGCCGGTCGAGCTGCAGCCAGGCGCCGACGCGCGCCGGCTCCAGCAGGCCGGCCAGCATCAGGCCGCAATAGCCGCCGGTCGCCAGGGTCAGCGCCTCGGGCAGGCTGCGCGGCACCGAGACCGTCGCGAGGCCGCGCACGCGCGCCGCGAAAGAGCCGCCCTCGCCCGGGCCCCTGCCGGCGCGCCGCGCGGCGCGGGCCTGAACCAGGAGCCAGGCCAGGGTGGCGAGCGCCGCCACCGGCATCAGCGCGACGATCACGGTGACGCCCGACGCCAGCACGACCAGCGCGCATCCGCCGGTCAGCGCCAGGCAGACGACCGAGAACCGGGCCGCCGCCGCGCGCGGAAAGTCCCGCCGGAGCCCGGCGGGCAGCAGGCCCTCGCGCGCCAGCCGCCGGCGCGCACGGCGGCCGACGATCCGGTCGTTCAGCCAGCCGAGCGGCAGCATCGCCGCGGCGACCGCCGCGCCCATGCCGGCGACGGCGAGCGGCTCCGCGCCGATCACGGCGACCGGGATCAGCGCCTGGGTGATCGCCGTCGGCGACCAGGCGATGACCCAGGAAAAGCCCCGCATCAGCGCTGACAGCTGCCGCTGCTCGCGGACCGCCGCCGCGCCGAGCTCGTCCCGGCGGGTGGCGTCGACGCCGCGCACGATCAGCGGCCCGAACAGGCTGAGCGTGCCGAAATTCAGCAGGACGCCGAGGATATGGCTGCCGGTGTGGATCGCCAGATAGCGCCGGCCGGGTGGCTGGCGGGTCAGATAATCGCCAAGCGCCAGCACCGACGACGAGGTGCCGGCCCCGACCCGGAGCAGCCCGATCAGGATCATGAAGGTGGCCAGAAAGGCGGCCCGCTCCAGCGACTGCCCGGCCAGCGCCGCCGGCGCGGCATGGCTCAGCGCCGCCGCCGCCGTCACGGCCAGCGCGGCGGCAAGCAGGCTGCGTTCCCGCCAGCCGACCCGGCCCAGGCCGAGCGCGAAGCACAGCACGAGGCACGCCGATGCGGCCAGCGCCGCCGCGTCCAGCCCGGCATACAGATGGACCAGGACGCCGGCGCACAGCAGCAGCATCCCGGCGCACAACAGCCGGTGCAGCGCCCCGCCCGCCAGCCCGTCTCCCGCCAGTCCGTCTCTCGCCGGCCCGTTCTCCGTCGGCCCGTTTTCCGCCTGAGGGCCGGATCCGCCGTCAACCGCCATGAAGCGTCACGTCCGATCGCCGGCGGGCCGTGCCGTCCTGTCCCGGCGGCGGGCGAGCTCCGCCTCGCAGAGCCGCCGGGCCGCGGTCTCGATGCGCTCCTGCAGGGTCGCCATGAAGGCGGCCCGGTCCAGGCCGGGCGGGATCGGTTCGAGGAATTCGATCGCGATGGTCCCCGGCCGTTTCAGGAACCCGTTGCGCGGCCAGAACAGCCCGGCATTGTGGGCGACCGGGACGACCGGCAGGCCGAGATACTTGTACAGCGCGTAGACGCCCGGATGGTAGCGGCCGGTCCGGCCCGGCGGCATCCGCGTGCCCTCGGGCATGATGAGGATGTGCCGGCCGATGTCGACCATGGCGCGGGCGCTGCGCAGCATCCGTTTGAGCGCCGCGCCGCGCGCCGAACGGCGGATCGGCACCATGCCGGCGCGGTTCAGGTACCAGCCGTAGAACGGCAGGCGCGTCAGCTCCTCCTTGAGCACCGCGGCGAAGGCCGGCGCGATCACCGGGAAGGCGATGGTCTCCCACGCGGACTGGTGCTTGACGGCGTAGATGTACCGGCCGTCCGGATCCGGCTGCACGCATCCGACGGTCCGGTGCCGGATGCCCACGGCGACGCGCAGCAGCCACAGCACGGTACGGGCCCAGACGACCGCCAGCGCGAAGGCCGCCCGCCGCGGCGCCGCCAGCAGCGGCAGGCCGGCCAGGCCGGCGGCCAGGGTGACGAGCCACAGGCCGGCCGTGAACGCCGCGGACCGGACCGCGATCATGAAGCCGGCCTGCCCGGCCCGGCCGGCGCCAGGGTCAGGCGGATCAGGGCGGCGGCAAACTTGTAGAACTCGCCGTTGACGATGGCGATGCCGCGCAGGCTGCGCCACCATTGCCCGCGCGACACCGCCGGTGGGAAAACCGGGTGCGCGATCAGGCGCGCGTCCGGCAGGGCGCTGCGCAGTTCGAGCAGGCTGCGCCGCATATGGTAGTTGGCCGTCACCAGGCGCAGCGAGTCGAGCCTTCGCGCCCGCGCCCACAGGGCGGTTTCGTCCGCGTTGCCCTGTGTGTGTTCGGCCCGGTAGCCGAGGACGATCCGCGGCGCCAGCGCTTCCGGCACGCCGCTGGCGCTGCGCAGCACCGACTGCCTGTCGACCCGCGGATCGACGCCGGAGACGAACAGGACCGGCGCGACGCCGGCCGCGAGCAGCCGGATGCCTTCGGCCAGCCGCCCCGCACCCCCGGTCAGGACGACGATGGCGTCCGTCTTCGTCCGCCCGTCGGCCGGCGTCTGCGGCATGGTGAAACCGAACCATGCCAGCCCGGCCAGCCAGAGGAGCGCGGGCAGCGCGCACAGCGCGAGCAGCCGACGCAGGAGGCGCGGCCGTCGGCGCCGATGGCCGGGCAACGACCGGCGCCGGTCCACCGGCGTCATGGCGTGCCGGTTCATCGGCTCAGGTCATGCGCCGGAGGGTCCGGAGCACGGTGATCCGGGCGGTCAGCAGCGCGACCAGCGCCGCCGCGACCGGCAGGCAGGCGAAGATCGCCCATTGCGCCGGGGTGAAGATGGCGGCGTCGGCCGGTTGGAGCTCGGCCTCGCCGGCGAGATGGACGACCCCGAAGACGGTGCCGACGGCGAGGGCGATGCCGACGACCGCGCCCTGCAGGCTGAGCCACAGCGCCTGGCGCTCGAACTGGCGCGCGATATAGCGGTCGTGCGCCCCGATCAGGTGAAGCAGGCGGATCACCCGGCGGTGGATGCGCAGACCGGTCCGCGTCGCGAAGACGACGGTGATGACCGTCGCCAGCCCGATCAGCGCGACGACGATCAACGCGACCAGCCAGATCGACCGCGCCAGCCCGATCAGCCGCCCGGCCCAGCGGGCGTGGTTTTCCGTGACGGCGCCCGGCGCCGCCTTTGCAATTCTGGCGGCAAGCGCTGCCGAATCGATGTCCGCGCCCGCTACGGCGCGCACGTCGATCAGGATCGGCAGCGGCAGGCCTCCGGCGTTCCCAGCGTCGCCGTCTTTCCCGTCACTCTTTTCCCCGTCGCCCTTGCCCTCGTCGCCCAGCCACGGGCGCACCAGGCGGAGCACCTCCGCCCGCGGCAGCCGCCGGGCCTCGGCGACACCGGGGGTCTTCCGGAGCAGCGCGAGCACGGCGTCGGCGTGCTGCGGCGCCTTCGGGAAGGCCGTTCCGGCCGGAATCTGGACGGTCAGCGTGCCGGCCAGGCCGGACGACCAGGTCGAGGCGGCGCCGTTCAGGGCAATCGCGCCGGCGATGGCGACCCCGGACAGGTAGATCATGATCGCCACGATCCAGGGCAGCAGGCGGCCGGCCGGATCCTGCTCGAAGGGAATATCGGTCTGGCGGCGGATCAGCACGGCGGCGACGGGGTCCGGATCAGCTTCAGGGCGCCGTCCTCCAGGTCCAGCCTGGGATAGCGGAACCGGTCGACAAGGCCGAAATTATGGGTGGCGATGACGACCGTGGTGCCCATCCGGTTCAGCTCCTCGAACAGGTGGATCAGGCGGACGCCGATATTGTCGTCGACATTGCCGGTCGGCTCGTCGGCGAGCAGCAGGTCGGGCCGGTTGATGACCGCCCGGGCGATGGCGACGCGCTGTTGCTCGCCGCCGGAAAGCGTCGGCGGCTTTGCGGCCAGCCGTTCGCCCAGGCCGACCCAGCGCAGCAGTTCGGAGACATGGTTCCTGACGTCGGGGCCGCGCGCCCCGGCGACGCGCAACGGCAGCGCAACATTGTCGACCGCCGTCAGATGGTCGAGCAGCCGGAAATCCTGGTAGACCACGCCGATGCGCCGGCGCAGGCCCGGGATCCCGTCGCGCGGCAGGGTCGCGGTATCGCGGCCGAACAGGTGCACCAGCCCCCGGGTCGGCCGCAGCGACAGGTGGATGAGGCGCAGGAGGGTGGATTTGCCGGCGCCGCTTTCGCCGGTCAGGAAATGGAAGCTGCCCGGCTCGAGGCTGAAGGCGATGTCCCGGAGCACCTCGGGCCCGGCGCCGTAGCGCACGCCCACCTGGTCGAACCTCACGACCGGTTTCTCGCCATCGAAGAGATCGGTTCTCAACGATTTCCCCACCGGTGGTCGGGCCGGCGACCGGGCCGGCGATCGGGCCGCTTTCCGGAACGCCTGCCGAAGCGGCCGGCCGTCCGGCCCGCCGCCGCCGGAGGCTTGGCGCTTGACCCGCCGGTCCCGCTACGGCAAAGCCCGCCTTCCATGCCGCCGCCAGCATCCCATGTTAGCCACATAGCCTTGACGCCTATCAGCGGCGGTACGGCCCGGTCAACCGGGATGGGGTCAACCTGGATCGGATCAACCGGGATGAACAGGATCGTCGAACCGAAACCCCGGCGATGACACGGCGATGATACTCAGGTGCCCGAATTGCGCGACGCGGTTTCTGGTCGATCCGGCCGCGCTGGGGCCTGCCGGGCGCACGGTGCGGTGCGGCGCGTGCGGCCGCGAATGGCGGCAGGAGCCGGAGCGGCCGGCCGAGCGCAGCTTTGCGGCGCCTTCGGCCCCGGAAACGCCAGAGGAAACGCCGGAAGAAGCCCCGGAAAGCGCGGAGGGCGCCGGCGGCTTGCCGAGCGAGTTGTCGCCCGCGCGGCGGGTGCACGCGGCGCGGCGCCGGCCCCGGCAGCCGCGCGCGCTCTTTTCGCTGGCCCTGCTCGCGGCGATCGCCGTCGTTCTGCTCGGCTGCTACCAGTTCCGCAGCATCATCGTCGCCTACTGGCCCGATACGGCGCCGTTCTACGACGTGCTCGGCATCGAGGCGAAACCGCATCCGGCCATCCGCCCCTCAACGGCGAACCGATAATCCGGCAGATCGGAAAGCCCGCCCGGCGGTTCAGAACCGCCCGCTTCAAAACCGCTTGAGCAGACGCTCGATATAGTCGCGTTCCAGCTTCGGCCGCCCGGTCTCGCCCGACCGCCGGCGCAGTTCGCGCAGGATATCGCGGGCCTGCTTGCGTTCGGCTTCGGTCGGCACCTTGACGTCGTTCCGGTCGAGCGGGCCCATCCCGTCCTGGCGCCGGCCGAGCGGGTCGCGGTCGGGGCCGAAGCGCCGGTTCCGGTCCCCGCGATAGCGGTTGCCCTCGGCCGGCCCCATGCCGAAGCGCCGGGCCATCTGCCGCATCGCCCGGTTCATGCCGCGCGAGAGTTCGCGCAGGGCCCGGCCCTGGGGCCCGACCGAGCGGCCGGGCTGGCCCTGGCCCAGTTCGCGCTGCGCCCGGCGCATCTCGCGCTCCGCCCGGCCGAAATTCTCCGGCACCCGGCCGGCCATCTCGCCGAGCCGGCGCATCAGGTCGCCCAGCCGCTTGCGCAGTTCGCCCTGGCGGCGGGCGGCGTCGCGGTCCGCCTCGCGTTCGCGCTCGCCGCCGTCCCGCCGTTGCTGGCCGCGGCGGAAGCTCTCGTCCATGAGCTGCTGCTGCCGGCGGATCAGGCCGTCGAGCTCCCGCATCATCCGGCGGGCCGGATTGTTGCGATCGGCCTGCTGGCGCCCCTGGCGCAGGTTCTGCATCATCTCGCGCAGCTGCGAGAGCATCCGGCGCAGGGCGTCCTTGTCGCCGTTGCGCAGCATGTCCCGCATTCTTTCGAGCATCCGCCGAATGTCCCGCTCGGTTAGCCGGCGGTCCGGGTCGCGGGAGAACCGCCTGTCGAATCGTCTGTCGAACCGCCCGGGATCGCGCTCCATCTCCCGGCGCAGGGCGTCCATGTATTCCTGCATCGAGCGGCGCAGCTCCTCGAGCAGCCGCCGCAACTCCTCGTCCTTGATGTCCCGGCGGGACAGCAGCTCCATCAGCTTGTCCTGGATGCGCGCCAGTTCCCGCTCGGACACGGCGGTCTCGCCCTTGTCGACGCGCAGGGCGGTCTCCCACAGGATCGGCTGGACCGCGCGGATGGCGGCGGCGCGGTTGCGGCGGATCGACGTGTCGTCGCGCCCGTTGTGCCGGGCGCCGAGGATCAGCCGGCCCTGTGCGACGCGCAGCGCCAGGTAGACCACGGGATCGCTGTCGAACGCGCCGCGGTTGTCGGCGATGTGGCCGAGCACCCTGACGACCCGGTCGAGCTTTTCGGGCTCGACCGTCAGGATCTTGCGCTGGGCGATGATCGCGCGGGCGACCGGATGGCGGAAGATACGCTCCGGCAGCGTCATGTCCCGGAACCCGCTGCGCCCGCTCTGGCCGAGATCGTCCTCGGTCTCGAACATCATGGATACGTCGAGGCCGGCCCAGCGGTGGGGCGTCATGTCCCGGTAAACGCGCCCGGCGGCCGTCTTGCCGCCGGCAACCGGCGCCTCGATCGCGATGGTGTCGGTCTCGCCGGCCCGGGCGATATGGACCCGGACCTTGCGCACGCCGTGATCGTCTTCCGCCTTGTAGTCCAGGCGGACGTTCTGGCGCCGCGTCACCGTGGGATCCTCCGCCCAGGCGACCGTCGGCGGCAGGTCCGGCGTCACGGAGATTTTCCACTGCACCGCGTTGCGCGCGCGCTGGCGGACGACCAGGTCGCCGCTCTCCGCCAGCAGCATCTCGCCCTGCCAGCCCGACCGGTCGAGCGCCTGCAGGCCGAAACGCTGGCGGCCCAGCGTCAGGACCGGCCGGCCCTTGCCGCCGCGGTACTGGAGCAGGAGTTTCGATTGTGCGGGCACGACGATGGGTTTGCCGTCGTGCGCCAGCGTGATCATGCGCGGTTGCCCGCCGGTATAGTCCGGCGGCGTGAACCAGGCCTCGACCGCGACCGGTTCGGCGACGCCGCTCTCGAAATCCGGCAGAAAGGCCCGGGCGAGGCGGTCGGGCGCATCCTGCCAGCCGACCGTCACGCCGAGCGCCAGCAGGATGACGGCGAGGCCCCGCAGGGCGAAGGGATCGCGCCGGGCGACCCGCGGCCGCGGCGGCCCGACGCGCAGCCGCTCGAGCGCTTTGAGCGCGCGCGCGCGATGACGCCGCCAGAGCGCCTCGGCAAAGGCGTCGCCGGCGCCGACGGTAATCCGGTCCCGCGCCGCCGTGAGCGGCCGGTGCGCCAGGCCGCTGGTCCGCTCCAGCCGCCGTCGGGCGGCCATGGCGCCGGGCAGGCGCAGGCGGCGGAAGCCGCGGAACAGGGCGAAGCAGAAGGCCAGCGCGAGCGCCGCCAGCACGGCGACATGGAGCCAGCCGGGCAGCAGCGGCAGGATATCGAGCAGGACGATCGCGGCGAACAGGAAGACGACGGCGGCGACCGGCCAGAGGCGCGGCCACAGCCGCTCCCAGGCCAGCGCCAGCCAGGACAGCGCCGTCGGCACACCGTAGCCGGGGCCGTGCGCCGCGCCTTCGGCGGATCTCTTCCAGCCTTCGTCCGAAGCGCCCATAGGCTCTCCTTCAGGCGGACCCCAGCCAGTCCGGCACCGATTCCTGCCGGATCAGGTCGTCCGCCGTCTGCCGGGCCCGCACGACGGCGAACCGCTCGCCGCTCACCATCACCTCCGGCGCCGGCGGGCGGCTGTTGTAGGCCGACGACATGACCGAACCATACGCCCCTGCCGATCCGAACGCCACAAGATCTCCGGGCGCCAGGGGCGGCAGGCGGCGCGCAACGGCGAACGTGTCGCCGCTTTCGCAGATCGGCCCGACGACATCCATTTCCACCCAATCTTGGCTTTTTTGCGGCCGGATCGCCGGCACGATCGCATGATAGGCGTCGTACATGGCCGGGCGGGCCAGATCGTTCATCGCGGCGTCGACCACCGCGATCGGCCGGATGCCGCCGTCCTTCACGTAGAGGACGCGCGCCACGAGGATGCCGGCGTTGCCGACCAGCGACCGGCCCGGCTCGAACACCAGTTCGCAGCCCAGCCCGCCGACCGTCTCGCGCACCACGGCGGCATAGTCCTCGAAGCGCGGCGGCGTCTCGTCCCGGTAGGTGATGCCGACGCCGCCGCCGAGATCGAGGCTTTTGACCTCATGCCCGGCCGCGCGCAGGACGCGGACCTGTTCGGCCAGCCGCCCGAACGCCGCCCGGTAGGGCGCCACATCCAGCAATTGGGACCCGATATGCATGGCGAGGCCGGCCGGCGCCAGGTTCGGCAGATCCGCGGCCCGGGCGTAGGCCGGCAGCGTCCGGCCGATGGCGATGCCGAACTTGTCCTGCTTGCGGCCGGTCGAAATCTTGTCGTGGGTCCGGGCGTCGACATCCGGGTTGATGCGCAGCGACACGCGCGCGGTGACGCCGGCCCCGGCTGCCGCGGCGGAGACCAGGTCGAGCTCCGCTTCCGAT
This sequence comes from Rhodospirillaceae bacterium, assembly GCA_009840595.1. Taxonomy (GTDB): domain Bacteria; phylum Pseudomonadota; class Alphaproteobacteria; order Bin65; family Bin65; genus Bin65. The sequence continues at coordinate 27,191 of VXNK01000120.1, read as the reverse complement.
TCGACGTTGATCTGGCGGATGCCCGAGCGCAGCGCGAGCGCAATCTCGTCCCGCGTCTTGCCGACGCCGGAGAACACGATCCGTCCGGCCGGAATGCCCGCGGCGAGGGCCCGGCGCAGTTCGCCGCCCGACACCACGTCCGCGCCCGCACCCAGTTGCGCGAACGCGGCGATGACCGCCTGGTTGGAATTGGCCTTCAGGGCGTAGCAGACGGTGGCGGGCAGCCCGGTCAGCGCGGCCTCCAGCGCCCGGTAGCTGCGGGTGAGTCCGGCCAGCGAATAACAGTAGAAGGGCGTGCCGACCTCCGCCGCGACGTCGGGCAGCGGCAGGCGCTCGGCGCACAGGGTTTCGCCGGCGTAGGAAAAATCGGGCGACGGCACTCGGTCGGTCATTCGGCGAAGTCCGCAGTTGGCGCCCGGCGGCGCAGCGGGCGCGCCAAGGCGGGACGGGATGGGGCGGGGCGAGGGCGGCGCTACGCGGCGGCTCCACGCTGCCCTATTCGGGGCCCGGATTGCGGAAGATCGTCACCGTGCCGGCCGGCGCGCCGGCGGGGTAGCCGGCCGGATAGCGGTCGTCCCCGCCGGCGACCCGCGGATCGTCCTTCTTGCCGCACGCCGCCAACCCGAGCCCGAGCACGCCGGCCGCCAGCAATATCCCCGCCATACGGGCCGTGCGGGCCATGCCGCCGTCTCCCTTCATGGCGCGCGTCCCACCGCCAGGGCGGCGCGCGCGGCCGCCGCCGCCGCCCGGACATTGTCGGGCGCAGTGCCGCCGAGCGAGGTGCGGCTGGCGACGGAACTGTGCACGCTCAGCACGTCGAAAACGGCCCCGGTCAGCCGCGGCTCGACGCCCTGCATCTGCTCCAGGCTCAGGCCGGCCAGGTCGACATCGTGCGCTTCGGCCAGCTTCACCAGCGCGCCGGTGACTCGGTGCGCCTCGCGGAAGGGCAGGCCGAGTTCGCGCACCAGCCAGTCCGCGAGATCGGTCGCGGTTGCAAAGCCCGCGCCGGCGGCGGCGCGCAGCCTGTCCCCGTTCACCGTCATCTCCCGGATCATTCCGCTCATCGCCCGGACGCATAGCGCGAGGCTGTCGGCGGCGTCGAACACCGGCTCCTTGTCCTCTTGCATGTCCTTGGAATAGGCGAGCGGCAACCCCTTCATGACGACCGCGAGGCCGGTCAGCGCGCCGACAATCCGGCCGGCCTTGGCGCGCACCAGTTCGGCGGCGTCCGGGTTGCGCTTCTGCGGCATGATCGAACTGCCGGTCGAAAAGCTGTCCGACAGGGCGACGAAGCCGAACTGCGCGCTCGACCAGAGGACGGTCTCCTCGGCGAGGCGCGACAGGTGGGTGGCGCAGATCGCGCAGGCGGCGAGGAATTCGAGCGCGAAATCCCGCGCCGAGACCGCGTCGAGCGAATTGGCCATCGGCCGGTCGAAGCCGAGCGCGGCGGCGGTCTGCGCCCGGTCGATCGGAAAGGAGGTTCCGGCCAGCGCGGCGGCGCCGAGCGGCGATTCGTTGACCCGCCGCCGCGCGTCCTGCATCCGCGCCCGGTCGCGCTCGAACATCGCGGCATAGGCCAGCATGTGGTGCCCGAAGGTGACCGGCTGGGCCGATTGCAGATGGGTGAAACCCGGCATCACCGCGCCGGCATGGGCCTCTGCCCGGTCGATCAGCGCCGATTGCAGGTCGGCAAGGTCGCCGTCGAGGCCGTCGATGGCGGCGCGCACCCAGAGGCGCAGGTCCGTCGCCACCTGGTCGTTGCGCGAGCGCGCGGTGTGCAGCCGGCCGGCCGCCGGGCCGATCAGTTCGGCGAGCCGCGCCTCGACATTCATGTGGATGTCTTCCAGCGCCGCGCTGAATTCGAAGCCGCCGCTCTCGATCTCTTGAAGGATCGTGTCGAGCCCCTGCCCGATTGCCGCCGCATCTTCTTCCGATATGATGCCGCAATCGGCCAGCATCGCCGCATGGGCCTTCGACCCGGCGATGTCGCAGGCGTAGAGGCGCCGGTCGAAGCCGATCGAGGCGTTGATTGCCTCCATCAGGGCGTCGGGCCCGGCGGCGAAGCGGCCGCCCCACAGGATGTTGGTCTTCGGTTCGGACATGGGCGGGAGTTAGGCGCGATGCGGAAACGGACAACGGAACGGATTTTCGGAGCGCGGATGATCGGGCTTCTGGCCGCCGCCCTGCTGGCCCTCGCCGCCGCCGTTCCGCTATCGGCCGCCGACGCGGCGCCGGGGCCGAAGCGCGCCGCCAAGGCGTCTGCCGAACCGCCGCCCTTCAACGGCACGGCGCGGCCCTTCGTCTTTATGAAGAAGCCGCGCGCCGTACAGTTCGGCCCGTTCGCCGACGCGGAGGGCCGGCCGGTCACCATGGAGCGCTACAGGGGCAAGGTTCTGCTGGTCAATTTCTGGGCGACCTGGTGCGCGCCCTGCATCCACGAAATGCCGACGCTCGACCGGCTGCAGGCGGCGCTGGGCGGGGCGGGCTTCGCCGTGCTCACCGTCTCGCTCGACCGCAAGGGCATGGCGGCGGTCGGGCCGTTCTGGGAGGAGCAGGGCTACAGGCACCTGCCGATCCTGCTCGATTCGCGCTGGAAGACGGCCCGGCGCCTCGGCGTCAGCGGCCTGCCGGCGACCTTCCTGCTCGACCGCAAGCACAGGATCGTCGGCTACCTGCTCGGTCCCGCCGCGTGGGATTCGCCGCAGGCGAAGGCCTTCCTGCGCTTCTATATTGCCCGGCCCGGCAGCTGAGGCCTTCGAGACGGCTGTCTCACGGTGTTCAACCCCCAATGCGGCGATTTGTCTATATTCCTAAATTTACAACAAGTGTAAAAATGTAATTGACACAATTCAAAATAAGCAATATATGCTAGGCTCACGATGGATGTCGAGTTTGAAGATGACGATCTCGACCGCCTGGAAGTCGACCCTCGATTCGACGCTGGCTTTCAACCCGGCGTCGTGAAGGGCTTCCGAAAGGCTATGCAGGCAATCCGGGCTGCCGTGGATGAAAGGGATATCTACGCCTCTCGTGGACTACGGTTGGAAAAATTAGTTGGGAATCGACAGGGCCAACATTCACTCCGTTGCAATGACAAGTACCGCTTGATCGTGAGATTCGAAGGAAAGGGTAACAATAAAAAGGTACATGTCATTGAGATAGTAGACTACCACTAAATGAAGGGAGGAAAACATGACTGACAGAATTCCCGCAGAGGTATTCCCTCCCGGCGATTTTTTGCGCGACGAATTGCAGGCGCGGGAATGGACTCAACTTGAGTTTGCCGAAATTATCGGGCGACCTGCGCGGCTCGTAAATGAAATAATCGCTGGCAAACGTGGTATTACCCCTGAAACAGCAAAGGAATTTTCTGCTGCCCTCGGTACGAGCCCTCATTATTGGCTAAACTTGGAAAGTTCCTATCAGTTATCCAAGACGATGCCTGCTTCCGAAGTGATTGCGAGGGCTGCGGCACTCAGAGACAAGTTTCCCGTTCGCGAAATGATAAAGAGAGGCTGGATTGAAGCGTCAGAAAACGTAGAAGTTTTGGAAACTCGCATACTACGATTTTTTCAATTGAGTTCGATTGAAGATGAAATAGTGTTTTCTCACGCAGCTCGTCGCAGCGAAGCAAACCGAATGTCTCAAATACAGTGGGCATGGGTTTTCCGTGTTCGACAACTGGCTAATGCCCTGAGTGTACAGAATTTCTCAAAAAAGAATCTACGTTTGGCGTTAACGGAACTTGAAGCTCGATTGACCGATCCCGAGGAAGCGCGGCATGTTTCCAAAATTTTAGCAAATGCTGGAGTAAGGTTCTTGGTTGTCGAACCGGTCCCAGGTTCGAAGATTGAAGGGGTTTGCTTTTGGATTGACGATCAGAATCCAGTGATTGGTTTAACTATGCGTTTTGATCGTATTGATAATTTCTGGTTCAATTTGCGCCATGAGTTGGAGCACGTTTTGAATGAAGATGGGAAAGCTGGAATTATTATCGACGAACCAGACGATTTATCGGAATCGCACGAACTACCGCTTTCTGAGCAGTTAGCGAATGAAGCTGCTGCGGAATTTTGTGTCCCACAGGCCGAGATTGATGACTTTATTGACCGTCTGGATCCCATATTTTCTACGGAACGCCTGATTGGATTTTCTCGGATAGTGGAACGCCATCCGGGTATCGTAGCAGGGCAATTGCAAAAAAAGACGGGCCGATGGGATTTATTCAAGAAGTTCCAGGTCAAAATTCGACACGCAGTAACCGCGACTGCATTAACAGACGGGTATGGTTACTCAACACCTATTGAGGTTTAGGAGGCAACAGTGACGGCTTACACTAAACAAATGCAGAAGATCGTCAATCAGTATCGTCTCTCTGGCGAGGAATGGCCGGCGCGATCAAAAGATATTGCGGCTTGGGCAATACGGAACAATCTTTGGGAATTGCACCCTTCAGCCGCAATATCCAAATGCGCCGAAGATATTTCTCGCGCTATGCGTGAAGAGTATATGACTGATTCGCGAGGCAGGCGAGTCCGAGTGAAGCATTCTGCGACTGTGCAAAGAAACGGAAAACAATTGGTGCTATGGGACGATTTGCGTACGGCGTCTCGTGCGCACATGAAACTGTCATTTCAGCAGCGCAGGCAGCAAATTGTGGGCGATTGCAAACAGCTAAAGATGGATGTAGACAGCTACAATGAACGCCACCCCAGTATTGAACCGCTACAAATGGTGTTTGACTTCACCAAGGATTTAGCGGAAATTGAGGCAGCGGCTTGACGAAAAATCTTTCGTATTTCACTTTTTAGTTTGTATTGCTGAAATGAGTTAATGTTTGACGCTTTATGACCAAGACCAACCCCGGCAACTTCTTCGAGGACTTCCGCGTCGGCCAGCGCATCCGCCACGCCACGCCGCGCACGCTGACGGCGGGCGACGCTGCGCTCTACACGGCGCTCACCGGTAGCCGCTTCGCCGTACAGTCGTCGGATGCGTTCGCGCAGGCCGTCGGCTACGAACGCGCGCCGCTGGACGACCTGCTGGTGTTCCACACGGTGTTCGGCAAGACGGTGCCGGATATCTCGCTGAACGCCGTCGCCAACCTGGGCTATGCCGATTGTACGTTCGGCGCGCCGGTGTTTCCCGGCGACAGCCTCGCCGCCCGCACCGAGGTGATCGGCCTGCGCGAGAACGCCAACGGCAAAACCGGCATCGTCTGGGTCCGCACGACCGGGGAGAACCAGCGCGGCGCAAGGGTGCTCGGCTATGTCCGCTGGGTGATGGTGCGCAAGCGGGGTTCCAGCGCGCCGGCGCCCGAGCCGGCCGTGCCGGACCTGCCCGGGGCGGTTGCGGCGGGCAGGCTCGCGGCGCCGGCCGCGTTCGACCCGGACGGCTGGAACGACGAACTGTCCGGCGAGGCGTGGCGCTGGGGCGATTATGCGCCGGGCGAGAAGATCGACCATGTCGACGGCATGACGATCGAGGAGGCCGTGCATGCGACCGCGACCCGGCTCTACCAGAACACCGCGAAGGTGCATTTCAACCAGCACACCGAGGGCGGGGGCCGGTTCGGCCGGCGGCTGGTCTATGGCGGCCATGTCATGAGCGTGGCGCGTGCGCTCAGCTTCAACGGCCTCGCCAACGGCTTCCGGATCGCCGCGATCAACGGCGGCCGGCATGTGAGCCCGGTGTTCGCCGGCGATACGATCTATGCCTGGTCGGAGGTCGTCGAGCGGCTGGAGCTGCCGGGCAACGCCGCGCTCGGCGCGCTGCGGCTGCGCACGGTGGCGGCAAAGGACACGCCCTGCGCCGGCTTCCCGGACAGGGACGGCGACGGCCGCTACCCGGAAAGCGTCGTGCTCGACCTCGACTACACCGTCCTGATCCCGCGATAGCTGCTCTCGAAGGGCGATCGACGGCTGCCGGGCGCCGAAGAACCCGGGCCGGCGTGAAGCCGGGCCGTTTCGGGGCGCTTGCATTGATGCAATCATATTGATAGATTGCATGCATCGAAGGCACATTGGATCATCGACAATGGCCATGCTGACCGTGCGCAACCTGTCCGACGAGGTGCACCGCGCTTTGCGCGTGCGTGCGGCCTTGAGGGGCCGCAGCACCGAGGCGGAGGTGCGCGCCATCCTGGCGGAAACGGTCCTGCCGGAAGGGCGGGCCGCGCTGGGGACGCTGCTGACCGCTGTCGGCCGGCGCGCCGGGCTGACGGACGAGGAGTTCGCGGGCTTCTCCCAGCGCGAGACCGCTCCGGCCCGGCCGATCAATCTGGAATGATTCTGGTAGACACCAACGTGGTGTCGGAGCCGCTGCGCGGGGCTCCGGAGCCCCGCGTCTCCGCATGGCTCGACGCCCAGGCGCTGGAAACGCTGTACCTGTCCGCGATTACTGTCGCTGAGCTCCGCTTCGGGGTGCAGTCGCTGCCGGCCGGCCGCCGCCGGGACCGGCTGCACGAGGATTTGGAGCGACAGATCCTGCCGATGTTCGCAGGGCGGGTATTGGCATTCGATCTGCCGGCTTCGCAGGCTTATGCGGCGCTGATGGCGAAAGCGCGGTCCGAGGGACGGACGATCCCAGTGTCTGACGGTTACATTGCGGCGACCGCCGCAGCCAATGGCATGATGGTGGCGACGCGAGACACCGCGCCGTTCGAGGCGGCGGGATTGAAGACCGTCGATCCGTGGATAGCGTAGGATACGGCCGGTGTACCGTATCGGGAGCCCGCCCCGAGCCTGCCGAAGGGGACGCAATATCGCCGCAAGCTGCGGCCATGCATCTTGCCTCTCATCCGCGGTGGCGCAATAAACACCCGTCACAGTTCCCGCCCCGACGGATGGCACATGGCTTCCGACCCCCCGGCCCGGCGCGACCGGCCGCTCTCGCCCCACCTCCAGGTCTACAAGCCGCAATGGACATCGGTGCTGTCCATCCTCCACCGGATCACCGGGGTGGCGCTGGCCCTCGGCACGCTGCTGCTGGTCTGGTGGCTCGCCGCCGCGGCCTCGAGCGCGGCCTATTTCGCCTGGATCCAGGGCATCGTGGCGAGCTGGCCCGGCATCGTCCTGCTGATCGCCTGGGCCTTCGCGCTCTACTATCACCTGTGCAACGGCATCCGGCACCTGTTCTGGGACGCCGGCATCGGCCTCGAACTCGGTCCGGCGCGAGCGAGCGGGATGGTCGTCTTGGCCGCTGCCACGGCGCTCACCGTGCTGTCCGCCGTTATCGCGCTGACGCCCGCGGGAGCGCCGGCATGAGCTTCCGGACCCCGCTCGGCCGGGTCCGCGGCCTCGGCAGCGCGAAGGAAGGGACGCATCACTGGTGGGCGCAGCGGGTGACCGCCATCGCGCTGGTGCCGCTCACGGTCTGGTTCGTGGTCAGCATCCTGATGCTGGCCGGCGCCGACCGCGGCGCCATCCTCGACTGGCTCGGCAATCCGGTCACGGCCGGGCTCCTGGTCATGACGATCCTGGCCGCCTTCCACCACGGCCAGCTCGGCCTCCAGGTCGTGATCGAGGACTATGTCCATAACGAGGGCTGGAAGATCGGCCTGATCGTGTTCGTCAAGCTCGCCGCGCTGCTGTTCGGCGGCATCGGGATCGTTTCCGTGCTCAAGCTGGCGTTCGGGGGATAGGGCAGGCATGGGCAAGGCCTACGAGATCGTCGAACACCAATACGATGTCGTCGTCGTCGGCGCCGGCGGCGCGGGGCTGCGCGCCACCTTCGGCATGGCCGAGAAGGGCCTGCGCACCGCCTGCATCACCAAGGTCTTCCCGACCCGCTCCCACACCGTTGCGGCCCAGGGCGGCATCTCCGCCGCGCTCGGCAACATGGGCGAGGACGACTGGCGCTGGCACATGTACGACACGGTCAAGGGCGCCGACTGGCTCGGCGACCAGGACGCCATCGAATATATGTGCAAGGAGGCGATCCCGGCGATCATCGAGCTGGAGCATCACGGTGTGCCCTTCAGCCGGACGCCGGAGGGCAAGATCTACCAGCGCGCCTTCGGCGGCATGACGACCAATTTCGGCGAGGGCATCGCGCAGCGCACCTGCGCCGCCGCCGACCGGACCGGCCACGCCATCCTGCACACGCTCTACCAGCAGAGCCTGCGCCACAACGCGGAATTCTTCGTCGAATATTTCGCCATCGACCTGCTGGTCGAGGACGGCGAGGTGCTCGGCGTCGTCGCCTGGAACCTGGACGACGGCACCATCCACCGCTTCCGCGCCCACCAGACCGTGCTGGCGACCGGCGGCTACGGCCGCATCTATTTCTCCTGCACCGGCGCCCACACCCAGACCGGCGACGGCAACGCCATGGCCCTACGCGCCGGCGTACCCTGCCAGGACATGGAGTTCGTGCAGTTCCACCCGACCGGCATCTACGGCGCCGGCTGCCTGATCACCGAGGGGGTGCGCGGCGAGGGCGGCTATCTCACCAACTCGGAGGGCGAGCGCTTCATGGAGCGCTATGCGCCCTCGGCCAAGGACCTCGCCTCGCGCGATGTCGTCAGCCGCTCGATGACCCTGGAGATCCGCGAAGGCCGCGGCGTCGGCCCGGACGCCGACCACATCTTCCTGCATATCGAGCATCTGGACCCGGACGCCATCGCCCGGCGGCTGCCGGGCATTTCGGAGACCGCGCGCATCTTCGCCGGCGTCGACATCACCAAGAATCCGATGCCCGTCCTGCCGACTTGCCATTACAATATGGGCGGCGTGCCGACCAACTACCGGGGCGAGGCGGTCACGAAGCGGAACGGAGACGCCGACGCCACGGTGCCCGGCCTGATGGCGATCGGCGAGGCGGCCTGCGTCTCGGTCCACGGCGCCAACCGGCTGGGCTCGAACTCGCTGCTCGATCTGGTCGTGTTCGGCCGCGCCGCCGCCGACCATTGCGCGGAAACCATCGCCCCCGGCGCGCGCCACCGGCCATTAAGGAACGGCGCCGACGACTTGGCGCTCGACCGGCTCGACCGGATGCGCCATGCCGACGGCGGCACGCCGACGGCCGCCGCCCGGCTGGAAATGCAGAGGGTCATGCAGTCCAACTGCGCCGTCTTCCGTGACGGCGACATTCTCGGCGAAGGCGTCGCGCGGATGAAGGATATCTGGGCCCTGCGCGACGATCTCAAGGTCGCCGACCGCTCGATGATCTGGAACACCGACCTGGTCGAGACCCTGGAGTTCGACAATCTGATCTACCAGGCGCTGGTCACCATCGTCTCGGCCGCCAACCGCGAGGAGAGCCGCGGCGCGCACGCAAGGGAGGATTTCCCGGAGCGCGACGACGAGAACTGGATGAAGCACACCATCTCGTGGTGCGACGAGGCCGGCGACGTGGCGATCGACTACCGCCCCGTCCACATGAACACGCTCACCAACGACGTGGCGCCGATCCCGCCGAAGGAACGGGTTTATTAGCGCCTGAAAGCCGAAGGCGCGGAACCGCCCGCAGGAAAGAAACGGAACCTATGGCCCAATTCAGACTGCCGCCGAACTCCCGGATCGCGAAGGGCAAGGCCTGGCCGGCGCCCGAAGGGGCGAAGCGGCCCAGGCGGTTCAAAATCTACCGCTACGACCCTGACGGCGCGGACAACCCGCGGCTCGACACCTACACCGTCGATCTGGACGATTGCGGGCCGATGGTTCTCGACGCGATCATCAAGATCAAGAACGAGGTCGATTCGACCCTCGCCTTCCGCCGCTCCTGCCGCGAGGGGGTGTGCGGCTCCTGCGCCTTCAACATCGGCGGCACCAACACGCTGGCCTGCACCAGCTTCATCGCCGACTACCGGGGCGACATCGCGATCTATCCATTGCCCCATCTGCCCGTGGTCAAGGACCTGGTGCCGGATCTGACCCAGGCCTACGCCCAGCTCGCCTCGGTCGAGCCCTGGCTCAAGACCCGGACGCCGGCGCCGGAGCGCGAGCGCCTGCAATCGCCGGAAGACCGCGAGAAGCTGGACGGGCTGTGGGAATGCGTCCTCTGCTTCTCGTGCAGCACGAGCTGCCCGTCCTACTGGTGGAACGGCGAGCGCTATCTGGGGCCGGCTGTGCTGCTCCAGGCCTATCGCTGGATCGCCGACAGCCGGGACGAATATACCGGCGAGCGGCTCGACGATCTGGAAGACCCGTTCCGGCTCTACCGCTGCCACACCATCATGAACTGCACCAACACCTGCCCGAAACACCTGAACCCGGCCAAGGCGATCGCCGAGACCAAGAAGCTGATGGTGGCGCGGCAGTAGACCGATCCGAACCCGGCCGGGCGGGACCGTTTTCGCCCGGCGACCCCGATATTCAGGAGGAAAGACCCATGATCACCGCCGTCGTCAATTTCCCGCTGCCCGAAGGCACCACCCTGGACAAGGCCCGGGAGCTGTTCTCCGGATCCGCGCCGCGCTACCAGGCGATCGAGGGGCTGGTGCGCAAATACTATCTGTTCAACCCGGACACCGGCGTCGGCGGCGGCTGCTACCTGTTTGAGGACCGGGCCTCGGCCGAGGCGACTTTCGGCGACGAATGGCGCGCCTTCATCGCCGACTGCTACGGCGCCGACCCGGACGTGCGGTTCTTCGAAACGCCGGTGGTCGTCGACAACAGCATCGGCGACATCGCCATCGCCGCGGAGTAGGCCCCGACGGGCCGCAGCGTCCTTCGAGACGGCCATTTCGAGACGCGGCGCTTCGCACCGCTCCTCAATGACCTCCTCAGGATGAAGAGTTTTGCCGGCTCCACAGCTTCAGCTTCATCTTGAGGAGAGGTTGAGGAGCGATCCGCAGAGCTTGCTCTGAGCTTGTCGAAGGGATCGCGTCTCGAAACCTCGTCTCGAAGGACGGCCGGGCCCGTAACGAACGCCGTGACCTTCGTCCCGCCCAACGGCACCGTCGCGACGCCCGACCGGGCGCTCGACAAGGCGGCGCTCTACGCCAACGCGCGCCGGGCGGCGGCGGGGTTCCGCGCGCTCGGGCTCGGACCCGGCGGGGCGGTTGCCACCCTGCTGCGCAACGACATTCCGTTCCTGGAGGCCGCGCTGGCGGCGAACTGGATCGGCGCCTTCGTCGCGCCGGTCAACTGGCATCTGCGCGGCGCGGAGGTGCGCGCGATCCTCGCTGACAGCGGCGCAACCGTCCTGGCGGTCCACACCGACCTGCTGGCCGAAATCCGCCCCTTCGTGCCCGACGGCGTCCGCATCCTCGCCGTCGAGCCGTCGCCGTCGCTGGTCGCGGCCTACCGCATCGCCGGCGCCGATGCCCGCGCGCCCGGCGATCTCGACCGCTGGGAGGACTGGACGAGCGGCTTCGAGCCGGTCGCCGGGCCGCCGATGGGCCGCTTCACCATGATCTACACCTCCGGTACCACGGCGCGGCCCAAGGGCGTGACCCGCGCGGTGACCGACCCGGAGGCCGTCAGGCGCGCCATGGCGACGGTGGCCGACGCGTTCGGCGTGCGCGACGGCATGTCGGCGCTGATGACCGGCCCGATGTATCACAGCGCGACCTTCGCCTTCAGCTTCGGCAGCCTGGCCTTCGACAGCGACCTTTTCCTGATGCCGCGCTTCGACGCCGAGGAGCTGCTGCGCCTGATCGAGCGGCAGCGGGCCGACACCCTGCACATGGTGCCGACCATGTTCGGTCGCCTGCTGCGCCTGCCGGAGGCGGTGCGCAGGCGCTACGACGTCTCCTCGCTCAAATATGTCGTCCACGGCGCGGCGCCCTGCCCGCCGTCGGTCAAGCGCGCGATGATCGACTGGTGGGGGCCGGCGATCCACGAATATTACGGCTCGACCGAGGCCGGCATTGTCTCCGTCGCGTCGAGCGAGGAGTGGCTCGCCCGGCCGGGTACGGTCGGCCGGCCGCGCGCGGCCACCGCGGTGGAAATCCGCGACGAAGCGGGCGCCGTCCTGCCGCCGGGACAGGAGGGCGAACTCCACATGCGCCTCAACGCCTCGACCGGTTTTGTCTACCGCAACCGGCCGGATATGGATGAAGGCACGGCCGAAGGCGCCTGGTTCACCAACGGGGACATCGGCTGGCAGGACGAGGACGGCTATCTCTATCTGTGCGACCGGCGCAAGGACATGATCATCTCCGGCGGCGTGAACATCTACCCGGCGGAGATCGAGGGCGTAGTCTGCGATCATCCGGCGGTGCGCGACTGCGCGGTTTTCGGCGTGCCGGACGACGAGTTCGGCGAGGCGGTCGCCGCCGCGGTCGAAGCCGGCGATGCGGTGAGCGAGGACGAGATCCGCACCCATGTCGCCGGCCGGCTGGCCCGATACAAGGTGCCGCGCATCGTCACATTCCACGACGCGCTGCCCCGGGAAGACTCGGGCAAGATTTTCAAGCGCCGGCTGCGCGACCCGTATTGGGCGGGCGCGGACCGCAGGATCTGACCGGAGACGGAGACCCCGAAACCATGGCCATTCCGGAATCCCTCAAGGGGCGGCTCTCGCTGCCGCTGATCGGCGCGCCGCTGTTCATCGTCTCCAACCCGGACCTGGTGATCGAGCAGTGCAAGGCCGGCATCGTCGGCTCCTTCCCGGCGCTCAACGCACGCCCCAAGGAAGTGCTCGACGAATGGCTCGACCGGATAACGACCGAACTGGGCGAGTACGCCGCGAAGCATCCGGGCCGGCCGGTCGCGCCCTTCGCGGTCAACCAGATCGTCCACAAGTCGAACGACCGGCTGGAGCACGATGTCGAGCTCTGCGTGAAATACGAGGCGCCGATCATGATCACCAGCCTGCAGGCGCCGACCCATGTCGCGCCGGCGGCGCACAGCTATGGCGGGCTGGTGTTCCACGACATCACCAACATCCGGCACGCGAAGAAGGCGCTCGCCGAGGGCGCCGACGGGCTGATCCTGGTGTGCGCCGGGGCGGGCGGCCATGCCGGGGCGCTCAGCCCCTTCGCCCTGGTCGCCGAGGTGCGCGAATTCTTCGACGGGCCGGTGATCCTGTCCGGCAGCATGGCGACCGGCGGCCAGATCCTCGCCGCCCAGGCCATGGGCGCCGACCTCGCCTATCTCGGCACCCGCTTCATCGCGTCCACCGAGGCCAACGCCCAGGAGCGCCAGAAGGCGATGATCGTCGACAGCACGGCCGAGGACATCGTCTACACCAACCTCTTTTCCGGCGTGAAAGGCAACTACCTCGCCAAGAGCGTGGCGGCCGCCGGCCTCGATCCGTCCGACCTGCCGGAGGCCGACAAGTCGAAGATGGATTTCGGCTCCGGCGGCGGATCCAGCCGCAAGGTCTGGCGCGACATCTGGAGCGCCGGCCAAAGCGCCGGCATGGTCAAGGACATCCGCCCGACCGCCGAGATCGTCGCCCGGCTGCGCGAGGAATACGACGCCGCGAAGGCCCGCCTCGCCGCCTGGAGCGCGCCCTACGACGCCGGCGAGGCCCCCGCCGACGCGGCGTGAGGCGGGGCGTTTCCTCTTTTCGTCATTTCGACCGAAGCGGCGCAGCCGCGTAGCGGAAAGTGCTTTGGGGATCGTATCTGCAACTACGCGTTCGCGGCCTGCTGCGGTTCCGACAGCCAAAGCCCCAAATAACCCCATCTTTGCCGCCCCGGACGGAGCGCAGCGGAGATCCGGGGACCAGGGGGCACAGGATAGGCCTTTCGGGTCGCCACTGGGCCCCGGATCGAGGTCCGGGGCGGCATTATCGTTTATTTTAGGCATCGGCGAACGAGCGACGTTTGCAGGTATCGCCGGCATCGTGGGCGGCAACTTCCTGCGGGTAGCCGGGGCGGTGTGGAAACAGCCCGGCCCGCGCCGCTCACCCCCGCGCGTCCTCCAGCATCATCTCTGCGCCCTTCTCGGCGATCATGATGGTCGGGCTGTTGGTGTTGCCGGAGGTGATCGTGGGCATGATCGAGGCGTCGATCACGCGCAGATTGTCCAGCCCGTGAACCTTGAGCCGGTCGGAGACGACCGCGTGCGGGTCGCTGCCCATCTTGCAGGTGCCGACCGGGTGGAAGATCGTCGTGCCGATGTCGCCGGCGCCCCGGACAAGCTCGTCCTCCGACTGCATCTCCGCGCCGGGCAGCATCTCCTCGGGTTCGTAAGGCTGCATCGCCGGCGCCCCGACGATCCGCCGGGTCAGCCGGATCGCATCGGCCGCGACCTGCCGGTCGGCCGGCGTCGAGAGATAGTCGGGCGCAATCGCCGGCGGCTCCTTCGGGTCGGGCGATTTCAGGGTCACGCTGCCCCTGCTCTCCGGCCGCAGGTTGCAGACCGAGGCGGTGAGGCCCGGGAAGCGGTGCAACGGTTCGCCGAACCTGTCGAGCGACAGCGGCTGGACGTGGTATTGCAGGTTCGCGGTCGCGCGCGACGGGTCGGATTTCGCGAACACGCCGAGCTGGCTCGGCGCCATCGTGAGCGGCCCGCGCCGGAACAGCAGATATTCCAGCCCCATCGCCGCCCGGCCCCACAGGCTGTTGGCCTTCTGGTTAAGGGTCACGACGTTCGCGACCCGGTAGACGAGGCGCAATTGCAGATGGTCCTGGAGATTGCCGCCGACGCCGAGCAGTTCGTGCAGCACCTCGACGCCCCGGTCCCGCAACAGCGCGCCCGGCCCGATGCCGGAAACCTGGAGCAGATGGGGCGAGCCGATGGAGCCGGCGGCCAGGATCAGTTCGCCAGCGACCTCGGCCCGCGTCTCCGCCCCCTTCAGCCAGAAGTCGAGGCTCCGCGCTCGCCTGCCGTCGAAGCGGATGCGCTTTGCCTGGGCGTGGGTCTGGATCGTCAGGTTGGGCCGGTTGCGCGCCGGCTTCAGAAAGGCCTGTACGGTGTTCCAGCGCGCGCCCCGGCGCTGGTTGACCATGAATTTGCCGGTGCCTTCGTTGTCGCCGTCGTTGAAGTCCGGCGTCTTCGCGATGCCGGCCTCGTTGCAGGCGCGCTCGAAGGCGTCGAGGATCTCCCAGCCGACCCGCGGCGGCTCGACCCGCCATTCGCCGCCGGTGCCGTGGAAGTCGTCGGCCGGGCCGAAATGATGCTCGGACTTCTTGAACAGGGGCAGCACGTCGTCCCAGCTCCAGCCGCGGTTGCCCATCTGGGCCCAGCCGTCGTAATCGCGCGCCTGGCCGCGCATGTAGATCATGCCGTTGATCGAGGAGCAGCCGCCCAGCACCTTGCCGCGCGGATAGTTGAGCACCCGGCCGTTCAGGCCGGCCTCGGCTTCCGTCTTCAGGCACCAGTCGGTGCGCGGATTGCCCTGGGTGTAGAGATAGCCGACCGGCACCTTGATCCAGAAATAGCTGTCCCTGCCGCCGGCCTCGAGCAGCAGCACCCGGTTGCGCCGGTCCTCCGACAGCCGGTTGGCCAGCACGCAGCCGGCCGATCCGGCGCCGACGACGACATAATCGAAGCTGCCCAGGGAGGCGGGTTCCGTCATGCTATGCTCCGGCGGTGTCCGGCCGGGCTGCGCTATCCCGCGGCGCCGGTCCGGTGCAGCGCCACCGTAGGCCCAAAGCCGCCCGTTCAACAAGACCGCTGCCGGGGTTCGCCGGGAAGGAACGCGCCATGACCGACCGTCCCGACGGATCTCCGCCTTCCAGCGGCCGGCCGAAGAAACGGACCATTCGCGACATCATCCTGGACCTCGCCGAAGCGGCCGGCGAGGCCTCGATCGGGCCGGGCGACGTCGCCAAGGTCTTTGCCGAGGAGCGGCGCAGGCCCGGCGCACCCGTGCAATCGGCGCACCGCTGGTCGCGCATCGTGCGCGAGGAGGCGATCGGCCTGGCGCGCGCCGGCAGGGTGCAGATCCTGCGCAAGGGCAAGCCGGTCGACCCCCACGCCCCGGTCAAGGGCGTGATCCGGATAAGGCTGGTGCGGTAAACACGGGAACGCCGCACTGAAGCACTTCCGCTACTCCAATGAATCCATAGTGTTCCCCCGAACCTGATCCGGGGGCCAGAGCCGCAAGCGCCGTTCTTTGGGGTTGGCTCTGGTCCCCGGATTTCCGCTTCGCTCCATCCGGGGTGACACTGCGGTCGGGAGCAACGGCCGGTTACGCTCAGCCCGCCATGCCCGGGCGCGCGGTAAAGCCGGCGGCCTCCTCCAGCACCCCGGCGACGCGGAACAGGGTTTCTTCCTCGAAGGCGTCGGCGATCAGGTGCAGGCCGAGCGGCAGTCCGTCGCCGTCCAGCCCGGCCGGCACCGAGATCGCCGGCAGGCCGGCCATGCTCGCCGGCACCGTGAACACGTCGTTGAGATACATGGCGATCGGGTCGTCCATCTTCTCGCCGAGCGGGAAGGCCGCGGTCGGCGTGGTCGGCGTCAGGATGGCGTCGACCGTTTCGAAGGCTTCGCGGAAATCGCGCGCGATCAGGCTGCGCACGCGCTGCGCCTTGATGTAGTAGGCGTCGTAATAGCCGGCGGAGAGGACGTAGGTGCCGATCAGGATGCGCCGGCGGACCTCCGCGCCGAAGCCGGCGCCGCGCGTCGCTTCGTACATCTCGGTCAGGTCCGTGCCGTCGCCGGCTTCGCGCAGGCCGAAGCGCACGCCGTCGTAGCGCGCCAGGTTGGACGAGGCCTCTGCCGGCGCCACGATATAGTAGGCCGGCAGGGCGTATTTCGTGTGCGGCAGGCTGAGGTCGACGATCTCGGCGCCGGCCGCCTTCAGCCAGTCTTTGCCCCGTTCCCAGAGCCCGACGATGGCCTCCGGCATGCCGTCCATCGTGTATTCCGCCGGAATGCCGATTCGCAGGCCGCGGATATCGCCGGTGAGCGCGGCTTCGTAATCCGGCACATCGCGCGGCACGGACGTCGAATCCTTCGGGTCGTGCCCCGCCATGGCGCGCAGCAGGATGGCCGAATCGCGTACCGTGCGGGTGATCGGCCCGGCCTGGTCGAGGGACGAGGCAAAGGCGACGATACCCCAGCGCGAGCAGCGGCCGTAGGTCGGCTTCATGCCGACGATGCCGCAGAAGGCCGCGGGCTGGCGGATAGAGCCACCGGTGTCGGTGCCAGTCGCCGCCGGCGCGGCGCGCGCGGCCACAGCCGCGGCGGACCCGCCGGACGAGCCGCCCGGCGCCAGCGCCCGGTTGCTGCCGGCCGCACGCCACGGATTCTCGACCCGGCCGTAATGGGAGGTGATGTTGGACGAGCCCATGGCGAACTCGTCCATGTTGGTCTTGCCCAGCATGACCGCGCCTTCGGCCCACAGCTTCGCGGTCACCGTCGATTCGTAGGGCGGCGCAAAGCCGCCGAGGATGCGCGAGCCGGCGGTGGTCTGCACGCCTTCGGTGCAGAACAGGTCTTTGACTGCAACCGGCAGGCCTTCGAGCAGCCCGGCCTGCCCGTTCGCCCGGCGGGCGTCCGAGGCACGCGCCATCTCCAGCGCGCGCTCCGGCGTCTCGGTGACAAAGGCGTTGAGCGGCCGGGTTTCCTCCAGAGCATCCAGATGCGCCCGGGTCAGCTCCTCCGCGGTGAAGTCGCCGGCCGCCAGCCCGGCCCGGCAGTCAGCCAGAGTGAGGTCGGTCAGGCCCGCCATCACTCGACGACCTTCGGCACGGCGAAGAAGCCGGGCGCGCCGTCCGGTGCGTTGGCGAGGATCGCGTCCGGCGCGTCGCCGTCGTCCACCCTGTCGTCGCGCATCGGCAGGCGGACGGCGACGACGCTGGTCATCGGCGGCACGGTCTCCGTGTCGACCTCGCCGAGCTGCTCGACCCAGCCGAGGATGTTGGACAGTTCCCCGGCCAGAAGCTCCAGCTCCTCTTCGGGGACTCGCACCCGCGCCAGGTGCGCAATCCGGCGCACCGTTTCGCTATCCAGCGCCATTGCGGCACTCCGCTTGCCCGACAGTTCGTGCGGTCCCTAGCACCCGGCCGACGGGGCGAACCACAGATGAATTGGCGCATCGCCGCCGCCGGCGCCGCACGATAGGGCTTGACCGGCAACAGTCGGCGACGCCACCAACGGGGCATGAGCGCGAACCCGGACGAAACCCTGCGGCCCGGCGCCAGCCCGATGTCGCTGGCGCTCGACGAAGCGCGGGCGGCGGCGCGGCGCGGCGAGGTGCCGGTGGGCGCGGTGATCGTGCTGCGCGAGGAGCGCCGGATCGTCGCCCGGGCCGGCAACGAGACCGAGGCGCGGCGCGACCCGACCGCCCATGCCGAGATGCTGGCGATCCGGCGCGCCGCCGACGCGCTCGGCCGGAGCCGGCTGACCGGCTGCGACCTCTATGTCACGCTGGAGCCCTGCGCCATGTGCGCCGGCGCGATAGCGCTCGCGCGGCTGGACCGGCTCTATTTCGGCACGGCCGATCCGAAGGGCGGCGCTGTGCTGCACGGCGGCCGGATCTTCGAGCAGCCGACCTGCCACCACCGGCCGGACATTTACGACGGGCTGGGCGAGAGCGAGGCTGCCGCGCTGCTCAGGCAATTCTTCGCCGAACGGCGGTGAACCGGCGGCGGAACGCCGAACCTAAATCGCCTCCAGGCCCTTGCGGCCGAGCAGGCGGCGCAGCTTGTCGAGGGCGGAAATCTCGAGTTGCCGGACCCGTTCGCGCGAGATGCCGAGATCGGCGGCGATGGCGCCGCGGGTCCTGCGAGTCTCGGCCATGAAGCGCCCGGCGATGATGGCGCGCTCCCGGCCGCTCAGCGACTTGAGCGCTTTGGCGACCAGGCCGCGGCGGAACCGGTCCGCGCTCGCGCCGGCCGCAGCCTCCTCCGGGCTTTCCCGCTCGTCAGCCAGCCGGTCGCCCCACTCCGCCGGCTCGCCGGCGCGGACGCGCTGGTTGAGCGAACGGTCCTTCTCCGCCGCGCGCCGGGCCAGCGCCACTGCTTCTTTCAGCGGCACGCCGAATTTCCGCGCCACCGGGCGCAACCGGTCCTCGGTCATGGCGTCGGGCCCGCCCCGGAACTCCGCCATCTTGCGGCGCAGATGAAAGAACATCGCCTTTTGCGCCGCCGTCGTGCCGATGCGCACCAGGGACCAGGAGCGCACGACATGATCCTGGATCGCCGCGCGCACCCACCAGCGCGCGTAGGTCGAGAGCCGGGCGCCGGCCGACGGATCGAATTTGCGGATCGCGTGCAGCAGGCCGATGGAACCTTCCTGCACCAGATCGTTCATCGGTACGCCGTAGCGCCGGTATTTCCGGGCGATGCTGACGATGAAGGCCAGATGCGCGCGCAGCAGCCGGTCCGACGCCTCGCGGTCGCCGGCCTGGCTGCGCCGGGCGAGGTCGCGCTCCTCCTCGACCGACACGCAAAGCGCCGGTTCGCGCTGTCGCAGGAAACGTCCGGGCCGGGACCGGTACATGGCGATGGTCCGTGTTGCCCGCCTGCGCCCGGTCAGGCGGGAGCCGCAGTGTGAAAGGCGGCGGCCAAGGTCGCACAATCGCCGAAGAATTGAAACCGCCGCGGCGGGCAATTGTGTATACTGCGGCATCCGCGACGCGACGCGCGGGATATTCTCCGACCTTACCGGGGAGCGAACGATGGCGAACGCAAACATTGCCGACAGCGACCTCTATGCCGCCGCGATGCGGGCGGCCGCCGGGATCGGCTGGCGCCGGACGCGGCTGGCCGACATCGCCGAAGAGGCCGGCCTCTCGCTGGCCGAACTGCACGCGCGCTACACCTCGAAGGAAGCGCTGCTCGACGGCTTCTTCCGCCATATCGACCGGACCGTGCTGACGGGGGCGCAGCGAACGAAGGACGACGAGGAAACGTCCTACCGCGACCGGCTCTTCGATATCCTGATGCAGCGCTTCGATGCGCTCAATCCCTACAAGGATGGCATCCGCGCCGTGGTGCGCGACGCCGGCAGCGGCGGTATCGCCGAAATCCTGTGCGGCGGCTGCCGCCTCCTGCGCTCCATGCGCTGGATGCTGGAGGCGGCGGGCATCGGCACGGCGGGCTGGCTCGGCGGCCTGCGCGTCAAGGGCCTGGCGGTCGTCTTCGCGGCGACCGTTCAGGTCTGGCTGCGCGACGACAGCGAGGACATGGCGAAGACCATGGCGGCGCTCGACCGCAATCTCAAGCGGGCCGAGCGGTTCGCCACGATGCGCTCGCCGTTCGACCGCCGGCGCCGTGACGAGGATGCGCCGGATCTCGACGCCGAACCGGCACCGGCCGCCTGATCCCGTCCCGGATTTCTCGAAGGGGTGCGGCGAAGGCAGCGCCGGCCCGGCCCGCGGGGCTGCTATAACGCGCCCATGAGCGCGGTTGGAGAGACCATTTCCTGGGCGGATTTCGAGAAGGTCGATATCCGGGTCGGCACCGTTCTGACCGCCGAGCCCTTCGAGAAGGCGCGCAAGCCGGCCTATATCCTGACGGTCGATTTCGGCGACGTCATCGGGACGCGCAAATCCTCGGCGCAGATCACCGCGCACTACAGGCCGGAGGAACTGGTCGGCCGCAAGGTCGCGGCGGTGCTCAATTTCCCGCCCAAGCAGATTGCTAACATCATGTCGGAGATCCTGGTGCTCGGCTTCCCGGACGCCCAAGGCGAGGTCGTCCTGATCGGCGTCGACCGCGACGTGCCCGACGGCGGCCGGCTGTTCTGAGCGGGCCGGGAACGGCGCAGGGCTACCGGGCGATCTCGGCGAGTTCCGGAACCGCTTCGTCGTCCGGCGCCGGCACCTCGAAAGCGTTGAGGGTGATCGAGACCAGGGCGTAGTAGCCGAGCAGGCCGGCCAGTTCGGCGACGCCCTGCGGCCCGAGCAGCGCCTTCAGCGCGGCGAAGGTTTCATCGGAAAAGCGGCGCGTCTCGTACATCTCGCGGCAGGCCCGCCAGATCAGCGCGTCGTCGTGATCGGCGAAGTCCGGCGCCTCGCCCCGGCCGATCGCCTCGACGGCCGGGCGCGGCAGGCCGGCTTCCAGCGCCAGCTTCGCATGCACGCTCCATTCGAAGCCGGCGTCCCACCGGCGGGCGGTGAACAGGATCGCCAGTTCCTTGAGCCGCTGCGGCATGACGGTGCGGAAGCGCAGGAAGGCGCCGAGCCGCTGCGCCGGATCGGCCATCCCCGGGCTGAGCAGCCAGGGCACGAACGGCCCGCGCAATGAGCCGCGCGGGCCGCCGGCGATGGCGTCGGCGACCGCCTGCTGTTCCGGGTCGAGATTGTCGAGGTCGATCTCGTCGTAGCGGGACATGGGCCCTGGCCTTCCGGCGATTTCTCTAGCCCTGCGGGGGCTGGGCGCAGACCCGGTCGTAGGCGAAGCGCTCGCCGATCAGGCCGTTGTATTCGTAGATATCCAGCGTCGCCTCGAAGGCCTCGCGGGTGATCTCGATATGGGGCGCCCAGCAGCCGAGTTGCTGGTAGGTCGCGATGCAGCGTTCGAGCACCGGCAGGTCGATCTGCGGAAAATACGATTCCTCGGCGCGCGCGACGTCGGCCGCCGGCGTTTCGTTGAGCCAGCGCCGCGCCCTGCGGTAGGCACGGGTGAAGGCCTTTGCCATATCCGTCTCCAGCCAGTCCGGCCGGGCGCACAGGCTGGAGAAGCCGCAGCGGCCGACCCGGAGCCCGACCTGCGCGACGACATGGCCGATGCCGTCGGCCTCGAGCTGCTGGGGGAACGGTCCCTGCTGCTGGACATACGCGCCCTGCCCGTCGCGGAAGGCCCGGTCGATGTCGGCGGCGCCGCCGGGGTTGATGACCTTCAGCTTGCCGTAGTCGATGCCGGCCTTGTGGCAGGCATATTTGAACATGGCGAGCGGCTGGCCGCCGCCGAACAGCACGACCTCCGCGCCCTCCAGCCTGCGCCAGTCGAAGTCCGGATCCGGGTCCCGCCCGGTCAGGAAGAAGCCGTCCATCTCGTTGATCTGGGCGAAGTGGACGACGTCGGGCGCCTCGCCCTTCGACAGCGGCCCGAAGGCCTGGCTGAGCGCCGACTGGACGACATGGGCCGAGCCGTCCTTGAGCGCCGCGATGGCGGAAACGCCCGGCGGCGAAACCGACCAGTCCGCCTCCAGCCCCTCCTCGGCCAGGAATCCGCCGGCCATGGTCGCGATCAGCGGCGAGTAGAAGGCCGAGAACAGGGAGAACTGGATATGGATGCGGGTCATCGGCAGCTGTCCTTCAGCAGGGTCGGGCGCGCCCGTGCTAGCCCGCAAAGACCGTGCCGTCCATCAACTTGTTGGCGGTGCGCAGGATGGCCGCCGAGGCGACGCTGCCGTCGTCGGCCAGGGCGGCGATCACCGAGGTTTGCCCGGAGGGATGCTCGATTTCCAGCGTCTTCGGGTTGCCCGGCGGCAGGGCGGCGAGGGCGGCGGCGGGCGATCCGGGCAGCAGGCAGGCCGTCGCGACGCTGACCGCGCCGAGCACGCCGATGGTCGCGTGGCAGCGGTGCGGGATGAAGGTCCGGGTGTTTATCGCCCCGCCCTGTTGCGGCGCGCTCACCATGGTCATCTTGGGCACCGTCTTCGCCACGACGTTGCCCAAGTTCATCAGTGGGCCGCAGGCCAGGCGCAGGCGTTCCAGTCTGATTTTCAGGCCAGCATCGGCATCCAGCGCGTCGCGGCTCTCGGTGCCGGCGATGCCCGCGTCCGCTGCCCGCAGCACGACGCAGGGCATGCCGTTGTCGATCAGCGTCACCTCGATCCCGTCGATCCGGTCGAGCGGCCGGCCGGTCGGCAGCAGTGCGCCGCAGGTCGCGCCGGCGGTGTCCCGGAACTGCAGCGCCACCGGCGCGGCGGCGCCCGGCACGCCGTCGATCCGCGTGTCCCCGGCGTAGCGGACCGTCCCGCCCGGCGTCTGCACGGTCGCAATCGCGGTTTGCCCGGTATTCACCAGATGGATCGTCACCGGCGTTTCGCCGTCATGCGCCGGCACCAGGCCGCGCTCGATGGCGAAAGGGCCGACGCCGGCCAGGATGTTGCCGCAGGTCTGGGCATCGGAAACCAGCGGCGCGTCGACGCTGACCTGAAGGAACAGGTAATCGACATCGACGCCGTTGCGATCGGATGGCGAGACCACCGCGACCTTCGAGGTCAGCGGGTCGGCGCCGCCCATACCGTCGATCTGGCGCGGGTCGGGCGAGCCCATGACGCGGCGCAGGAAGGCGTCGCGCGCCGCCGGATCCGCCGGCAGGTCGTCGGCTAGGAAATAGCCGCCCTTGGAGGTGCCGCCGCGCATCCACAGGCAGCGGACGCCGCCCGGAACCTCGTCAGACATACTTCAGCCCGGCGGCTTCGAGGTCGCCGCGCATGTCGTACATGTCGAGCCCCAGTTCGCCAGCGGCGAGTCTCCGACGCTTCTCCTCTTCGTTGGCGATGCGGGCCTGCGCCTTCGCCAGCACGTCGGCGGCCTCCTCGCGCCGGACGATGCAGACGCCGTCGTCGTCGCCGACCACGACATCGCCGGGATTGACCGGGGCGCCGGCGCAGACCACCGGCACGTTCACCGATCCGGGTATCTTCTTTACCGTGCCCTGGGCGCACACCGCCTTGGACCAGACCGGAAAGCACATGGCGGTCAAATCCTTGACGTCGCGCACGCCGGTATCGGCCACCAGCCCGGCCGCGCCGCGGGCGCGGGCGGAGGTCGCCAGCAGGTCGCCGAAATAGCCGGCGTCGGACGGCGAGGTCACCGCGAGCACCAGCATGTCGCCGGGCTGCAGTTGCTCGATGGCGACATGGACCATCCAGTTGTCGCCCGGCGGCGCAAGGATGGTGACGGCGGAACCCGCCGCTGCGGCGCCGGCATAGATCGGCCGGATGGCGGAGGCGAGCAGCCCGGTGCGCCCCTGGGCCTCGTGGACCGTCGCGACGCCGCAGTCCCCCAGCGCCGCGATCACCGCCGGATCGGCCCGCTCGATGTTCCGGACGACGACGCCCATCACAGTTCGTCCACGCAGCGCGGGAACACGGCCTGGAAGCCCTCGGCGTATTTGCAGTCCCGTCCGCCGGCCATGCCGCCGGAATTACGCCGGAAATGGTTGCCCCGGTTCTCCGCGACGTTGGTGTAGTAGGCCCAGAGATGGTGCTGGCCCTCCATGCACTCGATGGCGGCGCGCTTCTTCTCCCAGACGCTCGTGATGTCGAGGAACACGTTCGGCACCCAGCCCATCTGCTCGGTCTGGTGTGGCTCGAACAGGTACATCTGCGGCGCGCCGAGCACCTTCTCGCCCGGATTGTGGCCCCAGGCCTGGGCGATCATCCGCGTCTCCATGGTGAAGGCCATGGTCGCCATATGGTCGGTGTTGTAGGGATCGTATTTCGAATGGGTCAGGATGAAGGACGGCTGCACGGCGCGCAGCACGTCGACCAGCCGGTCTTTCGCCGCCTCGTCCAGAGTGAGCGGATAGTCGCCGAGGTCGAAGCAGACCAGGTCGTGGGCGCCCAGCGCCGCCGCCGCCTTCTCCGCCTCGCTGCGCCGCACGGCCTTCACCCCGTCGAGCGTCGCGCCGTCCTGCTTCCATAGCCGGGCGCTCTCGCCGCGCTCGCCGAAGGACAGGCAGACGATCGTGACCTCGACGCCCTTTTCCTGGTGCAGGGCGATTGCGCCGCCGCAGCGCCAGACGAAATCCGCCGCGTGGGCGCTGACGACAAGCGCGGTCCTCCGGTCGCTCATGGCGTTTTCCCGGCAAATGCCGGACGCGCGTTTGCGCTCCGGGTCGCTTCGACCTCGGGGCGGGGCACCTCGATCTCATGGATCGTAGCCGGGCTTTCTCCGCGGGCATAGGCCAGGGCTTCCCTGAGGCCACGTTCGATACTGTCGAATGCGGTAGTCATCGGCGCCTCTTCTGCGTTCGGGCGGTCGCCGCGAACGGCAGCCCGACCGCTCAGGTGTCGCGCAATGCGGACGGAGCGGCACGAATGCTGCGATACCGGATTTGTAACACCGCAGCGCGGCCCGGCAAGAGCCCCGCCCGGATAGCGTCTTGCCGAGCGGGCGGTTCGGCCCTTAGAAATGGTCGGCGACGTGGCGGTGCGGACGACAGTGCCGATCCGGCCGCCGGAAACCGAAGGGAGGAATCCATGTTCAGGCTCACGACAGGAACGATCCTGGCCGGCTGCATTGCGCTGGCGGCTGCCGCCGAGGCGCGGGAAATCAAGGTCGGCTTCATCGCGCCGAAATCCGGCGGTGCGGCCCAGCTGGGCGAGCAGCTCGAAAAGGGTGCGCGCCTCTACATCAAGCTGCACGAGAAAGAGCTGGGCGGCGACACGATCAAGCTGATCGTGCGCGATTCCAAGCGCCCCGGCGGGCCGATCGCCAAGGCCGCCGCGCAGGAACTGATCGCGCGCGAAAAGGTCGAAATCCTCGGCGGGGTCATCTTCTCGCCCAACGCCATGTCGATCGCGCCGCTGGCGACCGCCGCCAAGGTGCCCTTCGTGGTGATGAATGCCGGCACGTCCTGGATCACCACCCTGTCGCCGAACATCGCCCGGGTTTCCTTCACCATGTGGCAGGCCGGCTTCATCATGGGCGAGCACGCCGCGACGGCGCTCGGCTGCAAGACGGCGATCTCCGGCTACACCAACTACCCGCCCGGCAAGGACAGCGTGGCCGCCTTCGCGCGCGGCTTCGAGGGCGCTGGCGGCAAGGTCATCGATTCGATCCCGATGGGCGGCCCGCGCGAGGCGCCGGACTTCACGCCCTTCTTCCAGCGGGTCAAGGACAAGAAGCCGGGCTGCTTCTACGTCTTCGTGCCGGGCGGCAACCATGCGGCGGGCGCGTCCAAGACCTATCTCGCCCTGCGCATGAAGGAGGCCGGCATCAAGTTCATCGGCCCCGGCGACCTGACCCACGATCTGCAATTGCAGAGCATCGGCCCGGCCATCGCCGGCACGACCATCGCCATCCACTATCACGCCGATCTCGAGAACGCGGCCAACGCGGCCTACCGCAAGGCGTTCAAGGCGGAATACGGCAAGGATGCCGTGAACGATTTCGTCAGCGTCGGCGGCTATGACGGCATGGCCGCGGTGTTCCACATCATCAAGTCGGCCAAGGGCGGCAAGATCACCGCCGACGGCGCGATCAAGGCGCTGAGAGGCTGGACCCACAACAGCCCGCGCGGAAAGATCTCGATCGACCCGGTGACGCGCGACATCGTCCAGAACATCTACGTCGCCGAGGTCGTCAACGACAACGGCACCCTGCGCCACAAGACGCTGAAGACCATCGAGGCGGTCAAGGACAAGTGCAAGGAGTTGAAGATCGGCCGGTGCGGAAAGTAGCGGAATCCGCTAGTCTGTCCGTTCAACAGGTTCCGAAGGGAGGATAGCCATGTTGAAACTTACCACCGGACTCGCGCTGGCCGGCGCCGTCGCTTTCGCGGCGGCGGCCGAGGCGCGGGAGATCAAGGTCGGATTCATCGCACCGAAATCCGGCGGCGCGGCGCAGCTCGGCGACCAGATGGAAAAAGGCGCGCGGCTCTATCTGAAGCTGCACGCCAAGGAGCTGGGCGGCGACACGATCAAGCTGATCGTGCGCGATTCGAAACGCCCGGGCGGGCCGATCGCCAAGGCGGCGGCGCAGGAGCTGATCACGCGCGAAAAGGTCGAGATTTTGACCGGCGTCATCTTCTCGCCCAACGCCATGTCGATCGCGCCGCTGGTGACCGCGGCCAAGATGCCGTTCGTCATCATGAACGCGGGCACGGCGTTTATCACCAACATGTCGCCCAACATCGCGCGCGTGTCCTTCACCATGTGGCAGGCCGGCTACATCATGGGCGAACACGCCGCGAAGGAAATGGGCTGCAAGACGGCGATCTCCGGCTACACCAACTATCCGCCGGGCAAGGATAGCGTCGCCGCCTTCGCGCGCGGCTTCGAGGGCGCCGGCGGCAAGGTGATCGATTCGATCCCGATGGGCGGCCCGCGCGAGGCGCCGGACTTCACGCCCTTCTTCCAGCGGGTCAAGGACAAGAAGCCGGGCTGCTTCTATGTCTTCGTGCCGGCCGGCAACCATGCCGCGGGCGTTGCCAAGACCTACCAGGCGCTCGGCATGCGCAAGGCCGGCGTCAAGCTGGTCGGCCCCGGCGACATTACCCAGGACACCCAGCTCCAGGGCATGGGCAAGGCGGCGGTCGGCGTGATCACGGCGCACCACTACCATGCCGATCTGGCGACGCCGGAGAACCAGGCGTTCGTCAAGGCCTGGAAGGCGGCCTACGGCGCCAAGTCGACGCCCGCCTTAGGCGGCGGCGGGGGGGGTGGAGGCCTGGCCGCGGGGTTAGCCAGACTCAATTGGGGCCAGGGGGGGCAAAAAAC